>NZ_CAIKKU010000224.1 GCF_903828115.1 uncultured Thiodictyon sp. | reverse complement strand
TTGTCGTAATCGAATAATCCGACCACGACAACGACAACGACAACGACGCCCAGTCCGTGAGAACGTCCATTAGCTGTAGGGTACGCATCGCGTACCCGGCTCCGGCGGTCGTGGCAGTTTGGTGGGTACGCGATGTATACCATACGATATGTGTGTTAACACATCAGTTCTGATCGCACCCAACGCCCCTTCAGGGCTTGACATCTTCAATAACCATGAAAAACCATCCCCTGCTCGCGTTTCTCCTCGGCATCTGGCTCGGCGGCTCCGTGCTCGTGGGGGCCGCGGTCTCCTACAACTTCGCGGGTTTCGAGGACCTGTTCGCGCGTAACCCCAAGCTCGCCCAGCAGGCCGGTTTCGTCCCCCAGGACACCGCGGCCAAGAAGGCCAGTGCCCTGTGGGTTCACGCGGCCGAACTGAACCGGGTCCTGTTCCAGGCGTGGAACCGCACCCAGATCGTCCTGGGCGCCCTCGTGCTGGGGCTCGCGATCACCTGGCGCGCCCGGCGGCTCGCGACGACCCTGCTCGCCTTGGGCCTGGCAGTGGTGATCTTCACCCACTTCGGCCTGGAGCCCCAAGTCGTAGGGATCGGACGCCAGTTGGACTTTGTGCCGCGCACCCCGCCGCCGCCGCAACTCGCGGCCTTCCAAGACGCCCACCGCGCCTATTTTCTCGCCGACACGCTCCGCTTTTGCCTGGTGCTGGCGGCCGCGGGCATCTTGCTCTACACGGGGCCGCGAAACGCCGCAAGCCAGCGCCCTGACGCAGCGCGGTCCTAGGATGTCCGGCGCACTGATCGTTCGCCGCGCCCTCGCCCTGCTGCTGTTCACCGCGGCCCTGGCAGTGACGGTGCACCTGATCCTCGACCTCGATCGGGTCAAGGCGCTCAAGACCGACTTAGGCGAGATCAACCATGTCCGTTACGGCCTGCTCGACGCCGATCAATGGCTGGGGCGCATCGCCGCGGTGCTCGAGCGGCGTATCAACGGCTTTGAGCTGACCGAGAGCAACCGGCCCCAGATCAAACAGGCGGTCGAGCAGGTCCTGAACACCCTGCTGCTGGAGTTGGAGCGGTCCCTGCGCCGCCACAACCTCAACAGCGGCGGGTCCGTGGTCGATCAACTCAAGGGGCTGGTGCAACAGGGGCTGCAGGACCTGCTGATCGACTTCGACCGCCTGCGCGCCAAGGTGCCGGACTACGCGCAACGCGTCGTCGAGGAACTGTCCAAACCCGAGGCCAAGCGGGAGATCAAGGCGCAACTCATGGCCTTCATGCAGAATACGGCCGCCGTCGGCTTCGCCAAGACCGACCGCTCCCGCCTCGCGGCCCTGATGGGCGACCATGATTGTCCCGACCTGGCCGCCTGCAACCGGACCCTTGAGGCGCAGGTCGCCGCCGCCCGCCGGCCGATTCTGCAACAGGTGCTTGGCGTCTTCGCCCTGGTCGGGGTCCTGTTCGGCCTCTGTCTCGCCCCCCGGACGCGGGCGGCGGCCGGCGCCCCGCCCCCGGCAGTCGATCAGTTCCGGCTCGTCCTGCTCACCGGCGCGACGCTCATCCTGCTGGCCGGGGGCCTCCTGACGCCCATGATCGAGATCGACGCGCGGATCACGGGACTCACGATCGAACTCCTGGGTGAACCGGTGACCTTCACCAATCAGGTGCTGTATTTCCAGAGCAAGAGCGTCTTCGACGTGGCCTCCATCCTGATGCGCACCGGGGCCGCGGACCTGATCCTGGTGGCAGTGCTGATCGTCGTCTTCAGCGTCGTCTTCCCCGCCCTCAAGGTCATCGCAACCTGGCTCTATTGCTTCGACTACCGGGGCCTGCGCCGCGCCCCCGGCGTGCGCTTCTTCGCGCTGCGCTCCGGCAAATGGTCCATGGCCGACGTGCTGGTGATCGCCATCTTCATGGCCTATATTGGCTTCAGCGGCCTGGTCGGCAGTGAGCTCAGCGACCTGCGCCAGGCGAGCACGGCGGTCGAGGTACTGACCACCAACGGCACCAGCCTGGCACCGGGGTTCTATCTGTTCCTGGGGTTTGTGTTGGCAAGCCTGGGGCTGTCGAGCATCCTGGCGGATCGCCTGGGGGAAGGTCACGCGACCTGAGTTTGCGATTCAGTCTAGGGTCTGGCTGAGGCGTTGCAAGTGCCTCAGGGTCCGCCCGGACGCCAACCGCCCCTTCAATAGTTGGGCGATGGCGCGAAGCCCATCCGCGGCCCGCTCATGCAGGGCCAGGGAAAAGGCGCCTTGAACCAGACCCGGGACCCCCCCCAACCGGGCGGGCAACTGGTGGTCGATCCAGTAACCGAGGTACCGGCGCTGGAACCTGCCCGGCTCCAGGTAACGGAGTACGACCGGATCGACCGGTGTGTCCATCAGGGCGCGCTGCCAAATCAGGACCGCCCAAGCGGCGGTACGCAGCCCCGCCGCATCAATAAGTGATAGAATCCAGTCCCAATCAGGTTGGATGCGGCCCAGCATCTGGTCCAGGTCCACCGCACGGATCAATCTGCCTCCACGACCGTTGACGTGTTTGGTCAAGGCGGGATGAACCAGCATAACCAGCAGGTTGGCGTCGTCACTGAGGGCAGAGAGCGGCCCCAGCGGGCGAACCGTCTCCAGCAAGATGGGCGCCAACTCACACCGGCTGCGCCCGGGGCGGAACAGCGCCCAATGCAGGTCGATGGTTGTATGCCGGTCCGTGAGGACGGCCTCGTGGCTGATGGTGTTACGTGCACCCATGAAGCCATACTGCTCCCGGATGAGCGCACGGATCGCCGGTACGCGGGATTGGGGCGCGACCAGGACGTCGATATCGACGGCTGGCCTAAGCGCAGGGTCGGCGTACAGGTGTTCGCGCACTGCGGCGCCCTTGAAGACCGCGTGCCGGATACCGGCGGTGCTGAGATAGGCCGAGACGCGAACCGCGCTCCGGCGCTGCAAGAGATAGCGCGCAGTCGCCAGCCCCCGGCTGCCGATCAGCTCAAGGCGTAGCGCATCTGAGATCAGGACTTGCCTGGTTTCCGCCAGCTCCGACCACAGAGGAGCAAGACCTTGAGTTCTGAGAACAGAAACCAGTGCGGCCTCGTCTACGTTGGCGGCGGATGCGTCGCGCGCCTTTTCCGGGTTGAACCGC
Source organism: uncultured Thiodictyon sp. (assembly GCF_903828115.1). GTDB lineage: Bacteria > Pseudomonadota > Gammaproteobacteria > Chromatiales > Chromatiaceae > Thiodictyon. The sequence goes on along the minus strand of NZ_CAIKKU010000224.1, from coordinate 11,370 downwards.
AATGGCATTAATGCCGCGCGCAGTGCAGATATGGTAATGATGCTGGTCATATTAGCCTGTATGTCCCGCCGGGGCGGTCACGGCGTTGGTTTCCGAATGCAGTGTTGGCTGCGGTCCGCCCGCGGCCCGGATCAGAGTTACTCACCCGGGGCATTCAATTTTCGCGAGGGCCGCTGATGATGTCTGGGTTTTCATACTGATGTCAGTTACACTCAACGCCCGTGTGCGGATCTCGCCGGAGGTCCTGCACCAGCAGGTTCGCGACGAGGTGGTCATCCTCGATCTCGGCGGCGAGCAATATTACGGCCTCAACGCGGTCGGTTCTCGGATTTGGGACCTGCTTGATGGAGATCATACGCTCGGGCAGGTCGCAGAGATCATCACCCGTGAGTTCGACGCCCCGGCGGCGCAGGTGCAAGACGATCTGCGGGCACTACTCGATACGCTGGTCGCCGCCGGCCTCGTGGTGATCGTCGCCCAATGAGTCGTCCGGGCCGGTTGGGCGGCTTACGCCGGCGCTACAACTGTAGCGTCCTGACCTTGCTCCAAGCGGCGCTGGCCCTAGTCCTCATCACCTGCGCCTTACGCCTGGTCGGCTACTCGGGAACCCTGAGTTGGATTCGACGTTCTTGCCGACGGCGCCGCCCGGCGCGCGTCCCTGTGCAGTGTCAGCGGGATGTCGGTGACGCGGTAAATGCCGTGCAACTCGCTGCCCGCCTTGCTCAGGGCCGGATCACCTGCCTGCCGCGAGCCTGCGCGCTCCATTGGCTGCTTACCTGGCGAGGTCGTGACTCGCGGATTTGTTTCGGCGTGCGTGCGGACGACCGCGGTCTGGAGGCCCATGCGTGGGTGGAACTCGACGGCGTAGCAGTGGGAGAAACGGTTACGTCAGGCCTCAGGTTCATACCGCTGCGCGGGGCCGGCGGCAGGGCAGCCGTGACCACGGCGTCCGATACTCGGGCCGCACCCGAGACGGACTGGACTCATCGACCGGCAGAACGGCCGAAGCCGCACTGATTGACGACGCGGGCCCAAACCAGACGAATGGCTCCGCGGCCAAACGATATAGGCGCAACGGCTCGGCTGAAGCGAGTGCGACTCGTCAGTCAACGCCCCCCCCGGGGCCCTGATTGATTGCTCGCGTGAGCTCGGCACAGACCTGCGGCAGGCGCGCGAGGTCGGACGGATATCTCGCCAGATAAACAGGAATCGCGGAGGCCACCCGGGCGGCCTGCTGGAGGGTTTGGAACAGGTGACCGCGGTCACCGATGTCAAACATGAATGAGTGAGCCATCAACTCGGTCGCGGCGACCGCGCTCGGCAAGCGACTCAATCTGACCCGGCTGATGCGATCTTGCGGACGCCAACGACGCAGCGATAAGATGGCGCGTAATGGAACCTGAGACGCTTGCGGGTCCGATGGCCCACTGCCATTGAGATAGCAGCGGAGTTTTTCAGGAACATAGCCCAGCGGGATTTGGGACTCGATACCGCGGCGGAGAGTCGCCGCCGAGTCTGGCCACAACCTCACGCCCGGGTAGGCCGGTGCGCAGAGGATTCCTCCGGGGGCCGCTTCGAGCAGCAAGGAATCGTCCGCGAGCAAGTGGGCACCCACAGCGTGAAAGGCCGCTGCGAGTGTCGATTTGCCTCGGCCCGAGCCTCCGATCAGACCGATTGCGCCCGATGCAATGAGCACGGCGCTTGAGTGGAGGACGAGACGCCCGCCCTGTGCTAGGGTGCGAGGTATGACCTGATCCAAGAGTGCGTGACGGAACCAGGGTCCGGCGACACCTTGTTCGCAACGATAGCGAATCTCGGAACAATCCGTGGAAATCAGGAAATCCGCGTTGCCCGGGAAGCGCAGGAGATACCCCCCAGCGGTTCTGGCGGCGATCCGTAGCGTCCGACCGTCGGGGGTGTTCCAGCGCCGGATCTCTCGCGGCGCCTCATCAATGGCCTCGTGAGGGGGCAGGGAGTGTACGATGATGTCAGGTTTATCGACGCCGCTGGGCAACAGTTCGGGCAAGGGGCAATCGGACTCGACGCATAGGTCAAAGATGGTATATCGAAAAGCTGGCGTAGAACGCATTAGGCTTGGTCCGGATCGGATATTCGCAAACCACGCAGTGGGAGTGATGCGGCAACGAGAATCATGAGCGTATTCTGCCTGATTTTGGCCCCCCCCGGTGCTTTGGTTGCTGCTGACGAGGTTTCTCGGCTGCTCGATCCGATCGAATCTCTGGGCTTTTTCGGCCGCAGCGTCTGGGTCGATGGCAACCTCGGCGTCGGCCTCCTGCACTGCGCCGCTCCCGCCTGTGCCGAACCTGTAACCTATCCGCACCAGGCACTTGGCGGTCGCCTGGTCTTGGCCGCCGATGTCCGTCTGGATGCAGCACAGGAATTGATGGCAGCGCTTTCTTATCCTAAAGCAGGGCGGGCTCAGGTGACCGACGAAGATCTGCTTCTGGCGGCCTATGTTCGCTGGGGGACAGACTGCCCCCGCCACCTGCTGGGTGACTTCGCGTTCGTGGTTTATGATCGCGAGACACGCGAGTTATTTGGTGCTACGGATGCTCTCGGAAATAGGCGGCTGTTCTTTGGCGAGGGGCGGTCAGGGGGCACCGTGATCGCCTCGGAGGAGGCCTGCCTCATTGTGGTGCCCGGGCTCGCCGAAAAATGGTCGGAAGTCGCGGTGGCCTGTTGGATGACGGCCGCGCCACACCGGCAGTTGTCATTGTTCGAGCGGATCGGGGTCGTTGCCGGCGGCCAGGAATTCCGCAGCAAGGAAGGGTCGATGGTGGTGCGTCAATGGTGGCATGCGGAACCCACGCGCGCTATCCGATACCGGCGACTGAATGAATACGCCGACCATTACCGTAGCCTGCTGCAATTGGCCGTGTCCGACCGAATGCCGGAGGGATCAGTCCTCTGCGAGTTGAGCGGCGGCCTGGATTCCAGTTCCGTGACGGCCGCGGCAGTCGAGGCAGCGGCAGCAGGGACGACCCAGGTCGCCGCGCTGTCCATACTTTATCCGGGGTACGGCGGGTGCGATGAGAGCGCGGCGATATCTGCCACGCGCGCCTGCCTCGGTCTGTCGAATTGGCATGGGGTTGTTGATCAGCCCAGTCACGGGTCGCCGTGGCTTAATCTCACCCCGCGCCCCGAGTCGCCATACACATTCAAAATCAGGCTACAGGAAGAGGCGGTGGCGCTGGCAGTCAGACTCGGCTGCCGAGTCATCCTTACCGGATTTGGCGGCGACGAACACACTCGGGGCAATCCGGGCTTCGCCGCGACCGCGCGTCTGGCGCGAGGGGACTTCGGGATCGTTCGCGAGCTGCAGGAGGTCAGCCGCCGCAGCGGAATTTCCCTTGGGGCGCTCGCGCGAGACCGGCTGGCAAGACCGGCGGCGCGCCGGCTCTTGCCCCAACGGCTGGTCCGTGAGATCGAGGTCCATCGTGTGATCCGCGCCTATCTCCCCCCATGGTTATATCGGAACCAGCCATTGTTGGAGCAGATTCGTGAGCAATACCGCCGGGACTCCTACCTGGCGGGGCAGGATCCCTATACCAGGTCTATAATATTAAAGTTCCGTCGCAGCACCACCTGGGCAGCCCTGGACGCTTATCGGTGGAGTGCACGCACGCATGGGATCGATGTGCGGGCGCCGTTCTTCGACCTACGGATCACGAGGTTCCTATTGAGTACACCACCGGATCTTTGGTATCGAGACGACTGCGGTAAGTATTTGGTGCGCCAAGCGTTTCGCGGCCGACTTCCGGAGTCTGTCCTGGCGCTCGAAAAGATTTTTTACTCTGAGGTAGCGCAAAGCCGCTGGACGCTGCACCGCGGGGCGCTCCTCGCCGAGATCGAGTCGGCGCGGACTCGGGCGGTGCCCGGGTCCCAGTTGGATGCACTGCTGCCGCAGGCGGGCGATAACCTCGATTCGGTTAATCGCTTCAGCGTGCTTTATGCAGCATCTTTGGCGCGCTGGAGCAACAGCCGCGGTAACATCACGAGAGGGTAACAGCATGAACCAGCAAGAAACATCGGCAGCAGAGGAACGCCTGCCGAAACCAGCGAGCCGGCCTTATAAGACGCCGCGGCTCCAATTATTGGGAACACTTCGCGGCTTGACCAAAACACTGGGCGCGGGGCCCAAGCAGGACATCTACGAGGCCGTCAACGACTCACAATGATGTCGTCGCCAATTGCAATTGACGACACGAAGCAACCGTCGCTCCATCTCCCCGTGCAAGGAGACTGCTACGGCATCCCGCGGGGTTTGGGGTTGCAACCCGATGGCACGCGGAGCGACGCACAGCCTCAAGTGGCCCGGGGTTTGATCACGTTGCGGCCTATGCGGGACTCGTCGAGCGAAGACGAAAACGCCGCTGTCTTGGCAGCAGTATCAGGAGCGGAGTCGCCAGCAGCGCAATCACGGCCGGCTCAGAGACCTCTTGATACTGAAAATCTGCATAGGACAGACCGGAACGATCCGTCGATGAAAGCGTTATCCCTTTGATCGTCTTAGTCCCGGCGGTCGTCTGAAACCACACTGGGTACGCCCCAGGGTCAGCCAATGTCTGACGCGTGAGATCGAGCGTGAGATTGTCGATCAGCGTGCCATCTTCCGCGAAAAATGAAAGGTAGAAAAAAGAATTTGGATTTATTGTCGGGTTGAACACGTCGACCCCGTAAACGTCGAAGCCAATCAGGTACTGAGGTACGTCATACAGGAACGACAATGTGCCGACAGCCTGGGTGCTCGTTGTCGCCGTCGGCAGGCGTCCGGTGATTGCGTATTGGTACTCAGGAGGATGGGATGCCGGCCTTCTGAAGTTGGCCGTCGAGTCGAGCGTGAAGGGGTCGTTCTGATCGCCCACCGGAATCACAGGCCCCGTCGGAATTGGTTCCCCCAGCGGGTTCCCCAGCGCGGCATAGTCGGTTGGCGTCACATCCGGGTTCGCCGGGTCGGAACGGATAAAAACCATCGTTTGGTTCGGTGGTGCGAATGCCGAACCTACCATAGCCCCCTCGATCCTCTGTGGGGTGTAAAAATTGGTGTTGGCAGGAAGCGGCATGGGAACCACGGGATGGACTAGAGAAGTGCCCACATGAGCCACCACTGCTCCATTGTAGCTATCGCAGCTCAGATCGCCGCAGGGAATCGCCAAGCCCACGCCCGGAAGCACGCAGACCCCAAAGAGCGACAATAGAAGGGCACGTATGGTAGCCATAGCATTCTTGAACACCTTAATGATACGGTTTAGCGACATTCGCACCGCCATGCGAGGCTATAAGCGCATCTAGCTTTTCGCAAGGATACGCAAAAATAGCGCCATTAACCCCATACGTCCGCTCATTCGTCCAGTACCGCAGTTCGCGGAACCAGGGTTTAAAGTTCCCCGAGGACACCGACGTCACCAAGGGGACCGTCGTATATGCCGAGCAAGCCAGGCGGCCGACGCCGGAATCGCTTGTAAGGCCAAACATACTGCTCCGGACAGACGCTGACACATTGCTCAATGCCGCGGTTCAGCGCGGTCGCCGCAACCAGATCGTCGGCGCTGTCGATGCCCTCCGGGGCGGGGATGCAATGCATCCGAAACCCCGCCGCGTCCGGCAGCCGCTCTGCAAACATGAAAATCACCGGTGCGCCGGTGCGCCGGGCCAGTCTGCTGACAAGTAGCATAGTATAAGCAGGAATTCCGAACAAGGGGGCGAAGACGGCCCCCTTGTCCTCCTTGGGCTCCTGGTCGGGCAACACGCCGACATAGTCGCCCCGCTCCAGGGCCTGGACCAGGACGCGGATGCCGCGGGCGGTGATGGGCGCCAGTTGCGCGCCGCAGCGCCGCCGCGCGGCCAGGATCAGGTCATCCAGGTAGCGCTGGGGCTTGTAGAAGATGGCGGTGGGTCCCTGGCGGGCCAGGTGCAGGCCGGCCAGTTCCCAGGCCCCCAGGTGGGGGGACAGGACGATCAGACCCCGCCCGGGGGGGCGTTGCAGGAATTCGGCCCCGCGCACCTCCCGCACCAGTGCGTGCACCTGATCGAGTGGGCGCTGCCAGAGGTAGCCGATCTCCAGATAGGTCTTGCCGAATTCGACCAGATTGCGGTCACGCAGCCGGATCAACTCGGGAATTTCCAGGTGCGGAAAGCAGAGCCGCAGGTTGATCAAGGCGTTGCGCCGTTGGCGGTTGGGCCAGTGGGTGAAGGCCCAGCCGACGGCGTGACCCAGGCGGTGGAGCACCGGGAGCGGCAGGCGCGCGACCAGTTGCACCAGAGCGCGGGCGATGCGATTGGTCGCCGCGACCCGCAGGCGCCGCCAGCGGCTCAGCTTTTTTTTCGCCACCGCGTTACTCCTGGGTTGGTTCCGGCCGCGGCGCGGCCGGCGGCCGCGCCCGCTTGCTACACTGTCGGTCCCGCCGCGCCGTTTGCCGGCGCGGCGTGCCACGCATGATAACGACCACCAATCGAGGTACCCCCAAGTGAGTGACGATCACCCGATAGCGCTGACCCCGGACGAGGCCCACCGGATGCTGGAAGAGCAGCCCCAGGCGGTCCTGGTGGACATCCGCTCCTCCATGGAATTTCTGTTCGTGGGCCACCCCAAGGGGGCGGTACACGTACCCTGGATCGACGAGCCGGACTGGATCGTCAACCCCCATTTCACGACCGAGATCCGCAAGGTCCTCTTGGGCGGCGCCGTGTGCGAGCCTGATAGCCCCTGTGCCCCGGTGATCCTGATCTGCCGCAGCGGCAAACGCTCGCTGGAGGCCGGCCGCGCCCTGCTCAAGGACGGGCTGCGGGCGGTTCACCATATCGACGAGGGCTTCGAGGGCGATCTGGACGAGCACCACCACCGCAGTACCAAGGGCGGCTGGCGCTTCCGCGGACTGCCCTGGGAGCAGTGCTGAAACGCCTGACCCCGGCCGGCCGCCGGTCCTGCTCCCGCACGCGGTGGGTCGTTGGTCCGCACCGCGGACCCTGCGAGATTCACGTAGGGTCCGCTGCGCGGACCGCTCGCCAGGCCGCAACCACGATTACGCCGGGCCTATTCGCGCTCACGGAAGTACGTTAGTACGGTCGCACGCTCCTGCGTGGGTTCATGGTTGGTCTGAGGTTGGAACATTGCGCGACGATGCCGGTCAGTAGTGGCCGTCGATCGCCGCGTCCAGTTCTTCGGCGTCCCGACGGCACTTGTCGAGGAACTGGAGCTTGCGCACCAGTTCCCGGGCGGCGTCCAGACTGGCGGGAGAGGGTGCCGCGAACAGCCCCGCCAGATCCTTGTCGAGGGCCACACTCTGCTCCGCCAGGTGGGTCAGCACCGTGGCCACCGCCGCGCGGGGATTGGGGCTGGTCTGCGCCTCGGCCAGGGTCTCGCGCAACTCCATCTGTTCCATCAGGAAGGCCCCATCCTTGCTGGTCTCGCTGTCCGTCCCGGGGTCGCCGGTATGCAGCTCCAGCAGGTACTTGGCCCGGGCCAGGGGGTCCTTGAGGGTTCGATAGGCCTCGTTGACCTGGGTCGAGGCCTCAAGCGACAGACGCTTCTCGTCGTCGGCCGCCACGGCGAAACGATCGGGATGGGTGACCGCCTGGAGGGCACGGTAACGCTCCGCCAGGCGCTTGGCGTCCACCGTGAAGCCCAGGGGCAGGTCGAACAACTCGAAATAATTCTTGGAGAAGTCCAGCACGGCAGGATTCACCACAGTACATAGGCCATACCGGAACAGCCGCAGGCGTGCACCCCCAGATATACACCCAAGCCCTTGCCCCAGTTGGCGAGGAACCGGGCGACGTGCGCGGCGGCGGCCGGTGTCAGTGAGATGGCCATGGGAGAATCCTCCAGGGGTCAGCGATCCGGTGGGCGACGACGCCGCCTGTGGCGACACCCGTTAGGTGCGATCCTAGGCCCAATGGGCAGTCGCTGGCAATAACCCGTCACTCCAGGCCGACGAGTCAAGTGCCGCACAACGCAGCGCAGGTTTACCGGAGGGACTCCGCACCATCGAGGCAGCGGTAGCGGTGCTTGGGACCCGCACCCGGGGCGCCGCCGCGCGGCCGGTGCAGTGGCGGGGGCTGGCAGCCGTTGGGGGGGCAGCGCCGTGGATCAGGATGGCGCAGGCGACGGGGCCAGCGACGGGGCCAGCGACGGATCAGGCGCGGGCCGCCGCCGCCCCGTTGGGGACCCCGGTTGAAACCCCGCTTGGGACCAGGTCCAGCTTGATGTCGACGGCGCTGCACCCAGCCCCCCGCAAGGCCGCGCCGTCGCGCCGCTCGACGAGGTGCTGGAGCGTGATACCTTGCAAGTAGTCCTGGATGCGGTCGCTCAGGTCACGCCACAGCTCGTGGGTCAAACAGGGGCGCCCATTGAGGCAATCGCCCGCCCCGCCGCAGCGGGTGGTGTCCACGGTTTCATCCACCGCGGCGATGACCTCGGCCACCGGGATGTCGCTGGCCGCGCGCCCCAGGTTATAGCCGCCGCCGGGACCGCGCACGCTGGTGACCAGGGCGCGGCGGCGCAGTTTGGCGAAGAGTTGCTCCAGATAGGACAGCGAGATCCCCTGCCGTTGGGCGATGTCGGCGAGGGCGGTCGGTCCCTTGCCCTGGTTGAGGGCCAGATCCAGCATCGCGGTCACGGCGTAGCGCCCTTTCGTGGTCAGTCTCATGTGGACCTTCTCATGCTCAACGCCTTTCCAGGTAGGGGTTTACCTTGGTATGGTACATTACCCAAGCGTCTTGATCAATTAATGCCTCAGTTACTCCGCGGGCTCTTGGCCGGCGGCGGCTGGATCAGGGATCAAAACCCCGCCCGGCTGGTCGGCGCGCCCCGTCGGCGCTGCCGCGACCGCCGCAGGGGAGTCGATCACGCCCGCATCCAGGTCCGCGTCGTGGTCGAAGTGCTCCATGATGCCCCGCGCCTCCAGGGCGCGGGACATGGCCTCCAGACGTTGGTCCATATGGTGGATGTGGTCGAGCATGCGGTTGATGGCGTTGGCCACCGGGTCGGGGGCATCCAGGGTCGCCCCATAGGCGTCGAAGCCGATCCGCGCCGCGGTGTCGGCCCGACGCCGCCGCTCGGCGTCGCGCTCGCACTCGATCACGCGGCCGGGGACACCCACCACGGTGGCCCCCGGGGGCACGGTCTTGACCACCACCGCATTGGAGCCGATCCGTGCCCCGTCGCCGATGACGATGGGCCCCAGCACCTTGGCCCCTGCCCCCACCACCACGTCGCGGCCCAGGCTCGGGTGCCGCTTGCCCTTCTGCCAGCTGGTGCCGCCCAGGGTCACGCCGTGGTAGAGGGTGCAGTCGTCGCCGATGACGGCGGTCTCCCCGATCACCACGCCCATGCCGTGGTCGATGAAAAGACGCCGTCCGAGGTCCGCCCCGGGGTGGATCTCGATGCCGGTGAAGAGGCGCGCCACGTTCGACAGCACCCGCGCCAGCCACTTGAGCTTGCGCAGCCACAACCAGTGGGTCAGCCGGTGGACCAGCACCGCATGCAGCCCGGGGTAGGTGGTCAGGACTTCAAAGCGGGTCCGCGCCGCGGGGTCGCGCTCGAAAACGCTCGCGATATCCTCTCGCAGCCGGTCAAACATGGGATTGCATCTTGGTTTCATCCGTCGGCCCGGGCGGCACCGCGCTCGTACGCCCAGCCCGCTTGCGTCCCTGGACGGCGCTCAGGATGCCGCGCAGGATGTTGAGTTCCACCCAATCGGGCCGCGCCCGGTTGAACAGGCGCCGCAGCCGCATCAGGAGCCGGGTGGACTGGTCCGGGGTCGCGAAGCCGATCTCCATCAGGGTCTGGGCCAGGTGGGTGTGGAATCCGTCCAGGGCCTCGGCGGTCGCAACCTCCCGCGGCCCATCGACCAGCACTGCCCCCTGTCCCTCCCGCCAGGCCCGGCGCACCTCGTAGGCGAGCACCTGTACGGCGGCGGCCAGATTCAGCGAGCTGAATCCGGGGTCGGTCGGGATGTGCACCAGTGAATTGCAACAGGCCAGCTCCTCGTTGGCGAGGCCGGAGCTCTCCCGCCCGAAGACCAGGGCCACGTCCCCCAACGCCGCCTCCGCGAGCAGCAACCGGGCCGCCGCCGGCGGCTCCAGCAGGGGCCAGGGGAGCGAGCGCAGCCGGGCGCTGCTCCCGATCACCAGCCGACACCCGGTGAGCGCCCCCGCCAGGCTCGCGTGGACCCCGGCACGCTGGAGCAGGTCATCCGCCCCGGCGGCAAGCGCCAGTGCCTGCGCATCCGGCGGCGAGCGGGGGTTCGCCAGTTCCAGGCGCGTCAGGCCCATGGTCTTCATGGCCCGCGCGGCCGCGCCCAGGTTGCCCGTATGCGTGGTCCCCACCAGCACGAAGCGGATTTGGGCCAGGGTCGCGAGGGGTGGCGGGAGCGGCGGTGTGATGGTCGGTTCGGTCATGGGGATCCAAGGTCGTTCAAGAATATCGTCCACTGTCGATCTTTGCCAGGCGCACCCCTTAGGGTATGGTATCGGACATGAACCCAACACTGAACATTGCCATCCGTGCCGCCCGTGCCGCCGCCAAGGTGCTGCTGCGCTACTACGAGCGGGTCGACCAAATCAAGGCCCAGGCCAAGGGCCGCAACGACTTCGTGAGCGAGGTGGACCGCGGCGCCGAGCAGGCCATCATCCAGGAACTGCGCGCCCGCTTCCCCAACCACGCCATCCTCGCCGAGGAGAGCGGCGCCCAGGGTCAGGGCGACTTCGAGTGGATTATCGACCCCCTGGACGGTACCACCAACTATCTCCACGGTTTTCCGCAGTTCGCGGTCTCCATCGCCCAGCGCCACCGCGGCCAACTCGAGTGCGCGGTCGTCTACGATCCCCTGCGCGAGGAACTCTTCACCGCCGCCCGCGGCGAAGGCGCCCAGCTCAACGACCGGCGCCTGCGCGTCGCCACCCGGCCCTCACTGGAGGGCGCCCTGATCGGCACCGGCTTTCCCTTCCGCGACCAGCGCCACATCGACGCCTACCTCGCCATGTTCAAGGACATGACACTCAACACCGCCGGGCTGCGCCGCCCGGGCTCCGCCGCCTTGGATCTCGCCTGGGTCGCCGCCGGGCGCACCGACGGCTTCTGGGAACTGGGTCTGAGCCCCTGGGACTTTGCCGCCGGCGCCCTGCTGGTCACCGAGGCCGGCGGCACCGTTACCGACCTGGCCGGCGGCAGCCGCTATTTCGACACCTGCAATCTGGTGGCCGGCAACCTTAAGATCCATCAATCCATGCTCGAGCTGATCCGGCCCCACCTCGGCGGGACCCTGAACGCTTAGTCGCTGCCCGCAGCGTCGTTGTCGTTGTCGTTGTCGTCGTAATCGGAGACGCGATGCACTATTGGGGTGCGAG
>NZ_CAIKKU010000223.1 GCF_903828115.1 uncultured Thiodictyon sp. | reverse complement strand
GTGGTCTCCTGCGCCAGCAGATCGGGGACACGCCGTCCTTCGGGCTGCGCAACCGCGTCCCTGAATCCGATGGTCCAGTCCAAAGACGCAAGCACCGGCCCCTCATCGTATGGCGGCAACAGCAACAGGGTACGCCCCGGTGCCGCGCACCAGGCCGTCAGTGCATCCCGGTCCGCATCCCCCGACGCCTGCAAATCCCTTCCGATCATCAGCAAGACGCCGCCCTCCGGGAGGGTGTCCCCAAACCCCTGTGCGTGCAGCGCCGCCGCGAGAAAGCGTCCGCGGCGATGCCCGGCAAGCCTGGAATCCAGAAATACCATCATGCTACGCACTCCAGGTCATAGTCACCACCGAAGATATTCACCACAAAGGCACAAAGGACACAAAGGAATAAGAATTGAATTCTTCGTGTCCTTTGTGTCTTTGTGGTGGCATATTATGATGCGTTGATGCAGAAGAGGCTTAACCACAAAGGCACGAAGGACACGAAGGAATAAGAATTGAATTCTTGTGTCCTTTGTGCCTTTGTGGTGAATCTTCTTCCTGGGTTCAGATGGCGTTTCCGAAGGTGAGGCGACTTTGAAGCACTCCCTTGTCCACGAGCACCTGCTGCTCCTCGCTCGACAAGCTCGGCTGCCTGTCATCCAACAACACCCGGGCAATCTCGCACCAGCGCTCCACCCTGATGCCGGTGTCCGCCAACGCGCGCTCGGCAGACCTGCGCCATCCCTGTACCAGCAGATCAAGCTCGACATTCAGGTCATGGAGCGACAGGGCGCCCACCTCGGTCATCCCGAGCGGCGGAATCGGCACCAGCCCGCGCGCCCGCAACAGCGGATTGAGCTGCACGCGCAGGCCACTGTTTGCGGCCTCCAGCTTCGCTGCCTGGTAGGAGGCGATCACGTTCTCGATCCTCTGCACCTGTCCGCCCAGGACCGCGGACTGGGTGATCAGCGACTTCATCAGCGTGTCCGGCACGTCCCGGATGGCAACGAACTGACCCTTACGCGCCTGGCCGTGAATCTTCTTCAGTTGCTCGTCCGCCTGCTCCTCCAGTTCATTGAAACTGTCCGCGATCTGCTGATGCTGGCCCAGGTAGCCCTCCAGCAAGGCAGGGTGATCAGGGCCAGCATAGTCGGTCGGCAACGGGTCCAATACCCGTCGCGCCGTGTCGATACGGACCCTGACCGCCTCGGTCTGACTCCAGGCGCTCTGGTATTTCTCCTTGAATTGCCGGTAGGCGTGCAGGATGTAACCACTGACCTCCTCGAATGGCTTGGTAACGCCGGTCAGCGGGTCATAGCCCACCTCGTGGCCGAGTAAGTCCAGGCGTTCGGAGGCCTTGTCCAATTGCAGGGAGCGCAGAAAATGCAGCAGGGTCTCGCTTCCGGCATTGGTTTCCTCCTGTTGTGTGGCCGTGTCCGCGGTCCGCTCCAAGGCGCCGGCGAGGATGTTTCGGATGGTCTCCAGAGACAGCGTGAACAGCCGCCGGGGAAAGGGTGGCTGCGCGTCCTCGTCGGCATCGATGCGGGCGATCAGGGCGCTGGCCTGGCCGGCAATGGCCGTCCCGGTCCGATCGACGAATTCGGCAAAGAGTCTGGCGCTTTCCACCCGCTCATAGAGCGACAGCCTGGTATCTTCCAGGCGCAAGGTGCGTACATGGTCGATGGTGACCCTGGGTAGCTGCTGCGGACGCACCAACCGCACCAGGGCCCGGACCCCAGAGCGTGCCTTGATCAAGGCCGGCAGGCGCTCGCGGATCGTCGTGAGGTCACTCACCTCCGTCAGGGCCTGCTCTTGCGTTGCAAGATCCGCCAGCAAGCGTTCTGCCTTGTCGATGCGATCCACTGCCTCCGTCGTCTGGGTACCCTGGGGCGAGGCATCCTTGGGCGCAAAATAGCCTGGGATCTTGTCCATGCCATAGACCCGCTCCAAGGTCTTCACGGCAGCCCGGTAGCCGTCCGCGGTCGGGGCGTCCAGCCAATTGCCGGCCATCTGCACCCCAGCCTTCAACTCGGCCCCGGTTACCTGTATCCACTTTGGTGTCCGCAGGGTCTCATCCTCGATCTTCAGCAGATTGAGCCCGGCACACCACCACATCCAATCCTCAAAGACGTTCTTGGCGGAGAGCCCTGAAGCGCTCGACAAGTGTCCCCAGTACCAGTTGAAGCGCGCCTGCTCCAGGGTCCAGGTGCGTGGCTTACTCGGGTCCGCGATCCGGGCCAGGAACGGCGGGAAGCGCGCCTGGGCCTGCTCGGGCTGATCCAGGTCCAGGAACAAGCCGGCATGTTCGTTCTTGTCATAGCCCTGACTCGCCACCCGGCTGCTCAGGGTCAGGCGCCCGAACAAGGCGGCCAGGGCCTGTGCATCCACCCCATGCCCAGGCAGCAGCGCCTGGAGTCCACCGAGCTTGGGCTCCTCGATTGCCAACAGGCTCCAACCCCGAAACAGCAGGTCGCGGTCCTCCAGGTTGAGCTTGCCCCCGGGGCGCAACGGCCAGGCGATCAGGCCCCGCGTGTCCAGGCGGTGGCGCCAATGGGCCATGGCGATGTACGTGAAGTCCCGAATGCCGTGGAGGCGGCTCTTGAACTTGGTCGTGAAGGCTTCGTCCTTGAGCTCGAAGCCCGACCGGTAGGCTGGGAGCAGCCCGATCCGCTCCACGACATCCAGCTCGGAACTGTTGAGGTAATAGAGCAGGATGTCGTCCTTGCCATACCTGGGGTCGTCGTCGAATCCACCCTTATCGTAGTAATCCAGGACACCCAGGGAACCGGTGAAGGCCATCACCGGGAAGCGGCCGTCGTCGCCGCGCACGCGGCACGCCAGCGCATGCAACCGGTTCAACTCCTCCGCACTGCTCACCCAGGCAAACCAGGCCTGATTGTCCGGGTGCAGCATCAAGGCGTCGCAGAATTGAAGCCCCCCTTTGCCCCCGCGGCCCCGCGCATGGGGGGCGCCTTGCACGACGAGCGAGTCTTTGTTGGTATAGGCCGGCTCGTCATACTGCCAGTTGCGATCCAGCAGCCGGAACAGGCCCGTGAGGCGGGTGCGTGGCCGCAGGCTCAGATCCGCCCGGCAGTCCTGCTCGAAGTCACGCATACCCGCGCTGTGGGCATCCGCGTAGCCCGGGTCCCGAAAGATCATCGAGTTGTTCTGTTGCGTGCGATAACGCAGATCCAGCCGCAGCAACATCGCGACACTCGGGCCTAGGTGGGTTGCCTCCTCCGGCCCCAGTTCCTTGTCCGTACCCACGAACTTCTGCCAGAGCGCGTCGGCCGCGAACTCAGCGGCCGGATGAGCGTACAACAGACCGACCAAGTGCTTGAACTCACCGTGGGACAACGGGATCAGCAAGGCGTCCGGTTCCGACTCCTTGATGGCGAAGGTCCGCAGGTTTTGCAGCAGGGCCCGGAGATTCAGCCCTTGCTCCACGCTAGGGTAGAACCACTCCTCATTGTTCCGCTGGAACTTCGCATCTTCCAAGGCCCGCCGACAGTCAAGCCGGTCCCAGCGCACCCGGCGGTACCGGCTGGCAACCGGTTCACTGTATTCGTTGCGGTGGTCCAGCAGCTCGGTCATGCGCGGCGGACAATCGCCCAGCGCCATCGGCAACTGACCGAACAGCAACTGTCGGGCGCGTGCCAAGAGCACCTGGTCTGAGGTATCGATGCCCTCGATGGCGTTGTCGTCCAGCACATGCGCGGCCACCCGTCCGGAGCCGGCAAGCACCGCCTCGAACACCAGCCCGGTGTCGGGGATCGGCCTGCCGGCGGCGGTGAACTGCTCCAGCACGGCATCGACATTCGCCATGACCACGTTGAACCAGCCGAAGTTGGCGCCACTCATGGCGTAGGCCGCCTCGACCAGACCCCGCGGGTAATCGAAGGCCAGCTTGCGCGCCAAACGCAACTGCGCCAGGTAATCGGAGACGTCGGCAAAGGCGTTGTGTTCCAGCTCCGTCAGCTCGAAGCGCCTGGCCGTGGACTGGATCTCGCGCAGTTGCTGCCCCAAGAGCGGCGAGCAGAGCGCCACGTAGCGCAGCCAGGGCAGCGCGCGGCGGGGGTCTTCCTCCTTGATGGCCTTGCCGATCAGGCGGATCGCCTGGCCGTCCATGCGTTTGGCATCGTCCTGCTCCAGCCCGAAGGTCGCCGCCTCGGCCACCGTCTCCAACTCGTCCAGTACCACCAGGACATAGCGGATACCGAAGTCACGCAGATACCCATAGGCCGCCTGGACCAGATCGATGACGAGCTTAGGCTCGAAGTAGAGTTGCTCCTCCGTGTGGGCCGCATCCAGTTGCAGCAGCTCACGCAGGCGTGCGGGATCGAAGCCCTCGGGCTCCAGGCGCCGCAGTGCTTGGCGTGCGATCTCGCTCTGGATCGACCCATCGAAGGCCCGGGTCGCCAACGGCAGCAGCGCCTTGTACAGCCCGAACGCGAACCAGTTGTCCGAATTCTGATAATCCGATGCCAACTGTGAGTAACGGATATAGAGCCCGAGGTACTCATCGCGTCGGTGG
This sequence comes from uncultured Thiodictyon sp., assembly GCF_903828115.1. Taxonomy (GTDB): domain Bacteria; phylum Pseudomonadota; class Gammaproteobacteria; order Chromatiales; family Chromatiaceae; genus Thiodictyon. The sequence continues at coordinate 5,374 of NZ_CAIKKU010000223.1, read as the reverse complement.
GCGTCGTCGAACAAAGGGGCGGACGCCAGCGCACCCGTCTCGTCACGGACGTACCACCCCTTGGAGCAGTCATTGATCTGGGCGATCAGCTCGTGGCCGAGTCTGGACTTACCGCGACCCCACTCCCCCTCCACCGCGAACACGTGGGCAAAGTTGTCCTGATCCTGATCCACCGTCCGGATAAAGGTCCGGTAGCGGTTGAAGAATCGGGTTTGCCCCACCAGCGGGTCCCGCGGCGGATAGTCCGAGACACCGGTCGCCGCCCAGCGGTGCCGCTGCGCCAGCCCCGCGACATACTCCGGCGTCAAATCCATCTCTTTCACCTCAGTCATACCGCGGCCCTCCATTTACCACAAAGGCACAGACAACACCGGAGGAAGATTTCACCACAAAGGCACAAAGGACACAAAGGAAGAAAGAGTATTTCTTTGTGTCCTTTGTGCCTTTGTGGTGAATACTCTTCTCCGCCAGTGTCGTTGTGGTGCATATTTTTAGCCGTTGACCATGCGACGGATGCCGTTTTTCATCAGTGGGACGTTGAAGTTCAGCAACAGGCCAAGCCACAGGCCGGACAGGCGCAGGTAGGTCAACAACTGCGCTTCGTGGATCGGTTCAATATGCTGGACCGACTTCAGTTCCACGATGAGCAACTTTTCCACGACGAGGTCCAACCGAAAGCCGGCATCCAAGTATTCACCCTTGTAAACCACCGGCAGCAATACCTGGCGCGCGACTGTGATACCGCGCAACCCAAGCTCGTACGCGAGCGCCGCTTCGTATGCGGACTCCAAGAGCCCAGGCCCCAGAATCCGATGCACCTCGATCGCTGCATCGACGACCACAGAGGCAAGAAAATTGGACCGCTCTCTGACTTCAGCTACCGATTGCATGGCGCCCTGCCCCCTTAGAATCACATGCGTTTGCGCACTCACTCAAAAGACTCACCACAAAGGCACGAAGAACACAAAGAACTCTTCCTTCTTCCTTTGTGTCCTTTGTGCCTTTGTGGTGCATAACTGTTCCCCGCATACCCGCAGGTGCTCACCAAGAAGATTCACCACAAAGGTACAAAGGATACCAAGAATTCATAGTCCTTCTTTGTGTCCTTCGTGCCTTTGTAGTGAACTCTTCAGACCCTGTCGCTCGATCCGCCACTGTTCCGCCTGCTCACGGATGGCCCGGCGCAGGCCCCGGGCATTGAGCCCCAAGGTACGCACGCCGCTGATCTGGTAGCAGGCGTCCGAGAATTTCGGGTGAACCCGATAGAAGCCCTGCTGACCGGAAAGCCCCTCCTGGAAGCGCCAGACCTGGCGCCGTTGCAGCTCACCGATCAGTGGCGACAACCGGGTATTCAGTGCGGCATCCGTCAAGGGCGCCGGAAAGAGTCCCATATTCAGGCGGCTGAGCAGCCCGAGCACGAAGCCGCCCAGTGACCCGCACAGCACCTCGGCGCCGTCGTCCCCCGCCACCAGCACCGCGATCTCGGTCGGATAGTGCGGATACTGGCCGGGCGGTAACTCCAGGAGCAACCCTCCGCGCGCCTCCGCCGCCCACGAATCCTGCACATAGCCGATGGCCGCGAGCAGCAACGGCCACGGGCCGCGCTGCACCCAAGCGAGTGGATCGGCCCCCTCCTCGCCCGGCCAGCGGCCACACAGGATGAAGTCCTCGTCCGGCCCGGCGCCATCCGGATGGGCCAACAGGCGCCCGGGGCACCAGTTGGCATCCACTCGCTCGCCAGTCCGATCGATCGGGTTGAGCACGGGCAGCGGCCCCTGTTGCCAGTGGGCGAGTTGGCTTGCCCCGGCCATGACGCGCGTCAGCACCGGCGTCGCCTGCGCCTGGTCCGCGGTGCAGCCGAAGAGCTCGCGCTCCAGTGCTGTCGACGTGGTCGGGTCCAGGGTCGCCTGCGGCATCGCGGCCTCGACCCAGGCCGCCGCCCCGCCGAGGCGGCTCACCAACTGCACCAGGGCATTGGCATCCGTGAGCTGCCCCGCCTCCCGGCAACGTGCCGCGAGTAGTCGCACCCAGGGCGTGCGAACCTCAAGCTGGGTGGCCAACACCGCCGCGACTGCCTCCTGATCGTCGCTAAGGGTCAGTCTCAGCCCCAACAGCTGGCGACTGATCACCCAGCGGCCCCCGTCCGTGCTCAGGTGCGCCAGGCCGGTCAGCAAGGGCGCCAGAGCCCCGTCGTCCGCCGCACAGGTGCCGATGCTGAACAGCCGCTGAAGGACCTTGAGCATGGCCATCATGCCCCCGCCCCCGCTGGACCTTGCTCCTTCTCCAGGATCTCCAGATAGCGCTCCAGGCTCTCGATCAGTCGCGCCTCCATGAAGGCCTGCCAGGGAGCGGTGTCGCCGCTGACATGGCGGGTTTCCAGCGCGTCCACATAGTCCGGCCGCTGTTCCGGCGCAATCACCACGGGGGGGAATCCGGCCTGCAACAGGATCAGATTCATCAAGAGGCGTGCAGTACGTCCATTGCCGTCGGTGAACGGATGGATGGCGACCAGTCGATAGTGGGCCTCACCGGCCGTTGCCGGGTCCGCCGGCGCCGCCGCCAGCCAGCGGGCGAAATCGCCCATCAGCGCCGGCACCTCGGCCGGCGACGGGAGCACCGCCAGGGAGCCTAAGATCATGCGCTGGCGCTGGCGCTGACTGTAGCGGCCCGCCTCGTCCCGGTCGCTGCGCCCGAGCACCAAGGCGTGGATCTGGCGGATGTCGTACTCGACGATCGGCGCCCCGCGTTGCGCCAGTTCTCGCACAAAGCGCCAGGCGTCCTGGTGATCGATCGCCTCAAGATGGTCCTTGAGGGGCTTGCCCCGGACCGTGATCCCCTGCCCCAACACCAGCGCCGTCTCCTGGCGTGCCAGGGTATTGCCTTCGAGCGCGTTCGAGGTGTAGGTCAGTTCCACCTCATACCACGCCTCCAGCGACTCCAAGGCCCCCTTGGATAAGAGGCGCAAGGCGTCCAGACGCCGCTTCAGCACCGAGATCCGATCGCTATCCGTCATGACTTTCTCAGTCCAGTTGGTTCACCGCCAAGAAGATTCACCACACAGGCACGAAGGACACAAAGAATACAATTCTCTTCCTTTGTGCTCTTTGTGCCTTTGTGGTGACTCTTCTTCGCCATCACTGAGCCCTCTTGGCTTGCTGGAACCGGGCTTGGCTGACCAGCGCACGAGTCGCGGAGTAGGATTCCTCGCAAAAGGCCAAAAAGGGGCCTTCCAGGTCCGGGCTTGGCCAGATTCCGCCCTGGGGGTTCAACTGACCGGCCCTGAGTTGATACTCCGCCAGGGTGTCGATATAGCGTTTGCGGTCCTGCACATCGATCACCACCGGCAGGTGGCCCGAACGCAGCACCGACACATTGGAGAGCAAGCGCGCCATGCGCCCGTTGCCGTCCCAGAACGGGTGTATATGGACAAAACCCAGGTGCAGGTGCGCATAGGCCGCGATGGCATCGGCCTCGCTCAGGTTGCCCTGAGATAAGCGATTCAGCTCCGCAAGCCATTGGGTCATCAGCGCCGGCACGTCCCGCGGGGCGGCGTACTCGATGAAGGTCTGACTCCCGTCCGCGGTCACCGCGTAGGTCCCGTTGGGCTCCAACTTCCAGGCCCCGAAGGGCTTGAAGATGTCCAGGATCACCTCGGACTGAACGACCCGATGCAGGTCGAACAGTTGATCCTGCGTGAACCCCGTATCCAGCCAGCGGTAGATCAACTCGATCGCGCGCGCGTGCCCCATCACCTCCTGATGGTCCTTCAGCGGCTTGCCCGAGACCGTGAGACCTTCCTCGATCACGAACTTGGTCTCGCCCAGCGTCAGGGTATTGCCCTCGATGGCCGTGGAGCCATGGGTCCACAGATCCCGGATTTGGGCCAGCAGGGCCGCGCGGATATCCCGGTCCAGTCCGGCGAAGGCTTTCAGGTCATTGATATTCATGCGTTCGAAGAGTTCACCACAAAGGCACGAAGGACACAAAGAAAAAAAGGCGCAAAGATGGGCATCGCTGCGCTCTGCCCATCCTACTTCCCTGATGACCCCAACGGGGTCACACATACCAGCCCAGGGCAACGCCCTGGGTTGGCGGTTCAAGAAAACCAGCCCTGAAGGGGCGTGACATACGAAATCAGCACAATGGTCAGGCATCTATGTCACGCCCTTTCAGGGCTCATGGACGAAATAGCGCGATCCCAGGGCGTTGCCCTGGGCTGGTCTGTCGCGCCCCTTCGGGGCTAAGGCGACTCGCTCGATCAAGCCGACCGGGGACGATCATTTTCGTGACGTCACGCAAATGATCGCGCCTCAGAAACGCCGGCAACATAATCTTTTCAATGGCATTTATGTCACACGCTCGGAAAAGCGGGCGAACTTTCGGCTGGATCTCGACACTTCCTTCGATCCCCATAGGTCACGTCGGCAACGGCACGCCATCGCGGCGGATGTTGGCGATCAGCGCCGGGTTGGCGAACCGCTCCGGGTGCGTCCATTCGTCCTCCCAGAACGGGATCGCGTCCACCAGCACGCCGGTTTCGAGCATCACGTCGAAGGCGATGCCGGCCATCTCCAGTGCGGCATCGACACGCGCGCCTGAGGCGCCGCGCAGCAACACGGCAATGTCCGCGTCGCTCTCGCGGCCCGCATCATGTCTGGCTCGGCTGCCATACAGCAGGGCGCCCGCCAAGTCGTAGTGTTCGCGCACCCGTTCCAGGAAGACCCGTGCAGTTTGTTCTGTTGCGCTATCCACGTCCTCCTCCGCATTTCCATAAAGATATGCCGTAAGCCGTCAAAGCGCCTTCCTTCAAGCCGCCCGGTCCTGCCATTCCGTCACATCGACGATGCTGTGCTTGGAGCGGGCCTGGGCCACTGCGCTCTCCAGGGTCTCGGCAACCCCATTGTCAAGCCAGTTTTCGCCGCACTGGTCACAGACCAGGGCCGGTACGTGGCGCACCACGACGACGCCGAAGCCAAGGTCGGCGGTAAAGGTGGTCAGCCCCTGGGTTCGGGTACCGCCACACATGGGGCATACAGGGTTCATCGCGGCCTCCTTTACGATTCACCACAAAGGCACGAAGGACACAAAGAAGAGAATTTCTTGTCGTGTGCCCTCTGATTCATGCGGCTACGCCTCGGCCTCTGGGCCTTGGGATTCACCACAAAGGCACGAAGAGCACAAAGAAGAGGAATTCTTGTGTCCTTTGTGTCTTTGTGGTGAGTCTTCAGATTCATGCCAGCAATTCCCGGCGAACACTCATTCGATGCGCTACCATAGCAATCATCTTGACTCAAATTTCTGTCGGCCAAGAAGAACTCTCAGCACAATCGGCTGCTGAAAACTAGGGTAGTAATTTTGGGCGCTGAAAAACTCT
>NZ_CAIKKU010000222.1 GCF_903828115.1 uncultured Thiodictyon sp. | reverse complement strand
TTGTCGTAATCGAATAATCCGACCACGATTACGACAACGACGACGACAACGACGCCCGGTCCGTGAGATCGTTCGGTAGCTGTAGCTGTACCCTACGACATGTGCGTTAACGCATCAGTTCTTGTCGCACCCGGTGTCGCCGGCGCTGTTGGCTTGGGGCTGCGCCTCGGCTAACCTGGTGCGCGTCCCGTCCTGCCTGCTTCGGAGTCCCCGCTATGTCCCGCCCCGCGTCCCCCGTTTTACTCGCGCTGGTCCTGTGTCTGATGCTGTCGCCGGCCGGCGCCGGGGAGGACCCTGTCCCGGCCGAGGCGCCCGCGGTCGCGGCGGCCCGCACGGCACTGGAACAGGGAGAACACCGCCGCGCCCTGATGCTGCTGCAGGACCGGCTCCAACAGGCGCCGACGGACAGTGCGGCGCGGCGACTGCTGGTACGGGTACGCCTCGACCTGGGGCAGGGGGCGGAGGCGGAACAGGACCTCAGACGGCTGCGGATTCAACCGGACTCCCAACGCGAGCAGGCCGCAGTGCCCCAGTCGCCGGGCCTGGCGGCGGCGGACCTGGCCGACCTGGGCCGGGCCCTGTTGCTGCAAGGGCAGTCTCTGCGTCTCATCGGCGCGATCGACCCGGGGGCCGCCAAGGGCGACGATAAGCGGCTGCGCGCCGAATTGAGTGCCCTGGTCGGTGAGGCGCACCTGAATCTCGGGGAGCGCGACGCCGCCCGCCTGCGGCTGCATGAGGCCCGCGCCCTGGACCCGGCCAATCCGCGTGCCCTGCTCGGTCTCGCGCGCCTGGCGTTTATGGACAAGGACGCGGCGCGCGCCGCGGAGCTGGTGGCGCAGGCCCTGGCGGCGGACCCCGCGTCGGCGCCGGGGTACGAACTGCAAGGGGAACTCGCCTATCTGGGGGGCGACCGGCGCGCCGCCGAGCAGGCCTACACCAGGTCCATCGAACACGCGGCCAACCCCTGGATGACCCATTTCAGGCGCGCCATGGTGCGCATCGACTTGAACGACCTGGAGGGCGCCGCCGCGGATATCGACGCGGCCCGGGCGGGTGACCCCGACTTTCCGGGGTTGGACCTGGCCGCCGGTGCCTTGGCCCTGCGGCGCGGTGATCCGGGCGCGGCCGCCCCGCTCCTGGAGACCTTCCTCAAGTCCGCGCCGACCGACCCCCAGGGGCGCTATCTCGCCAGCCTGGCACTGGCCCAGACGGGGCGTCAGGCGCAGGCCCTGCGCACCCTGGAACCCCTCCTGGAGAGCGCCCGGTCGGGCGAGCCCGCGGTCGCCTTGCTGCGGGCCGCCATCCTGCTCGATCAGGGTCAGGCGGCGCAGGCGGAGCAGGTCTTGCTGCCAATCAGCGGGGCGGCGGGTCCGCCCGAGGTGGACGAGGCCCTACACCGCGCACTGACCGCCCAGGGCCGCCAGGCGGACGCCATGGCGGTCCTGCAGCGGCTGGCGGAGCGCGCCCCGGAGCGGCCCGACTACGCGCTGGCCCTGGCCGCGGGGCTGGCGGGCGCCGGTGACCGGGCGGGCGCCCGCGCGCCACTGCAACGGCTGCTCACGGCGGTCCCGGACAACCTGGACGCGGCCCTGGCCCTGGCGCGGCTGGATCTGGCGGACGGCGCAACCGCGGGGGCACTGACCCAGGCGCACGCCCTGGCGCAGGCCCGGCCGCAGGATGCCCGGGTCCAGGAACTGCTGGGGAGCGCACTGGCCGCCGCGGGCGACGGCGCGGGCGCCCGCGCCGCCCTGGAGCGCGCCGTGGCGCTCGATCCGCGCGCCACGGGCGCGGCCCTGGCCCTGGCCCGGCTCGAACTGGAGGCCAAGGACCCCAAGGCCGCCCGCGTGCCCCTGGAGGCGCTGCTGCGTGCCGACGCCCAAAACACCGCCGCCGTGCTGCTGCTGGCCGCCCTGGACGCCCAGGAGCAGCATCCGGAGGCCGCCGCCCTGCGGCTGCGCGAGGGTCTGGCCGCGGCGCCGCAGAACCTGCAATGGCGTCTGGCCCTGGCCCAACTGCTGGCCAGCCGCAATGACACCGCGGGCGCCCTGGCGGTGTTGGCCGCGGTACCGGCGCAGCAGGCGGGCGAGGCCGCGCTCCTGCAGGCACGCGGCGCCCTGGAACTTGCCGCGGGTCAGAATGCGCAGGCCCTGGGGACCTTCGAGCAACTGGCCGCGACCGTCCCGGACGCCGCCGGACCGCGCTATCTGATCATCCTGGCCCGCACCGCGGAAAAGGCCCCCAAGGACCCCGTGAAGCTGGCGGAGGATCTGGCCGACGCACTCGGCCGCGACCCCGCGCACCCGCTGGCGGGTCCCGCCGTCAGCGCCGTCTTCGCCGCCCAGCCGAGCGACGAGGCGCGCGCCCTGCTGGCGGTGCGTCTGGTCGCCATCGTGCCCGCGCAGCCCGCGCTCGCCTTCGAGCGGGGGCGGCTCGCCCTGGCGCGGGGCGACCAACCGGCCGCCCTGGAGGCCCTGCGGGCGGCAGTCCAGGGGGCGCCGGAAGAACCGCGCTATCGGCGGGTCCTGGTCCTGGCACTGGCCGCCGCCGGGGAGACTGAGCCGGCCCTGGAGGCGGGCCGGGACTGGCTCAGCGCCCATCCGGATGACCCGCAAGTGCGCGCCGCGCTGGCGCAGCTCGAACTCGGCCAGGGCCGCACCGCACCCGCGATTGAACACTACCGGGCCATCCTCGCGCGCACGCCGAAGGACCCGATTGCGTTGAACAACCTCGCCATGCTGCTGCTGCCGACGGACCCCAAGGCCGCCCTGACCCTCGCCGAACAGGCCCATGACGCGCGGCCCGAGCAAGCGGAGATCGCCGACACCCTGGGCGCCGTCCTGCTCGCCCTGCATGAGCCGGCACGGGCACTGACGGTGCTGGAGCGGGCCGCCGCCGCCGACACCGCCAATCCGAGCCTCACCTACCACCTGGCCGCGGCCCTGGCCGCCACCGGGGCGCGCGAGCGGGCCCGCACCCTGCTCGAGGGGCTGTCGGGACAGGCGTTTCCCGAGCGTGACGCCGCCCGGGTGCTGCTCGGGCAGCTCGCGGCGGGCCGCTGAGGGTGCCGGCGACCAGTTAAGCAACTCCATAAGGGATTGCCTATCGCGCCATTTTCGTTGTCGTTGTCGTAATCGGAGAAGTGATGCACTTTGGGGTGCGAGAGAATCCGGGGCGCTACGATAACCTCGATTACGACAACGACAACGACAACGATCGTGTTTAACTTGTTCTTGACTCGTTAATTAGCGCGTCTCGACCTCGAAGCCCACCAGGGTGCGTCGTTTACGGCTGAACTCCACCCCGATGAGGTGGATCGGCTGACCGCAGGCCCGGTATTTGTCGGCGTAGCCGCGTTCCTTGATCTGTCGCAAGGCCCGCCCTTCCGGCTCCAATTCCACCACCTTGAACTCGAACAGATAGACCTGGCCGTTGAACCGTACCGCCATGTCGAGCCAGCCCTGGTTGGAACTGTCTTCCGGGGTGATGTCGAGGCCCAGCGAGGCAAACCAGGCATAGAAGACGCTGGCGTAATAGCCCTCGTAACGGGCGATGGGGTTGTTGCGATACCAGTCCGTCGGGATGCCGGCGAAGAAGGCGGTGAACAGGGTTTCGAGGCCCGCGAAGTCATTGGCCAGCAGGAGGCGATAGAGCGCCGTGCGGTGCTGGACCCCGGCCTGCGGGTCCGGGCTCCAGGCCCGCAGCAAGGCACTGTTGAGGCTCTGATAGACCTCGCGGTTGGGGTAGCGCAGGCGGTAATACTCGCTGCCGCTGATCTCCTCCCGGGCCTCGATGGTGAGATACCCGGCCTGAAACATCAGGGCCGCGGTGGGGATGTCATCGACGTCGAAGGTGGAGAGGATATCGGCGCTGGTCTCCAGCCGCCCGAGCCCCGGCAGCCAGGTCTGGCGCTCCGTGAGCAGGTCGATGAGAAAGGTTGGGGTTCCGGTCTCGAACCAGAAGGGACGGTACCTGCGCTCTTGAAACAGCAACAGCAGATCGAAGGGGTTATAGACTGCCTCTCCGGTCCAGTTGTAGCCGTTGTACCACTCGCGAATCCGGTCGCGGTCCAGTCCCTCCAACTCGGGGGCGAAGACGCTGTCAACGTCCGCTTGCGTATAGCCACAGATCGACGAGTAGGCGGTGGATACGGTGATATCGCGCAGGTTGTTCAGCCCTGAGAACAGGCTGACCTTGCTGAATTTGGACACCCCGGTCAGGAAGACGAAGCGGATATGGGCGTCGGAGTCCTTGATGACCGAGTAGAGATTGCGCAAGCCGTCGCGCATGGCGCGCGCGGTCGGGTGGTCGGTGATGTTGTCGAGGATCGGTTTGTCATATTCGTCCACCAGCACCACGACGCGCTCGCCGGTGCCGGCGTGTGCCGCTGCAATCAGTTCCGCGAAACTGCCGGGGATGTCGGTGGGGTCGACGCAGGTCTGCCCCAGGGCCCGGGCATTGACGCGCAACAGGGCCAGAATCCGCCGGTCCAGTTCGGCCCTGGTCTGCGCGAGGCCGGCGCCGAAGCTCAGCCGGATGACCGGGGCGCGCCGCGACCAGTCCCAGCGGTCATGGATGGCGAGGCCCCGAAACAGCGGCTCGTTGCCGGCGAAGAGTTCGCCCAGGGTATCGAGGAACAGCGACTTGCCGAAGCGCCGCGGCCGGGAGAGAAAATAATGGCTGCCCTGCGCGATCAGCCGCCAGGCGAAGTCCGTCTTGTCGACATAGTAATAGTCCTCCTCGCGGATCTTCTGGAAGGTCTGGATGCCGATCGGGAGTTTTTTGCGGTGCATGGGGGTGGGGCCGGATGCGCGGGGCGATACGCCTATTCTAGCCGGGCGAACATCTAGTGACGCGGCGCGCGTCGGTCGGGGCCTTAGCCCTGTCCGGACTGGGTCAATAGTCCGGGCGTCGCGTTAGCCCCGTCTGCTCTGGAGTGTCAAGATTCTTTACACTTGCGTGGGCTTGGTGCCGGTGGTCGTTGTACCCAAGTTCCTCGCTTTTTGAAATAACATATAAATATCAATATGTTATTGATTGAGCCTGACGCTTTCGATTCGTCTGGCGCGAAATGTGCGTAGCGTATCATCGGACCGCGAGTCTTGAGTGATTGAGACTCCAGGCCACATCGCCGCGTCCGCTCGTCTGGAGACGCGGCCCGGTCGGTTGACCCAACCGGATGTGGTTGATTGTCGTGCCGCGAGCGCGCCGCCGGTCGATCAGCCGTCACTCACACCTGATAGAGTCGCACTACGATGAAATGCAGATCACTACTCGGCCTCGTGGCCTTCAGTCTCCTTGGCGCGAGCCCCGCCTGGAGCGCCATCATTTACAAAGACTATTCGTCTTCCCCGCTCGAGTCTACCGCCTGGGCGTCGCAATCCTACCCCGTGATAACCAGAGAGATTACATTGGATTTGCCGAGCGTGTCGCTGGCAGGCTTTTACCGCCAAACTGCTAGTGACCGACAGTATTTTCAACTGGCCAACGTCAATCTAAATCGCGACCTCAGCAACTGGCTCAATGCGCTCGACTTCGGAAAGACCTGGAGCGACCTGCCGAGCGGGGGTGTCGCGGAGGTATGGGGCGACATCTCCACTATGGACCGAACATCTTTCGCGATCTCCGTGCCCCGCACCAATCCGACCTTCATACCCTTCACTTTTGCGGACAGCATACTAAAGTATGGCTACGTGAAGTTGTCTACCGAGGTAACCGGTACCGGTGCCGGTAGCGGACTCTTACTCAAGGTGTATGGGTACGGATACGACGACTCCGGGGCTCAGATCGCGATGGGGGTGGGGGACGTGCCGGTGCCGGCGACCCTGATGTTGTTGATCCCCGGATTGGGTGCCTTGCTTGCATGGCGCAAACGCGCTGGGCGCAGCCGTGTCGCTGCCGCGAGTGACGATGCCCTGGTAAAGTCGGCCGCTGTCTGATCGCCGACTAAGGGATTTACAACCCGCTTTAGGCGAGTGGCACCTTTATTCGGTGGCCGGGCGGGTGGTGCGAGCCGACAGGTCTGGGAAAAGCGTTTCGGACGGGGCGGATGCCCCGCCCCGCCAGGGAGGGCGCCGAACCGGCTAAAGCCTCGACCTCCTGGGCGTTCACGCCTGAACTGGAGGTCGAGGCTTCAGCCGGACGGGGGCGCCGAAGGCGCACGGGGAATCATCGCACGGTCCCGGCGCATGGGAACGAGCGGCCTTGGTCGGGGCGGGCAAGCGGCTCGGGTCAGGCTGCGCTGCGGCGCTGCCAACGGGCGCGGGCGAGTCCCGCAAGCCCGGCGGCGAGCAGGGCCAGGGTGGCGGGCTCCGGGGCGTCGCCGATCACCAGCCGCGCGGAGTCCGCGTTCCCCCCGGTGCCCCAGGTCCAATCATAGGTTCCGGGCGTGACGCCGAGGCTGCTGAAGGTTACCCCTGTCCAGGTTGAGGTACTTGACAGCGCCGTGCCTGAAACATAGTCGCTGGGGAGATAGAGCGATCCACCCCCACCATAGAACCCGACTGGGGTACCGCTGCCTGAGCTTCCGAAGTAGTTGCCGCCCACGCCGAAGTTGGTGGGGCCGGTGATGGCATCCCACACGTTTACCGAGGTTAGTGTCGTGCTACCCAGCCCGAGAAGACCGTAGTCCCCCCACAGGAGGGCGGCTAGGTTTGTCGTGGCGGTCGCCGCCAGCCCACCCAAGTTCGCCGAGCCGCTGGCGCTGGCGACGACATCGCTCCCCACCTGCTGCAAGGTAAAGAGCAGGCTGGCCTGCGACGGCGCGGCCACCCCGAGTGCGATCATCGCCCCCGCCAAGACCTTTGTTCGCATCTTCATAATCTCTCCAAACGACAGTAAACCGGCGCAGAACCATTGGGCTGGCCGGACGGTTGTTGTGATTCGCCCGTGCGGACGCACTGCCGACGAGGGTCCGGCGAAACCATCGAGCCCTCGGGTCTTGGGATCGCTGCCCCCGCGGAGGATTAAAGCACGAAGTGCGCCAGGGTAGCCTTTCTCAATAACTTCAGTGTCTTGAGTTGGAGCGGCCGCAGGCCGATTCAGCCGGGTGTAAAGATTGCTGACAAAGCCTTTGCCAGGTGCCGGTTATCGGGAATGGTTGGACTCCCGCCTGGGAGTGAAAGTCCCCGCGGGAGCGGTATCAGCAGGGCCAACGGAACCGGCAGGGCTCAATATCCGCGGAAATACCAGAGGTTGTTCCAGTCTTGGGGCGGGGTGCCGCGGCCCGGGTCTGGGTTGGCGCGCGCCGTGCTGGTGCCCGGCGTTCCCGGGGGCGTCCCGGGGGCGGGGAACTGCCCGCGGGCCTGCTCCAGTTGTCCGCGGCGCGCCTCGCGGCGGCGCTCGAATGCCTCTTCCCGGGCCTCGTGTTGGGCCGCACGCCAGGGGTCCAGGGCGCGGCGGCGGGCGGCGAAGGCGGCGCGGTTGGCCTGATGGCGCGCCTCGGCCGCCTGACGCTGGGCGCGTACCTCCGCCAGCCAGGGGGTGACCGGCGTCGCCGCGTCGGTGGGCAGGGCTCCTGGTTGCATCGACGGCACGGTGATCGGCGGCGTCGTGGGGACGGCCGCAGGGGGCCCGTCGGCCTGGGCGCCCGCGGTCCAGGCGAGGAGCGCCAGCACCAGGCGTGCCGGTGCATGCCGACACCGTCCAGGCCTAGGCGCGACGGGGTATTCACCCCGTCGCGAACGTTTATTCGGTGGTCGGCCGGTGGTATGAGCCGATAGGTCCGGAGAAAACGTTGACACTGGTGGCGAATTCGTTCCAGGCCGCCGGAAGGCCACAACAACAGGCACTTGAGAGGCAGCGATTCAGCGGTTTGCAGGATTCGCCACCAGTGTCAACGATTCGGACGGGGCGAATGAGATTGTGAAAGTATTCATATCGTATACGCTCTGGGGCG
>NZ_CAIKKU010000221.1 GCF_903828115.1 uncultured Thiodictyon sp. | reverse complement strand
TTGTCGTAATCGTAATCGTAATCGGAGAATCGCTGCGACTTGGCGTGCGAGGGAATCCGGGGCGATACGATAACCTCGATTACGACAACGACAACGACAACGACAACGACGCGAAAAGCATGTCCTGATGGACTTGTTTAACTTATTAGTGAACCGTTCCTAAGCGAGTCAAGGTAGCTTCGGTAAGCGCTGCGCCGGGCGTGCTTGAGGTAGTCCCGGGTATTGAGCTTCAATACCTCGATCGTATACTTCGCACGCAGATAGTTGCGGCTGCCCTTGGGAGATCGGGGGATGAAGATACCCGTGTCGAGATCCAGATCCAGGTAGTCCATGGGATCTTCTCGGCGCGGATCGACGAATACCGTATCGCCGGCCGGCGGCGCCACCACCGGGTCGTTCTTGCCTCGGACCAGATCGACCCGCTCCTCGCGCTCGTCGAAAACCGCGAATCGGTCTCCCTTGCTGCTGCCGTTGCAGGGGCCGCAGGCGTAAAGATAATTGCCCCAGCGGAACACCCTGTCGGGGTAGAAATTCTTGGGCCAGAGGTGCTCGATCTCGTCCGCCGCCGAATCTTCGCAATAATGACAGCGCCGGGCGCCGGGACAAAGCCTCGCCAGTGCCGCACGGACCTCGTCGAACCGCTCCTTGCCCTTCTTGGTATTCGTTTTCGAGTCCCAAAGCGCCTTGCCGGCCTTGACCCGGGCGGGGTAATCGAGAAGCGCGTCGATCTTCTCCTGCTGTCCGTCGAGATAGTTCTGGGTCTGCGTTGGCAGCTCACCCTTGGGAATCCGCAGCACCGTCCGTCTCCATCAGATTGGCGTTACCACCGAAGATTTCCTGAAGCGCGCGGCGCTCGTCTTGCTCGCTTGGGGTCAATCCCTCGCGCAGTGCCTTGACGTTCAGCCGCGCAAGCTGCTCGAGCTTCTCCTCGCCCGTATCCGACCGGCCGACCTCGTCTCCGAAGGCGCCCGAACTCAGGGCTTCGAGAATATCGCCATAGACCAAACGATTGAGCGCGGCTCCGGTGATCGGCCCGCCCCGGTCGTCCGTGCCCGGCTGAGGCAGCCGGGTCACCGAGCCCTTTTCCGCCCCTTGACAAACCAGCGGGCTATGGGTCGTGACCAGAAACTGCATATTCGGGAAATGGTCAGTCAGCCAAGGGCCGACGAGCCGCTGCCAGCGGGGATGCAGATGCACGTCGACCTCGTCGATCAAGACGACACCCGGAGGGATGACGCGGGTATTCTCATCGCCAAAGACCTTCCTGGTTCCATAGGCCTCGGCCAACTGGCGAATCAGCTCCAGCGTCATGCTGAGGATCGAGCGAAAACCGTCGCTGAGCGACTCGATTGGGACGCGATAACCGTTACCGTCCAGGAATACGACTTCCTTCGAGTTGACCTCGCTCAGCCGTGTATCGTTAGGAAGGAAATCCGGCTGGTTGACGAATGCCTTGATGGCATCGAGCAGGTCGTCGCCGTCCGATCTTCCGCTAGCGCCTGTTTGGCCTTGCACGTCGTTCCGGTTGGGACGCTTTCCGGTAATACCCCAGATCAGCCTTTCCAGCGCGGGCAGGGAGCCGGGCTCGGCATTCGGGCGCAGATCCACCCAGGTACGCCCCTCGATAAACCGCGGTAATTCGGGTACTGTGGGGGCATCGGCCAGCAATACCGGGATCACCGGCAGATCCTGCTCGACCGCAAGCGCGAGGGCGACGTGCATCTCCTCCTCTTCCCAGGGACCGAGCCCGTCCGCGCCGACCAGCACGGCGACGCTCCGCGAGGCACGGATGGCCGATTCGAACTGCGGTTGCCACGGGCGACCCGGGCGCAGTTGCTCTTCGTCGAGCCAGACCGAAATTTCGCGCTCTCTAAGGGTTTTCGCGAGCGCACGCACCGCTGGCTTGTCTCGACTGTCATGGCTCAAGAAACAGTCGAACGTTTCGGAGTCGACGGTCTCGGGATGGCCCGAGCGACGATCGATGCCGCCTTGTTCGAGCTGCTCGAATCGCAGTTGTTTGAGCCAGGAGAGGGTTTCGGTGAGTGCGACATCCTCGCCGAAGATGGACAGGTGCCTAGCCAGCTTGGGGTTGGAATTAAACAGCTTGGCGTATTCGGGACTGCCGCCGGTAAAGCGCCGGAAGGGTCCGAAAGCGGCGGAAAACCAGCCTTTACCTCCGCCCCAGACGTGGCGATCGGGGCTCGGCCGATGGCCAACGGGCGTTAAGGCGTCGTCCGCTCCGATGCGAATGCCCGCCTCCAAATCTCCGGCCGAGGTCCTTCCCTTGCCGCTCCAGCCGTCCCATTGCGGGTCCTGCTCTAAAGTAAGCACAATGCGCCCCTCGCTCTCGCCGCGAGTGACCCAATCCGCCAAATTCAATTTCAGCCGCAGGGCCAGGGCCTCTTTGTCGCCGAGCAGTGCCGCCGCACAGGCTCCAAGCAACGAAGACTTGCCGGACCCATTGTCGCCGAGCAGAACATGCCAGCCGGCTGCCGGCACTCCAGGCGGGAGCCCCCATTCAAAACGGTCGAAGCTCTTGACGTTCGTCAGCTCGATCTTTTTCACATACACGGAAGACCGTCCTCAATTGGGCGCGGCGACGGCCGAGGTCGTCAAAACGGCTATTGCGAAACGCTTGCGCTGCCGCGTCCGGCAAGCGATGCGACTGAACTGGGCGTAGTGCAGTCGTAGGATGGGCAGAGCGAGAGCGATGCCCATCATACGAACGAGCCGCCGCCTCAGCCGAGCATCTCCACCCCGCCCAGATAGGGCCGCAGGGCCTGCGGGACCCCGATCCGCCCGTCCGCGTGCTGATAGTTCTCCAGCACCGCCACCAGGGTGCGGCCGACCGCGAGCCCCGAGCCGTTCAGCGTATGGAGCAGTTCCGGCTTGCCGGTGCGCGGGTTGCGCCAGCGCGCCTGGAGCCGGCGCGCCTGGAAGTCGCCGAAGTTGCTGCACGAGGAGATCTCCCGATAGGTCTGCTGGCCGGGCAGCCAGACCTCCAGGTCATAGGTCTTGCAGGCGGAGAACCCCAGATCACCGGTGCACAGGGTCACCACCCGGTAGGGCAGGCCCAGGCGTTGCAGGACCGTCTCGGCATGACCGGTGAGCGCCTCGTGCGCCAGCGCGGAGTCCTCCGGGCGCACCGCCTGGACCAGTTCCACCTTCTCGAACTGGTGCTGGCGGATCATGCCGCGGGTGTCCTTGCCGGAGGCGCCCGCCTCGCTGCGAAAGCAGGGGGTGTGGGCGACCCAGCGACGGGGCACCTGGTCGGCCTCCAGGATGCAGTCGCGCACCAGGTTGGTGACCGGCACCTCCGCCGTGGGGATCAGATAGAAGTCCCGCTCGCCGGGGACCTTGAAGAGATCCGCGGCAAACTTGGGCAACTGGCCGGTGCCGCGCAGGCTGTCGGCGTTGACCAGATAGGGGACATAGACCTCGGTGTAGCCGTGCTCCTTGGTATGCAGGTCCAGCATGAACTGGATCAGGGCGCGTTGCAGCCGGGCGAGCGGCCCGGACAGGACCACGAAGCGCGCCCCCGTGACCTTGGCCGCCAGGTCGAAGTCCATCCAGCCCAGGGCCGTCCCCAGATCGACATGGTCCTTGGGGGTGAAGTGGAAATGGGTCGGTTCGCCCCAGCGGCGCTCCTCCCGGTTGTGGGTCTCGTCCGCCCCGTCGGGGACGCTCGCGTCCGGCAGGTTGGGCAGGCCGAGCGCGATCTCGCCCTGCTCGTCCTGGATGGCGGTCAGCCGCGCCTCGGCCGCCGCCAGGACGGTCCCCAAATCCGCCACCGCGGCCAGCAGGGGGGCGGCGTCCTCCCCCGCCGCCTTGGCCCGGCCGATGGCCTTGGAACTGGTATTACGTTCATTTTGCAGCTCCTGCACCCGGACCTGCAGGCCCTTGCGCTCGCCCTCCAGGGCCTCGATCCGGTCGGTATCCAGCCGCATCCCGCGGCGGGCGAGTTGGGCGGCGACCAGGGGCAGGTCGGTGCGAAGCAGGCGGGGGTCTAACACTTGGGGTCACCAGTCTCGATGCGGGGGGCCAGGGACGGCCGTTCAACGGCCTATTTCATGGCGGATTCTACACCGGCCGCCTGCTCCGGCGCGGGCGGACGGCGCCGGTCCAACCAGAAGGCCGCGGCGAACAGGACCGCGGCGAAGACCGCCACGATCAGGGCGCAGGCGACCGGGTCCTGGACATAGAGGTTCAACGCCCCGAGGTCGGGACCGATCCAGGGCGCCACCCAGGGGTAGACCAGGGTGTAGAGGAGACCGGCCGTGAGCCCCCCGGCCAGGCCGACCCCGGCGTCCAGGCTGCCCTCGCCCAAGGCCATCGGCAGGGTCCCGGGGCAGTAGCCGAGCAGCGCCATGCCGACACCGAAGAGCGCACCGCCCGCGACGACGCCCCCGATCAGGAGCGGCTTCACCTCCAGGACCGCCGCGCCGAGTTGGTACTCGACGAAGAAGGCCAGGGCCGAGGTACCGATCGCCACCAGCAGTATCTTGGCGACCGTGAAGTCCAGGAGCAGCCCGAACCCGATGATCCGGTCGAAGCGGGTGATACCTACCCGCTGCGCGATGAGCGCGAAGGCCACCCCGGCCAGGAAGGCGACGATCATCGCGACACCCCATAGAAGGCGCGGGAGGCGGCCACGAAACAGGTGACGACCACCAGGGCGAACAGCAGGCCGCTGACGGCCAGTTCCATACCGCCCGACAGGATGTGCCCGCTGGTACAGCCGCCGGCCAGACGCGCCCCCAGGATCAGCAGAAAGCCGCCGACGAAGGCCCACAGGAGCCGCCGCACCAGGCCCGGCCCCCGGCGCCGCGCCCACAGGGTCGGCACGCTACGGATGCGAAAGGTCCGGGAGGCGAGCGCACCGGCCAGGGCGCCGCAGAAGCCGCCCGCCAGGAACAGCAGTTCCCAGGAACCGGCCGTCGCGATCTGCCGGAAATAGTCCGCGCCTTCCAGGCCGGCGACCAGGCCCGCGAGATAGGGATAGCCGGTCGAGGCCCCGATCGGCCGATCGGCGAGGTGCACATTCGTGACGAGCACGTTGAGCAGGCCGATCGCGACCCCGGCAAGGAGCCATTGCCGACGCGACAGGGGGACCGGCGACCCGGATGGCGCCGGGGCCTGGCCCCCGGGTGTGACGATTGGGCGCGGTTTGCTGTTCATCGGTGTCCCGTTCATTGAGTCGAGCGGGCCGAATTCTAACCCTTTCCGGGGACTGCCTGGCCTCTCGTTCCCACGCGGAAGCAGGGGAATGCCGTGCGGGCGCTCCGCGTCCGGTCTTGGCACCGGAC
>NZ_CAIKKU010000220.1 GCF_903828115.1 uncultured Thiodictyon sp. | reverse complement strand
GCCGCTTGCGCGGCCCGTCGCGGCTGAAGCCGCTCCCACAGCGTCGCTGCGCGACTTTCAACGAGAAGAGCAGGTTGGACTCGATGCCGTCTTCCTCCTTACCGCCAAAGGGCGAATTGGAGACGGCGCGTTGGCACCGGTCGAGGCGCACCGGCGCGGGCGCGGCGCTCGGGAGGGGCCTGGTCGGCCCGGTGGGGACGGCGGCGGGGCTGGGCATGGCGCGGGGCTCGGCAGGGGAGGCAACCCGCTGTTGCCGGCAGGGGAAACTGAGCGCCTGGGGTGTCCCGGGCGTCGGTCGCTCAGGCCTATGTGGGTTGGCGAACAGACCAGGCGGGAAAATGGGCGTACGAATATGCTTTAGTGCGCCCAGCACCCTAGGGGGCCGGGCGCTCAATTCCAGCGGGTCATCACAAGACAGACCGGCCATGGCGTCCGCCAAGGACCAAACCGACGCACTCTCGCTGAACTGCCGGCCGCCGTGTCGCGCGGTTGCACCCGTCGAGTATCAGCCCCGCGGCTGGACCGCGGGAGGGCGCTAGAGCCTCCGCTACCGAGAGACCGGGGTCAGGACGCACGCCAGCCCACCCGCGATGGTCCGCTCGACCGCTGGGACCGCCGCGCCAACGGTCTGCGGGAGCTTTGGCCAAGGATCGTTCGTGAGTCTCGATGACGGGGTTGGGTTGAGTGTCTATCATGAAAGGATCGTACCTACCCCACGGACCCACCATGTCGTCCTTCAGGGACCAAACCGACCGTACCCTGGCTGATCCGCTCGCCGTGCTGCGGCTCGAGGCGGCCGACGCCGCTGACCCCGCGGGCGTCCTCCACGACCTGCAAGTCCACCAGATCGAACTGGAGATCCAGAACCGGGAACTGCGCGAGGCCCAGCGGGCACTGGAGGAGTCTCGCGACGACTACGCCGACCTCTACGACTTTGCCCCAGTCGCCTATGCCACGCTCACCCGCGAGGGTCGGATCACTCGGATGAACCTGACCGCCGCCCGGCTGTTGGGGGTGGAGCGAGGACGGGCGCCGGGCCTGGTCCTGGGCACCCGGCTCGCCCCCGAGGACTTGAGCCCTCTGCTCGCAAGCCTTGGGCGGGTGCTGTCGACGGGTGAGGAGGAGACCATCAAGGTCGGTCTGGGACGGCCACCGGAACCCCGGCGCGACCTGCGCCTGGTGATCAGCCGCGAGCGCCCAGGCCCGACCGCGCAACCCCCGGCCGCCTGCCGCGTAGTCCTCTTGGATATCACCGCGATCGCGCAGGCGGAAACCGCCTTGCGCCGCTCCGAGGCGAAGTTCCGCGCACTGTTCGATTCGACCACCGACGCGGTGATGCTGCTGGACGAGAAAGGCTTCTTCGACTGCAACCAGGCGACCATGACGTTATTTGGCTGTGCGACACGGGAGGCCTTCTGTTCCTATCACCCCGCCGATTTATCGCCGCCGCAGCAGCCGTGCGGCACGGATTCGATGACGCTGGCCAACCGTGCGCTGTTGCTCGACCGCCTGCGCGAGGGGATGGGCCAGGCGCAGCGGCACGCCCGCCTGCTCGCCGTGGCCTTTCTCGATCTGGACGGCTTTAAGGCCATCAACGACTGCCACGGACACGCCGCGGGGGACCAGTTGTTGATCGCCGCGGCGACCTGTGCGCTGGGCGATTTCGGCGCGGGCTATGCGTCGCTGACCTACCTCAAACGCCTGCCGGCCATCCCGATCAAGATCGACCGGAGCTTCGTGCATGACATGTTCGATGATCCGGATGACCTGGCCATTCTGGAGGGTATGCTGGGGCTGGCCAGGGTCTTCAGCCGCCACGCCATCGCCGAAGGGGTGGAGACCGTGGAACAGGGCGAAATGCTGTTGCAGCTCGGCTGCGAGTTGGCCCAGGGGTATGGCATTGCCCGCCCCATGCCGGCCGCCGACTTCCCCGGCTGGGCGGCGACCTGGCGGCCCAATCCGGTCTGGATCGGTCAGCCACCGGTGCACCGCCGCGATCTCCCGCTGCTCTTTGCGGGCACTGCACACCGCACCTGGGTAAACGCCCTGGAAAGCTACCTCACTGGGAAGCGTGAAACCCCGCCACCCCTGGATCACCACCAGTGCCGTTTCGGCATGTGGCTGGAAGACGAGTGCCTGACCCGCTCTGGTGCGCAGCCCGCCTTCCAGGTCATCGAACAACTGCACCGGCAGTTACACGCACTGGCGTCTGAGTTGTGCGTCCTCCATACCACGGGGCGGGACTCTGAGGCACTGGCGAAGCGCGGTGAACTCCATGGCCTGCGGGACGCCCTGCTGGAGCAGTTGAAGACGCTGGTGCAGAGGTAAGACCTGACGACGTTGCGGGCGCCCGGATCGGCGCTGCGGGTCGCGACGGGCGAACCCGCGCGCCGACGCGCCAGGTGATTGGGGTAGAATAGGGGCCTGACTGAACACTGTCCGGTCGCCCCCCTACGGAGACACTCCATGCCCCGCTCCAACGACCCACGTCAGATGCCGGCGGACCCGCCAGCCGCGCCGGCGGAATGGGAGCACGACCTGCGCCAACAGGCGCAAGCACGGGTCGGGGCCCTGAGTGCCGCGCAGCGGGATGCCCTCACGCCCGCGGCGGCCGAACGGCTCATCCATGAGCTGCAGGTCCACCAGATCGAGCTGGAACTCCAGAACCGGGCGTTGCGCGAGGCCCAGCAGGCGCTGGAGGAGTCCCGCGACCGCTACGCCGACCTCTACGACTTTGCCCCAGTGGGCTATGCCACGCTCACCCGCGAGAGTCGGATCACCCGGATGAACCTGACGGCCGCTCGGTTGCTGGGGGCAGAGCGGGGCCGGGGGCCGGACCTGTTCCTGGGCATGCGACTGACCCACGAGGGCAAACGCGACCTGCTCGCCAGTCTCGCGCGGGTGCTGTTGACGGATGAGGAGGAGTCCATCGAGGTCTGTCTGGGGCGCCCACCAGCGCCCCGGCGCGACCTGCAGCTGGTGATCCGCCGAGAGAATCGCGGCGCGGCCGGGGCGCCCAGCACCTGCCGCGTGATTCTGTTGGACATCACCGCGCGGCGCCAAGTCGAGGCCGAGCTCGCCCAGTATCGGCAGCACCTGGAGGCGTTGGTGGACGCGCGCACCGCGGCGCTCGTCGCCGCCAAGGACGCCGCCGAAGCAGCCAACCGGGCCAAAAGCACCTTCCTCGCCAACATGAGCCACGAGCTGCGCACGCCCATGAACGCGATCATGGGCATGAACACCCTGGCGCTGCGCCGCGCCACCGACGCCAAACAGATGGATCAGCTGCACAAGGCCAACCAGGCCGCCCAGCACCTGCTCGCGGTGATCAACGACATACTGGACCTCGCCAAGATCGAGGCCGATCGCCTCACCCTCGGAACAGCGGCCTTCAACCTGGAAGATGTCTTGGCGGACCTGACCGACCTGATCGGCCCCGGCGTGGCCGAAAAATCCCTGGAGTTGGTGATCGACATCCGCCCCGATCTCGCGCACCGGTCGCTGCAAGGCGATGCCGGGCGTCTGGCGCAGATCCTGTTCAACCTCGCCGGCAACGCCACCAAGTTCACGGCCCGGGGGTCCGTCACGGTGCGCGCCCGGCTGGTCGAGGAGCATGAAACGGACGTGGTCCTGCGCTTCGAGGTCCAGGACACCGGCATCGGCATTGCCCCCGCGGATCAGCCGCGGCTCTTCACCGCCTTCGAGCAGGCCGATAGCTCCACGACGCGCCGGTACGGCGGCACCGGTCTGGGATTGGCGATCAGCCGGCGGCTGGCCGAGCTCATGGGCGGCACCCTGGGGGTCGACAGTGAGCTTGGGACGGGCAGCACCTTCTGGTTCACCGTCCGCCTGGCCAAGACCAAGGGGCGTGTGACCCCGGCGGCGGAACCCGCCACGCGCCCTGCCGAGGAGCAACTGCGGACCCGCCACCCCCGTGCCCGTCTCTTGGTCGCGGAGGATGAACCCATCAATCGGGAGCTGTTGCGCGAGCTGCTGACCGATGTGGGACTGACGGTCGACGTGGCCGCCGACGGAGCGCAGGCGCTGGCGATGGCGACGTGCACCGACTACGACCTGATCCTGATGGACATGCAGATGCCCGTACTGGATGGGCTCGACGCGGCGCGACGCATCCGCCAGTTGCCCAACGGCGCGCGGGTGCCGATCATCGCCGCCACCGCCAACGCCTTCACGGAGGACCGGGCGCGATGCCTGGCGGCGGGCATGACCGACTTCATCCCCAAGCCGGTCGATCCGGACGCCCTATATGCGCTCGTGCTCGCCTATCTGCCACCCGCGTCGCCCGGACCCACCTCCAGCAGCTCGAACGATGGCCCACGCTGAGCAGCGACGCTGGCACCGAACAGCCAACCCAGGAGCGAGCATATGCCCACGAAAGCGCTGACGCCCGAAGCGACCGCGGCACCCGATAGTGGGCCAGCCGCGGCCCTGGGGGAACCCGATCAGTCTCCGGATCAGCCCCCAGACCCGGCCGCGGCCTTCCCGGTGGTGGGGATCGGCGCCTCGGCGGGGGGGCTTGATGCCTATCGGCGGCTGATGGAGTGTCTGCCGGTGGATACCGGCATGGCCTTTGTCCTGGTCCAGCACTTAGACCCCCTGCACCCGAGCCTGCTCGCGGAGCTGATCGGCAACGCCACCCGGATGCCGGTTACCGAGGCCACCGACGGCCTGGCGGTGGAGCCCAATCAGGTCTATACGATTCCGCCCAACGTGACGCTCGGGATCATGCACGGGCGCCTGCAGATCCTGGAGCGGATCGTCGAGCGCGGGCGCCACCTGCCGGTGGACGAGTTCCTACGCAGCCTGGCCCAGGACCGGGGCGGCCAGGCGATCGGGGTGGTCCTCTCCGGGACCGCCTCCGACGGGACCGCCGGGTTGATCGCCATCAAGGCGGCCGGCGGGCTCACCCTGGTCCAGGACCAGGCCAGCGCCGCCTTCTGGGGGATGCCGGGGAGCGCGGTGGCGGCGGGCTGCGCGGACCTGGTGCTGCCGCCCGAGGAGATCGCCGCGGAGTTGGCGCGTATTGCCCGGCACCCCCTGCTGAACCAACGCCTGGTGCCGGAGCTCGAGCTGGGGGACGAGGCCGCGCAGGCGCTCAGCAAAATCTATCTGCTGCTGCGCTCGCGCACGGGCAACGACTTCGCGCTCTATAAGCAGACCACCATCCGGCGGCGCATCCGCCGCCGCATGCTGGTCCACAAACTCGACCGCCTGGTCGACTATGTACGCTATCTGCAGATGACCCCGGCGGAGCTGGACGCACTGTTCCAGGACATGCTGATCCAGGTGACCAGCTTTTTCCGCGACCCGGAGACCTTCACGGCCCTGCGCACCCTGGTCCTGCCGCGGCTCTTCGCCGCCCACCAGGCGCGGGTCGCGGCCGGGGGTTCGGCTTCGGGTGCGCCCCTGATCCAGGTACGCATCTGGGTCCCGGCCTGCTCGACCGGGGAGGAGCCCTATTCACTGGTCATGACGCTGCTCGAATACCTGACCGACGAGGAGGGTACGCCGGCGCAGGCCGCCGCGATCCAGGTCTTCGCCACCGACATCGATGAGCGGGCGATCGCGGTCGCACGCCGCGGGGTCTACCCGGAGCGGATCAGCGCGGAGGTCTCGCCGGAGCGGCTGCGGCGCTTCTTCGTCAAGGTCACCGGCGGCTATCAGGTGAACAAGGCCGTGCGGGATCGCTGTATCTTTGCAGTCCAGAACGTCGCCAAAGACCCCCCGTTCTCCCGGCTGGACCTGGTGTGCTGCCGCAATATGCTGATCTACATGGGCCAGATGTTGCAGAAGCGGGTCTTGCAGGTGTTCCATTATGCCTTGGAACCGGGGGGCTTTCTGATGCTCGGAAGCTCCGAGAGCATCGGCCACCAGGCGGACCTGTTCGCCCTGGTGGATCAGCCGAGCAAGCTCTACGCCAAGAAGTCAGTCGCCGGGTATCCGGGCTATGCCTTCACCTCGCGCACCCCGGTGCAGGACGGGCTGACCGAGCGCCCGATTGAAACGCGGCTGCCCCCCCGGTTGGGCAGCCCGGCCCGCAGCCCCCAACAGGAGGCGGACGCGCTGGTCCTGGCCCGCTACAGCCCGCCGGGGGTGATCGTCAACGCGGACCTGGAGTGCCTGCATTTCCGCGGCCAGACCGGGCGTTACCTGGAACCGGCCCCGGGGGCGGCGAGCCTGCATCTGCTCAAGATGGTCCGCCGCCGGCTCTTCACCTCCTTGCGCGACGCGCTGGCGCAGGCCCAGCAATCCGGGGGCCCGGTGCATCAACGCGGCGTGCCCTACGGATACGAGGGCGGTGAGGGCCTGGTCGATCTCCATGTCCTGCCGCTGCCGGCCGCTGCCGAGCCCTGTTGGCTGGTGCTGTTCGATGAGCTTGAACGTCCGCACAGCGGGGCCGCAGGGCACCCGGAGCCGGGCCGGTCGGCGCCGCCCGGACCGGGCGGGGCCGCGGCCGACGCGGATCTGCGTATCGCCGTCCTGGAACAGGAGCTGTCGACCACGCGCGAGTACATGCAGGCGGCCATCGCCGAGCAGGACGGGACCAACGAGGAGTTGCGCTCCCTGAACGAGGAGATCCAGTCCGCCAACGAGGAGTTGCAGAGCGGCAACGAGGAGTTGGAGACCGCCAAGGAGGAACTCCAGTCCACCAACGAGGAACTGGCCACCGTCAACGACGAGCTGGAGCACCGCAATGTGGCCCTGGCCGCCGCCAACAACGACATCACCAACATGCTGGCCAGTATGAGCCTGCCGATCCTGATGTTGGATAAGGACCTGCGCATCCGCCAGTTCACCCCCCCGGCGCAGCGCCTGCTGAACCTGATCGGCGCGGACCTGGGGAGGCCGATCGGCAACATCAAGCCCAATCTGGAGATCCCGAACCTGGAGTCACTGGTGCAGCGGGTGATCGAGGATCTGAGCGTGGAGAGCCTGGAGCTGCAGGACAACCTGGGTCACTGGTACTCGGTGCGGGTGCGGCCCTACAAGACCCTGGACCACCGGATCGACGGGGCCGTGATCGTCTTCACGGAGATCGACGAGATCAAGGACGCCGAGCGCCTGCGCGCCGCCCTGGCCGAGGAGCGGCGCCTCGCAACCCTGGTGCGCGACGCCATGGACGCCATGACGGTGCAGCGGTTCGACGGCCACATCCTGGCCTGGAATCCGGCCGCGGCGCGCGCCTACGGCTACAGCGAGGCCGAGGCCCTGGCGCTCAACATCCGTCAACTGATCCCCGCGGGGGCACTGGCGGAGCATGAGCGGATGCTGCTCCAGGTCCGCGACGGGCGCGGCCAGGGGCAGCCGCTTGCGCCCTACCGAACGCGGCGCCGTCACCGCGACGGCCGCGAGTTGGAGGTGTCGCTGGTGGCCACGCTGCTGCTCGACCCCGCCGGCCAGCCCTATGCCCTGGGCACCACCGAGCGCGCACTGGGGGAGCCCGGCGCCTGACCCCGCCCGCTTCTCCGGCCTTGGCCGCCAAATGGCGAGTTCCCGTCTGCCGCGTGCTGTCTCCCGGACGGTGCCCGGTCTGGTACGCCCCGCGCCGGCCGATCAGCTCGGCCCGAGTAGTCGATGCCGATATAACGCGCGAACGCCGGTTCATCATTGCTATTCATGTCGCGGGGATGGTCTCACGCCAACCACCGATGCAACCAGGAGCACCCGCATGACTCGTCAGATCGACGAACTGATCCGCCGGATCAGTGAACTGGAAGACGAATTGGAACAGGAGTTTGTGAAGAAGCGGGAGGCGTTCCAGTATATGATCGAGCGCTTTAACTGTTTTTATTGCTCCTATGGCAATGGCCTGGCGGGCTATTTTCGGGAGATCGCCGCGCGCACCGAGCAGTACTGGTGCCCGATCAAGAACGGCCGCCGCATCGTTGCATCCCATAGTCGCTATCCCCGTTTCTTTGAGTACGGGGACGCTGAGAGCTATCGCCGGGAATTGGCGCAACTGCGCGCGGAGTTGATGGACCAGGAAGCCAAACAATAGCCGTTGCGGCGCATCGTAATGGCTGGGGTCGCGGGTGCCACGGAGCAGAAGACCCCCTGTCCCCGGAACTCCCCGCGCGCCCTTGCGGCAACCCGTCGCGGCCGGAGTTATGGTCAAGGCCCCCAGCACATCGCGGGCTGGGACCCTGGGCCCGGCGAGACTCAGGTCATTTCGTTGTGTCTGCGGGACCTGGCGATCGGCAGTTTTTCGTGGTAGGTCCCCTATTTCCGCTCAACGTTGGGTGGCAGATTATGCCAGCCGCTGCTAATATCAGCTTGTTACAGGCGGAGAGAAGCAATGCCCACCAGAAACGCCGTACTGACAGATCATCAAGAAGCGTCGGTTGGTAGTCTGGTCGAGAGCGGTCGATACCAAGACGTCGGCGAGGTGTTGCGCGAGGGGCTGCGCTTGGTGGAACAGCGCGAGGCCGAGGATGCAGCGCGACTGGACGCGTTGCGGCAAGCGGTCGACAGCGGTATTCGCGATATCGATGAAGGCCGGTTTGACCTGTTGAGCACACGCAGCCAGATCGCCGCCTATATTGACGAGATCGACGCGAGCCGGGCCACGGTTCCTGCTTCTCCGCGGAAATACGTATACTGTCCCCGGAATTCCTGGGACGGTCCGCTCGCACCGCTGCCGGACTGGGACGCCGTGGCGCAACCCGCACCGGAGTTCGAGTTCGATCAGCGCATTTCCTGGTAGCACCGCCACGGGGCCGCCACCGCCGGCACGCCGGTGCAGGCCCCCGCCAGCGCCGCTGCACGGCGCCCCGCCGCCGCGCGTCGCCCGCCACCCCGCCGCTGGTTTCGCTGGGCGTCCGATCCCCCCAGACCGCCAGACTCAGCCGCAAACCCGCTTGCCCGATGTCCTGAGCGTGGCTAAGATAGGGGCCATGGTGGGTTTCGGGTGGTTGAATTTCCGGCTCATGGGGCGAATTGTGTGGCACCTCATGTGCCAGGAAAGTCATTCCCAAGCTGAATCAACCACCTGCGCAGGCCAACCGCAGGCCAACCACACGGTTGGCCCCATGAGCCGAATTTCCTATCCGTCCGTAGGAGGCAAGAGTGTGACCAGCACAAACTACCCGGAGATCCAAGACCCCGGCACCATCATCGAGACAGCTGCGGGCAAGATCGAGTATGCCACCGCCGGTGAAGGCCCTGTGGTACTCGTGGTGCATGGCTCCCCTGGCGGATACGATCAGGGGCTGGGCCTCGCAAGGATCTTCACCGAAAGGGGCATGCGAGTGCTTGCTCCCTCTCGGCCCGGGTACCTGGGGACGCCTCTCGACACGGGGCGGACAATTGCAGAGCAGGCGGACGCCCTGGCGGCCCTGCTCGACGCCCTGGGGATCGAGAAGGTTGCCGTTGTCGGAACCTCAGCCGGAGGTCCGATTGCCTACACGCTTGCCGCACGCCATGCAGACCGCGTCTCGTGCCTGGTGGCCGTGGACGGCGTCTCACAGCGGTATGTCATGCCCGCCCAGGCGGGCAAGGTGGAGCAGGCGCTCTTCCTTTCCGATTTCGGGGAAAGGCTCGTCCACGCGCTGATGGCGCACTTCCCCGGGCTCATCATTTCGGATCTGCTGGGCACGGAAGGGTATCTCACCAGCAAGGAACAGCATGAGCGCGTCAAGCAGGTGGTGGCCGACCCCGAGAAACTGAGGACCGTCAAGGTGCTGTGCAATTCCATGAATCCGTACCGCCTCCGCAAGGCGGGGGTCGACAACGACCTCATTCAACTCGCAGGCATCGACAACTTGCCCCTGAGTGAGATCAAGGCGCCCTCGCTCATCATCCACGGCACCGCGGATGCAGATGTGCAATTCAGGGATGGCGACCATGCTGCCAGCACCATTCCGGCGGCCCAGCACCTCTGGATCAATCGGGGAACCCACCTCTGCTTCTGGCTGTCGCCCCAGGCGACCGAGGCGCAGGAGCAGGCCGTCGCCTTCGTCAAGGCGCACATGCAGTGAAGGCACGACCACTGAACAACCAGTGAGAGCGTGACCTTGCCATCTTCGTACACCGCATGGACGGAAAGCATGTCTGCTCCTGGATCAACACAGTCAAGCGGGCGCCCGGGCAGCACGTCACGAGCGCCAAATCGGCCTGTACTTGCACGCACACCGGCTCGCTACGCAGCCGCAGGGCTGGCGGCCCCCGTTTGGCCATCGCCGCGGTGCTGGGAGCGCGGACACAACTACTGTTTCAGAGCTTAGCATTGATGGAACCGGCATGACGCAACCCTGAAGCTCCGCGAGCGAACGAGGACTTTCATGGTACGACCCCTGCTTTCTACGATGCCTACCCAAGTCCAAGACAAACTCACCGCGATCATCAATGAGATCGACCGCACCGGACACGCGAATATCATGCGCCTCACGGTGCTCAAGAAATGGTTCGAGCACCCAAGGCGCCTGCGCGCCTTCGGGCTCTGGGTGGCGGAGCGGGCCGCCAATCGCGGGGAAGGAGTCACGGGGGAGGCCGCGGCCTTGTTTGAACAGGCGCGCACCCTGCTGACCGAGCGCCCGCTGTCCGAGCCGATGCCCGGCTGGACTGCCGCCGAGGTGCTGCACCGTCGCCTGGTGGCCTTCCAGAACACTCACCGGCACCAACAGTGGGGGCCGGTGCGCATCATCCAGAACTGGGACCTGCTGCTCGTCGAAGAGGGCCTCGACCTGTACCTGGGTCAGAAGCGTGCGCCCACCGACGGCTACCGGCTGGCGGCGGATGACTGCCAGCACTACGACCCGCGCTTCGGCACGAACCTGAATGGACCCTCCCGGGAGCGATTGGTCGCCCTGCTCGGATTCGTAGCGACGCTCGAGGCGCGTGAGGGTGAATAGGGGGATCAGCCGCCTGGTCAATCGCCGTCCGATGGCTGCAGTCGCGCACCCGGCCCGACCGGAAAGCCCGGATGCGCACCCAGCCGGCGCCCGGCAGGAGCGGTCCCGCGCCGAAGGGTCACGCCAAACCTCTGGTTAGAAATTATTTTTTCCTACCGGGGGCGGCAAGACCACCGGACTGGTTCAACGTGGGACGGGGCCGGGGGCCGCTGGGGAGCGTGGCGGCACCCTCGGGGGGGCCGCGCGGTCGGGCTGGGCACCCGGCGCTCAGGACAGGCGCAGGGGCTGGTCCGTGCCCGGCTCTCGGTGCGCCGTGGCCAGTGCCATCAGGGCGAGGGCGAGGTGCAGGGTCTTGCCGGGCAGGACGGCGGCGCGGTTACACTAGTCGAGGCGCACCGGCGCGGGCGCAGTGGTCAGGAGGGGCACAGTCGGCCCGGTGGGGACGGCGACGGGGCTGGGCATGGCGCGGGGCTCGGCGGGGGGTGGCAATCCGCTGTTGCGGACGGGGGAGGCGGCGCGCCTCGGGTGTCCTGCTTCCGGCGCACTTGCCCGGTGTCGAGATACCCAATTTCAGCGAGCGAACTGGAGAAGCTTCACGACCTAGTGGCTGAACGCGCCAAGCCTTGGACCCACGAGCGGCCGGCGATAGGCTATCGACCGCCCCTTAAGCCCACGTCGCGGCCGGGGGCCGCTCCTACGGCGTAGGAGCGG
>NZ_CAIKKU010000219.1 GCF_903828115.1 uncultured Thiodictyon sp. | reverse complement strand
TTGTCGTAATCGTGGTCGGATTTTTCGATTACGACAACGACAACGACAACGACAACGGACCCGGGATCTCAGTCACCACATCAGTTCTGATCGCACCCTGGCTCAGGCGGCACGCGGATCAGGTGTGACCATCTGGTAGACTTGGCCGCTGGCCGGTTCGCCGCCAAGGCCGACTCAACCGGTCGCGCCCGGCCAGAGACCGCCCTGACCAAGGTGTCGAGGCGCGGTTGACCCGGTTCGGTCCGTCCTGACCCTGGCGATCCGGGCGGCGTCGGTCTGCTACGTTGGTGACAGGAGAGACCTATGACCCCGGAAGCCAAGGCGCGCCAGGACATCGAGCAGCGCCTGATCGAGGCCGGCTGGGTGATCCAGGACTATCGGGACATCGATCTGGGCGCCGCCCGCGGCGTGGCCGTGCGCGAGTATCCGACCGCGACCGGCCCCGCGGACTATGTGCTCTTCATCGACCGCGAGCCCGTCGGCATCATTGAGGCCAAGCGTGCCGAGTCCGGCGAGAACATCACCACCGTCGAGCAGCAGACGCTGCGCTATGCCGTGGCCGCGCTGAAGTGGTGCGGCAAGACCGCCCCCTTGCCCTTCCTGTTCGAGAGCACCGGGGCCATCACCCGTTTCACCGACGCCCGCGACCCGGCCCCGCGCTCGCGCGAGGTCTTCCACTTCTTCCGGCCCGAGCAACTGGCGCATTGGCTCGCCGAGCCCGACACGTTGCGCCGCCGGTTGGCGAACGCCCTGCCGGCCCTGCCGAACGCCCTGCCGGCCCTGCCGACCGCCCGCTTGCGCGAGTGCCAGGGCGCCGCCGTCGGCGGGCTCGAGCGCTCGCTCGCCCGCAACCGCCCCCGCGCCCTGGCCCACATGGCGACCGGCTCGGGCAAGACCTTTACCGCCATTACCGCCGTCTACCGCCTGCTCAAGTTCGCCCGCGCCCGGCGCATCCTGTTCCTGGTCGATACGCGCAACCTGGGGACCCAGGCGCATCAGGAGTTCATGGCCTATACCCCGCCGGACGCCGCGCGCAAGTTCACCGAGCTTTACAACGTCCAGCGTCTGAGCAGCAGTACCATCGACCCCCAGGCGCAGGTGGTCATCAGCACTATCCAGCGCCTCTACTCGGTACTGTCGGGAGAGCCGCTCGACGCCTCGGCCGAGGAAATCTCACTCAACGAGTTACAGCAGACGCCGCAGCAGGCCAAGCGGGTCCGCTACAACGCGGCCGTCCCGGTCGAGACCTTCGACTTCATCATCATCGACGAATGCCACCGCTCCATCTACAACGTCTGGAAGCAGGTGCTCGACTATTTCGATGCCTTTCTCATCGGTTGACCGCCACCCCAGACAAGCGCACCTTCGGCTTCTTCAACGAGAACATCGTCAAGGAAACGCCCGAGACCCTGATCTTCGCCAAGACCGACAGCCATGCCGACGACATCATCCACTGCCTGCGCGAGGTCTATGCCCAGGGCAACGCCTTCTGCAAGAAGGTGACCTACAAGGCCGAGGACGACCCGGACAGTACGCTTGCGAGCTTTCGCAACGATCATTACCCGCGGATCGCCGTCACGGTCGATATGATCGCCACCGGCACCGACGTGAAGCCCCTGGAGATCCTGCTCTTCATGCGTGACGTGCGCTCGCGCGGCTACTACGAGCAGATGAAGGGGCGCGGCGTGCGCAGCCTGGATTGCGATGGTCTCAAGCGCGTCAGCAACAGCGCCGACAGCGCCAAGACCCGCTTTGTATTGATCGATGCGGTCGGCGTGGAGCGCTCGCTCAAGACCGACAGCAGGCCGCTGGAGCGCAAGCCCGGCATTCCGCTCAAGGACCTGCTGCAAGGGGTCGCCATCGGCCACCGTGACGACGACACCTTGCTGAGCCTCGCCAATCGCCTGGTACGCTTGGCCAAGCAGTTGGACGACAAGGCGCGGGCGCGGGTGGAGACAGTCTCGGGCGGGGTAACCGTGGCCGACCTGGGCAAGGGGCTCATCGCGGCCCTGAACCCGGACCGGATCATCGAGGACGCACTCGCCACGGCAGAGGCCCGCGGTATCACCAGGTCCGAAGACACCCTCACCGCCGGTGAGATCGCCGCCGCCCGCGCCGCGCGTGTCGCCGCCGCCTGTGCCCCGTTCGACCGCCCTGAACTGCGCGAGGTGATTGAGTCCGCCCGCCGCGAGCATGAACAACTGATCGACCACATCAACCTCGATCAGGTCACCTTCGCGGGCTACGGCGAGCAGGCCGAAGCCTAGGCGCGGAAGGCCATCCAGGGCTTCGCCGACTATATCGCCCAACACAAGGACGAGATTGCCGCGCTCGCCTTCTTCTACCAGCAGCCCTATCAGCGCCGCGCACTCACCTTCGAGATGATCGAGGAACTGCACGACCGACTCGGCCGCCCGCCGCTGATGCTGACCACTGAGCGCCTCTGGAGTGCCTATGCCCGGGTCAAGACCTCGCAGGTCAAGGGCGCGGACGCGCGGCGGCAGTTGACCGACCTGCTCGCCCTGGTGCGCTTCGCCATCGGGCTGGACACCGAACTGCGGCCGTTCCGGGAGCAGGTCGATAAGCGTTTCCAGGAATGGATCTTTCGCTACAACGCCCAGCGGGCGACCGCCTTCACGCCCGAGCAGACCGACTGGCTGCGGCTGATGAAGGAGCATATCGCGGCGAGTTGCAGTATCGGGCGGGGGGACTTCGATTATGCCGAGTTTTCGGATAAGGGTGGGTTGCAGAAAGTGTGGGGCCTGTTCGGCAATCAGTTGGATGCCTTGATGACGGAGATGAATGAGGCACTGGTGGCCTAGTACAGCAGGATGCTTGGTCTTGTGCTCCAATCCAGCCCCGAAGGGGCGTCACATACCAGCCCAGGGCAACGCCCTGGGTAGATCGATCCACCCGATCAGCCCTGAAAGGGCGTAACATAGATGCCTGATGGACCCACCAATGCCTCATGTCACGCCCTTTCAGGGCTGGTTGTCATGGTGAACCGCGAACCCAGGGCGTTGCCTTGGGCTGGTATGTCGCGCCCCTTTGGGGCTTGCAGCCTCGCAGAGGTCGGTTTACGCTGCGCTAACCCGGCCTACCCACTGATGGCGGAAATAAAGGTGCAGCTTGTCGCCTAGCCCAGGAGGATAATATGGATCTTACCAAGGCAGTGGATGAGATAATTGCGGAAGACAGGACGGGGTTACTGGCAAAGCACCTATCGTGGGAGCGCGTTGCATTACGAGATGTTGCTACCGTACTGAATGGCTATCCGTTCGACTCGGCGCATTTCAATCGTGTGTTTGGCGCGCCACTAATTTGCATTCGTGATGTGGTATCCGGCTCAACCAACACTTTCTATTCAGCCCCATTCGACGAGCAGTTCCTGGTAAACCGAGGAGATCTCATTGTCGGAATGGACGGCGACTTCAACTCGGCGCGTTGGTGTAGCGCGCCCGGTCTCCTGAATCAACGGGTCTGCAAGATTTCGTCGCATGATCACGTCTATTCCGGCAAGTTGCTAGAGTACGCGCTACCGGGATACCTTGCCGCAATCAACGCGGCAACCTCATCCATTACAGTCAAGCATCTCTCGTCGCGGACCATAGAAGACATCTCTTTGCCTTTGCCTCCACGCAAAGAGCAAGAGCGAATCGTCGAGAGACTCGAAGAAGTTCTATCTGATCTCGACGATGGCATCGCCGAGTTGAAGGCCGCGCAGAAGAAGCTGGTTCAATATCGACAGTCGCTGCTCAAGGCGGCGGTAGATGGCACCCTGACTGCATCATGGCGCGAGGCCCCAAAATCAGCAACCAGACGAGCCGAAAGAAACCGGCGCCCAGTTGCTCGAGCGTATCCTCGCCGAACGACGCGCCCGCTGGGAAGCCAAGCAGCCCGCCAAGTTTGCCGAACAAAGCAAGATCCCGTCTAAAGATTGGCAGGCAAAGTACACCGAACCTCTACGGCCAGACACCAAAAGCCTGACAGAAATTTCGGATGGCTGGACCTGGGCGACGATTGATCAGCTTGCCCAAGTCGGTACCGGCGTGACCCCGCTGCGCTCCAAATTGGCCTATTTCCATGAAGGAACCATACCTTGGATCACAAGCGGCGCATTAAACAGCGAGACTGTGATGGAAGCGACGGAACTGGTTACAGAACTGGCGTTGAAGGAGTGCCGGCTTCAAATCTATCCGTTGGGTTCGTTGCTGGTCGCGATGTATGGCGAGGGAAAGACGCGCGGCAAGTGCTCGGAGTTGCTGGTTCAGGCGACAATTAACCAAGCCATCGCAGCGCTTGTGTTTGACGCAGAATCACAAAGGTGTAAACCCTACCTAAAAGCGTTTCTGCTCACCAGTTATGAAAAGATGAGAGAGCAGGCATCCGGCGGGGTTCAGCCAGATCTGAATCTGCAAATTATTAAATCTATTTCAGTGCCGTTACCGCCAGTCGATGAGCAAGAGGAAATTAGCCAGCTATTGGCCGAGCAGTTCCAGCAGATTGGCCAGCAGCAAGCCGCAGTCGAGTTTGCCCTCAAACAATCCGCCGCCCAACGCCAAAACATCCTCAAAGCCGCCTTCTCCGGCCAACTGGTCCCGCAGGACCCCAGCGACGAACCCGCCGCCGTGCTACTGGAGCGCATCCGCGCCGAGCGGGCCGCCGCGGGCACCGGTAACGGCAAGCGCGGGCGCAAGACCCGGGCGCTGTCATGAACGCAGCAAGAGTTGTCGCGCCAAGGCGCCAAGCTCGCCAAGGTTTTTCACTACGTAATCTTCGTTGGGCGATTCACCCGGCAGGTAATCCGGCTACTGTACGCATCCCGAGGTCTTTCTTGGCGAGTTTGGCGCCTTGGCGTGATCAATTTCGGGACAGTCCGCAAATTGGGCAACCAGCGGTTGCCCAATTTACGGGCGGCCAGGCGCGACCGCTGGTGGCCGCCTTTGGGCAACCACTGATTGGCCAAC
Source organism: uncultured Thiodictyon sp. (assembly GCF_903828115.1). GTDB lineage: Bacteria > Pseudomonadota > Gammaproteobacteria > Chromatiales > Chromatiaceae > Thiodictyon. The sequence goes on along the minus strand of NZ_CAIKKU010000219.1, from coordinate 13,629 downwards.
GGCCCTGGGCACACAATAGCACCATGTCGGGCGCGTCGCCGCCGGTGCCGCCAGCGGCAAGCAGTCATTCGGCGCTTTGCGGAGGATATTGATATGTTGACGCGCCTGGAAGTCGATGGCTTCAAGTCATTCGAGAATCTTGTCATCGATCTTGCTCCACTCACGTTGATCGTCGGCAATAACGCGGCAGGCAAGAGCAATCTGTTCGACGTCATTCAACTGCTGGCAAATCTGGCTACCCGTGACGTGGCGGAGGCGGTCAAGGATATGCGCGGCGAGCCGTTGGAACTTTTTCGCCAGACGGCCGGCGGACGTTCCAGCCAGATTCGCCTGGCGGCAGAAGTCCTGGTTGATCCTGTGGTGCGCGACCCCTGGGGAAGCGAGGTAAAGCTCAGCCACACCCGTTTGCGCTATGAAGTCACGTTGGAGCGTCGAACGATCAAGCCCGGAATCGAGCGTGTTCAGGTCGCGCATGAGGCGGCACTTCCGATCATGCGTAAGGATGACAAATGGGCAGACTCCATGCGGCCCTCCAAGGCGTTTCGGGGTGCATTTCTCAAGTATGTACGCCAGAAGCCCTGGTTGACGACCGAAGGCTTGCCGGAAGGACTCACCTTCAGCGTTCATCAGGACGGAAAACAGGGCCGCAACCGCCCGGCCAGTGCGGCGGAAGCGACGGTGCTTTACAGCATCACGAAGGCGGAGTTTCCGCACCTGTTCGCATTGCGAGAGGAAATGCGATACTGGCGCCTGCTGCAACTCGATCCTGCCTTGCTGCGCAAGCCGGTGCCGGCAACGGCGCCCGATGTATTGACGGCGGACGGCTCTAACCTGGCCGCGGTCTTGGCGCAACTCAAGGCTGAGACGGCAACAAAAATCCGCCCCGTCGGCGTTCTCAGTGATATTGCGGCTGAACTGAACAACCTGATTCCAGGGATCACGAAGCTCGATGCGCAATTGCATGAGGCGAGCCGCGAATACCGCATCGAACTTACGATGCGTGATGGTTTGCCGTTCAGTTCACGGGTTATTTCCGACGGCACCCTGCGGGTACTGACGCTGCTGACACTCCTGCACGATCCGCGACACCGGGGGTTGATCTGTTTCGAGGAGCCGGAAAACGGTGTTCACCCGGCGCGAATCAAGCAGTTGATTCAACGTCTCCGGGACATGGTGACTGATCCACAGGGGTTTGGCGACGATGACGTATCGACACCCTTGAGCCAATTGTTGCTTAACAGCCACTCACCGGTCGTACTGTCCGCATTGATCAATAAGGAGTTGATGTCGGAACACCGATCGATCCTGTTCGCCGACACCGCCACTGTCTCCGATCCGCAGAAGCACGAGCAGCGCCGCAGAACCCGTTTGCGCCCGGTCCGTTTCAAGCCTCAAACGTCTCTTTTCAGTGAGGATGATGGGCCGCAGGGTTTCGTCTCGGATCTTGAAGTCAAACGAGTACTGGAAACCGTGAGCACCGGGGACTGCGTAAGCGGCGTGGTGTCTCACCCATGCTGAATGCACTGGGCGAACAAGTCTCCCTACAACGACTGCGGCAGCTTGACGCCTTTGCGGCGCTGGATAGCGAGCTGAGGCTGGCACTGCGACAACTGCGGATATTGGAATGAATGCATCGACCCTGATCCAGAAGATCTGGAACTTCTGCCACACCCTGCGCGACGACGGCGTCGGCTATGGCGACTACCTGGAGCAACTCACCTATCTGCTGTTCCTGAAGCTGGCGCACGAGTATGCCCAGGAGCCCTATGGCCGTGATACCCATATTCCCCGGGGCTTTGACTGGGCGAGCCTGCGGTCAAAGACGGGTGAGCCGCTGGAGGCGCATTACCTCAGCCTGCTGCACCGGCTGGGCCAGGGGACCGGGATGCTCGGGGCGATCTTTTTCAAGGCGCAGAACAAGATCCAGGACCCGGCCAAGGTCTCGCGGGCGCAAGACCTTCTCCGGCAATGAGATAGTGGCGAGCGCGCGCCGCCTGTGTCTGATGAATCTGTTCTTGCACAGTATCGGTGATTTGGACGATGAACCGATGGTCGACCGCGCGGACGCGCTGGTCGGTGATCCCGGTTGGCGGTATGACTATGTGCTGGCCAATCCGCCTTTCGGCAAGAAGAGCAGCATGACCATCACCAATGCGGAGGGTGAGGAGGACCGCGACGCGCTTACCTATGAGCGGCAGGACTTCTGGGAAACGACCTCAAACAAGCAGCTCAATTTTCTCCAACCCATCGTCACCATCCTCAAGGCCAGCGGCAAGGCGGCCGTGGTGCTGCCCGACAATGTGCTGTTCGAGGGTGGTGCGGGCGAGCGCATCCGGCGTAAGCTCTTGGAGACCTGCGAGGTGCATACCCTGCTGCGGTTGCCGACCGGGATCTTCTATGCCAACGGGGTGAAGGCCAATGTGCTGTTCTTCGACAATCGCCTGAAGGACGGGCAGGTCCATACCCAGGGCCTATGGATCTATGATCTGCGCACCAGTCGGCACTTCACGCTCAAGACCCGGCCGCTGAAGTTCGATGACCTGCGCGATTTCATCGCTTGCTATAACCCCGAGAATCGTTTTGAGCGCAAGGAGGCGGAGCGCTTCAGGTATTACCCCTATGCCGATCTGGTCGCGCGCGACAAGGCGAGCCTCGACCTCTTCTGGCTCAAGGACGACGCGCTGGACAACCTGGATGACCTGCCGCCCCCGCAGGTCTTGCAGCAGGAGATCATCGAGCACCTGGAGGACGCCCTGCTGGCGTTTCGGGACGTGGCGGCGGGGCTGGCGAAGTGACGGGGCTGGAGCCGGTGGCGTCGGAGCGGCCGGGTGCGATCCAGGCCGATGCGGTCGCGCGAACGCCGTAGGATGGGCAAAGCCCGCGCGTGACGATCCGGACCTGCGGTGGCGTCGCTCGGGCGTGCCCATCCGGGCCGCGTCGCGGTCTGGAGGATGGGCACGCTGCGCTTTGCCCATCCTACGATCGACGATCAAGCCGACCCGCATCCGTTGCGATCGCATCCGCAGCGGCCCCGCCGGTAGGGCGAGGCCCCGTCCCTGTGGTTAAATAGCGCCCTGACGCGCGCCCCGCGACCGCCCCAGTCCGAACCTCCCGCCATGACGCCCAAAGCCAGCCCCCGCACCGCCCAGGTCGAGCGCATGACCCTGGAAACACGGCCGTCAGACGTCTTAACCGGCCTTTGGCCATCATTGTCTGAGGTAGCTTGCCAGTGCTCCTGATTCCCGCCATCGATCTCAAGGACGGCCGCTGTGTGCGCCTGCGCCAGGGGCGCATGGAGGACGAGACTGTGTTCTCCGACGACCCGGTGGAGATGGCCGGGCGCTGGGTGGGGCAGGGCGCCCGCCGACTGCACCTGGTGGATCTCAACGGCGCCTTCGCCGGAGAGCCGGTCAACGGTGCGGCCATCCGCGCCATCGCCGCCCGCTATCCGGACCTGCCGCTGCAGGTCGGCGGCGGCATCCGTGACGAGGCGACCATCGCCGCCTATCTCGCGGCCGGGGTGAACTTCTGCATCATCGGCACCCAGGCCGTGACCGAGCCCGCCTTCGTCGCCCGTGCCTGCCGCGCCTTCCCCGGCCGCCTCATCGTCGGGCTGGACGCCAAGGACGGACAGGTCGCCATCCGCGGCTGGGCCGAGGTCACCGAACACCGGGTCGAGGAACTCTCCAAACGCTTCGAGGGCGATGGCGTCGCGGCCATCGTGTACACCGACATCGGCCGTGACGGCATGATGACCGGTCCCAACATCGCGGCGACCCGGGCCTTGGCCGCGGCGGTCGCGCTCCCGATCATCGCCTCCGGCGGCATCACCGACCTCGCGGACATCCGCGCCCTGGCCCAGGCCGCGCGGGTCGCCGACCGGCCGGGCATCACCGGCGCCATTACCGGCCGCGCCATCTACGAGGGCACGCTCGACTTCGCCGCCGGGCAGCGTCTCGCCGATGACTTGGCCGCCACCCCTTCCTGAGGAGCAAGACCCATGAGCGACACCTGGCTCGACACCATCAAGTGGGACGCGGACGGCCTGGTGCCGGCCATCGCCCAAGAGACCGGCACCGGCACCATCCTGATGATGGCCTGGATGAACCGCGAGGCACTCGCCCTGACGCGGGAGACCGGCCACGCCGTCTACTGGTCGCGCTCGCGCCGCAAGCTCTGGCACAAGGGTGAGGAGTCCGGCCACCAGCAGGTGGTGCGGGCCCTGCGCATCGACTGCGACGCCGACGTGGTGCTGATGGAGGTGGAACAGAAGGGCGGCATCGCCTGCCACACGGGCCGCCACCACTGCTTTTTCCGGGAACTGGACGGCGCGGGCCACTGGGTCGAGATCGCCCCGGTGCTCAAGGACCCGGACGCCATTTACCACAAGTCCTGAGGCCCCGCGGCCCGTAGGGGCGGGTTTCAAACCCGCCCCTACGATCCGCCATCGGCTATTATCCGGCTCATCACCCCACGCGCGTCAGCGACACCAATGAGTGCCACCGCCCAAACACTTGCCCGCGTCCACCGCCTCAGCGTGGCCGACTACCATCGCATGGGCGAGACCGGCATCCTCGGGCCGGAGCTGCGTACCGAGTTGATCGATGGGGAGATTATCGAGATGCCGCCGATCGGACACCCCCATGCCGGGACCGTCAAGCTCCTCGCCAACCTCCTGAAGGAGACCGTCGGGAGCGCCGCGGTCCTGGCCGTCCAAGACCCCGTTTGGCTCAACGACCATTCCGAGCCGCTGCCCGATATCGCCCTGCTGCGCCCCCGCTCAGACTACTACCGAAATGGTCATCCCGGCCCGGACGACGTGTTGCTGCTGATCGAGGTCGCCGACAGCAGCCTGCGCTACGATCGGGAGGTGAAGATCCCGCGCTACGCCCGGGCCGGTATCCCCGAGGTCTGGCTGGTCGACTTGGGCGGCAGCGCGCTCAGCATCTACCGGGAACCGGGCGCGAGCGGCTATGCGCAGGTCAGCAAGGCCGCCGACCTCGCGGCCGTACCGCTGCCCTTGGCCGGTCCGGTGGTCTGCGACCTCTCCGCCCTCTTCTGACACCGGGGCCAAGTCTGATCAGGGACGCAACCGCGGGGTCGGGTTTCAGCGCGCCGCCGCGTCAGGTTAGACTAGCGGCCCTCCCCACTTCCCACGCTCCACCGGAAACATGACCGACATACTCGAACGCCTGGCCGACGTCCTGGAAACCCGCAAGCAGGCGGACCCGGACTCCTCCTATGTCGCCCGGCTCTATGCCAGGGGGCTGGACGCGATCCTGAAGAAGATCGGGGAGGAGGCGACCGAGACGGTCATGGCGGCCAAGGACGGGGACGCGGACAAGATCGTCTACGAGGTGGCGGACCTGTGGTTTCACACCCTGGTGCTGCTGGCGCACCAGGGCCTGCGGCCGGCGCGGGTGCTGGCGGAACTGGACCGGCGCTGCGGCCTCTCGGGTATCGCGGAGAAGGCGGCGCGGGGTGAGCAGGGGGCCGTGAAGGAATCGTAACTTGCAATCCCGAAGCGACGCGCCGAGCGCGGCTGTCTTGCCAAAACGGTATGATAAAATAAGTAGATAGGCGTGCTGTCCGGGTCCGCCAGGCCAGCGAGCAGCGCTCGCGGTGGGGTGCCGGGCGTCGTTGTCGTTGTCGTGGTCGTAATCGTGGTCGTATTATTCGACAACGACAACGACAACGACAACGACAACGTACCCGGGATCTCGGCCAACACATCAGTTCCGATCGCACCCGGCGTCCGCCGCGCATACCTCCACCGCGGGGATTGGAGTATCATAAAGGATCTGCGGCGGCGCGGGCGGTGCCCGGTCCGTCGGCCAAATCAACCTGAATTCAGACCGCTTGCGAGCGGTGGCGGAGAAGACCATGGGCCTTGGTGGTTTGCATGTCTGGCACCTGTTGATCCTGTTGGTGGTCGTGCTGCTGGTGTTCGGCACCAAGAAGCTGAAGAACATCGGCCAGGACCTGGGCGATGCGGTCAAGGGCTTCCGCAGCGCCATGGGCTCCGGTGAGAAGGGCGAGGAGCCCAAGCAGATTGATGAGTCCGCGCCGCGGAGCGCGGCCGATCCGGCACCAACAGCCGCACGGCCCAAGGTCGGGGCGCCGCCCGCGGCCGGGGACTCGCGCTCCGATTGGCCGAACTCCTGATTCCGTTGCATTCCGCGTCTTGATCAGGCGTCCATAGGGCCTCGCGATGTTCGATATCGGCTTCTGGGAACTGCTGGTGGTCGGCGTGGTCGCCCTGGTGGTGATCGGCCCCAAGGACCTGCCCAGGGTGGCGCGTCTGGCCGGGCTCTGGCTGGGGCGGGCGCGCCGCACCCTGGCCACGGTCAAGGACGAGATCGACCGTGAGTTCAAGGCCCAGGAACTTCAGGACATCCTGAATAAGCAGGCGCAGGGCAACCCGCTGCAGCGCATCCTGGAGGAGCCTGTGGTGTTGCCGCCGCCCGCGCCCGGGGCCGATGCCGAACCGGGGCGACACCTGTCCGAGCCGCCCGAGCGAACCGCCACGAAATCCTAACCCGGCCCCCGAAGGCGCCTGATCCGCGAACCAGCCGATTCGCGTTTTTGCGCGTTTTTCGTGGACCCATTCCGGCCCCCGCGGACGCGCGGATTGCCCCGAGACCTCCTCATGGCCCCGTCCACCGAACCCGATGACCCGGGCGCCGAACAGCCCTTTCTCTCCCACCTGGTCGAACTGCGCGATCGGCTGATCTGGATGCTGGCCGGGGTCGGCGTGGCCCTGGTGGTGACCTTCCCCTTTGCCAACAGCATCTATACCTATGTCGCCACCCCGCTGATCGCAAAGCTTCCGCAGGGCAGCCACATGATCGCCACCCAGGTGATCTCGCCGTTCCTCGCGCCCTTCAAGCTGGCCTTGGTGGCGGCCGTGTTCCTGGCCATGCCCTGGCTGCTCTATCAGCTCTGGGCCTTCGTCGCCCCCGGCCTCTATCGCCACGAGAAGCGCCTGGCGATCCCGCTCCTGGCCTCCAGCGTCATACTCTTCTATGTAGGCATGCTGTTCGCCTACTACCTGGTGTTTCCGCTCATCTTCGGCTTCATGGCCGCAACGACCCCGGAAGGTGTGGCGATGATGACGGACATCACGGCCTACCTGGACTTCGTGCTCGCCCTGTTCTTTGCCTTCGGTGTGGCCTTCGAGGTCCCGGTCGCGACCATCCTGCTGGTCGCCATCGGGATCACGACCCCCGATGCCCTGGCCGCCAAGCGCCCGTACATCATCGTCGGGGCCTTCGTGGTCGGTATGGTGCTGACGCCGCCCGATGTCTTCTCCCAGACCATGCTTGCGATCCCGATGTGGTTATTGTTCGAGCTGGGGGTCTTCCTCTCCCGCATCCTGGTCCGTGACCGGGCCGCCCGGGAGGCGGCCGAGGCGGCCCAATGGCCTGGTCCCGGCCCGGTCCCACCTCCCGCGCCTCCAGGCGGCGGTGGCCGCCCGCCCGCCCTGGCCGGGACGGGCAGCGACGCCCTGCGGGGGGGCGAGTTGGAGCCCGATGACGCTGGCCCCCCGCCGGACTGGCGTCCGCTGACGGACGAGGAAATGGAGTCCGAGTTGGACCGGGTCGATGCCGAGCAGGCGGCTAACCGGCCGGCGTCCGCGCCAACATCCGCGCCAGCCCCGCTCGATCGGGTCGAGGAGAAGATCCGGCGGGCCAACCGGCTGCGCGAACTGGAGAACCACTTCGCCGCCCGGCAGGTGCTCTACGAGGTGTTGGAGGAGGGCGACGAGTCCCAGCGCCGCACCGCGCGCAACATCCTCAACTCACTCAACGGGTCCTGAGCCGGGGGCGGGCAGCCAGTCCGCACGCCGGGCGTCAGGGTTGGGTGAGGCCCGTGCGGGCCTGTCGAGGCGGAATCTTAACGTATTGCTTTTCTCAATGGATGCTATGGGCTAGTATCGAGTCCTTTACTACGGACCGAGCGTGACCGACCATGGCCTCTGGATCCCAGATCCACTACAAACAGAATCGATTGAAGCAATTGCGGGCCTTTTGCCATGCGGCCCGCACCGGCAGCGTCAGTGCCGCCGCCGACAAGATCTTCCTCAGCCAGCCGACCGTGTCACTCCAGATCCAGGCCCTGGAGCGGGAGTTCGACACGGTCCTCTTCGAGCGGCGCGGCCCCAAAATCCGCCTGACGCCCGAGGGCCAGCTCCTCTTCGAGATGGCCGCCCCCCTGGTGGAGGGCATGGACCGGCTCCACGACGCCTTCGCCGTCCAGTGCGGGCGGGTCGATCAGGGGGCGCTCAACATCGCCGCCGGTGAGTCGACCATCCTCTATATCCTGCCGGAGCCGGTGCGCAGCTTCGTCCAGCAGTATCCCGGCATCGAGCTGAAGCTGCATAACGTGACCGGGCGCGACGGGCTCGCCATGTTGCGCGCGGACGAGGCGGATCTTGCCGTGGGCTCCCTGATGGAGGTCCCCGACGACATCAACTACCGCCCCTTCGTCACCTACCGCCCGACCCTGATCACCCCGAAGGACCACCCCCTGGCCGGGCGGGAGTCCGTCACCCTGGCGGAGATCGCGCCCTTCGAGATGATCCTGCCGCCCCGGCACTTAAGTACCTGGCGCATGGTGGATCTCGTGTTCAAACAGCACAATCTGGCCTACCGGGTGACCCTGGAGGCGGGCGGCTGGGAAGTGATCAAGAAATATGTGGAGTTGGGGCTGGGCATCTCCATCGTCACCGACGTGTGCCTGACCGGTGAGGATAATCTGGCCCGGGTGCCGTTGGATCAGTATTTCCCCAAGCGCAGCTACGGCATTGTGCAGCGGCGCGGCAAGTTCCTCTCACCCCAGACCAAGTGCTTCATCAAGATCCTGGACCGCGCCTTCGTCGACCGCGTCGTGGAGGCGGTGCCGGAGCAGGTGGGCGAAGAGCCGCACTGGGATGATGCGATGCTGGGGTGATGAGCGCGCCTGCTGAGGGGTCAATCCCGCCGCAGGGCATCGGAGATGGCGATGGGGGTCGGAAAGCGCAGGACCACCAGGTAGGACGAGGCGAGGAAGGTCAGGACGGTGGCGAACTGGAGGCTGTAGGCGGCCCGCTCGCCCAAGGCGCCGGTGGTCAGGGCCAGGCCGGCGATGAGGAGCGAGAATTCGCTCAGTTGTCCCAACCGGAACCCGATTTCCCAGGCCCGCGCCGGAGGCTCGCCGGTGTGGACCAGGAGCAGGCGGAAGATCGCCGGCTTGAGCACCAGCGCGGCGGCGGCGAGGAACAGGGCGGGGGTCAAGACGTCAGCCGCCATCCCCAGGTTGAACTGCGCCCCCACCCCGAAGAAAAAGAGCACCAGGAAAAAGTCCCGCAACGGCCGCAGGCTCTCGGCAATGTAGAGCGCGATGGGGCTCGACGCCATCGCGACCCCGGCGATGAAGGCCCCGATTTCAGGGGAAAGCCCCAGCAAGCCCGCCAACTCTGCCATCCCCAGGCACCAGCCGATGGCGATCAGGAAGATGTATTCGCGAAAGCGGTCGTAGCGGCGGATGAGCGGGATCAGGACGAAGCGCGCCGCGAGCCCCGCGAAGACCACCAACCCGGGCAGCGTGAGCACCAGCAAGGCGATCTGCAGCCAGGGGGTGGCGCCCGCGGCCAGGCCCTTGAGGAACAGGAGCAGGGCGATCGCGAGCAGGTCCTGCAACAGCAGGATGCTGATGATGATCTCGCCGATGCGCTGATGGTGCAGCACCGTGGTCGGGAGCAGTTTGAGTCCGATGATGGTGCTGGAGAAGCCCATGGCGGCACCGACGATCAGGGCCTCGACCGGCGTGAAACCGGCCAGCAGTCCGATCCCCCCCCCGATGATCAGGAGCAGCACGGCGCTGCCCACGGTCACCAGCGTGGTCCGGCGCAGGCTGCGGGCCAGGTCCTGCGGGGTGAGATCGAGCCCCAGGAGGAACAACAGGAACATGATGCCCACCTCGGCAGACTGGGAAACCAGGGTAGCGTCGCCCACCAGGGCGAGCCCCCAGGGACCGAACAGCATGCCGAGCCCGATATAGGCGACCAGGAGCGACTGGCGCGCGGCCAGGGCGGCGGTGGCGAGGATCGCGGCGCCGGTGAAGACCAGAAAAAAGGTGAAGACGATCGGGTTTTGGGTCATGGTTGCCCCTGGGGTCTGCCTGGGGCCGGTGCCGGTCCACGCGGGTGCACGGATTTTGCCATGACTGGGGCTAGGGAAAACACCTGTTCCTGACGTGTTCGAGCGGACCGTTCAGGGGGCATCGATGCCCGTCGGTCGGCCACCCCTCGCCGGCCGACGGCCGCCCGGCCTGTTTCGATACACAAAAGCGGCTGGCTTCAAGGGCCGCGGCGGCAGTCCCGGTCCGGGCTGGCAGGCATAATCGTGTACCAAGTGACGAACCTGCTTGTTTATCCTTTAGGGCCGCACCCGTGAGCGCTGGATGGGGCAGGCACTCATTGAAGTCTGCGTGCAATGGACTGCCGAGCCGCCAAGGCGTGGTGGCTTGCCCGACCTGCCGCTCTGGGGCCTCACGACCTGCTCGTGGGCCACGAACAGCACCTGATTGTGTAACCCATCATCCATGGACCTAACGAAGAGAATCGGCCAACGCCTGCGCGCTGCACGCCAAGCGCAGGGCCTAAGCCTTTCCGACCTGTCGGGCCGTACCGGCTCCTTGTCCAAGTCACGCATCAGTAACTACGAACAGGGCATCCGCCGCATGGGACTCGAAGAGGCCCAGGAGTTGGCGGTTGCCCTGGGCACCGTGACGGCCACTTATCTGCTGTGCCTGGACGACAAGGACCCCCTGTCCCAGGACGAGCGCCACCTGGTGGATCGCTACCGCGATACCGATTCCCGTGGCCGGGAAACGATCCTCAAGGTCGCCGAGACCCAGGCCATCTACCGGGTGGAAAACACCCCGAAAGCGCCGGACGGCGAGGGGGGAGAAGGGATACCCGCGGGGAGTTAGTGGGGGGTTACACAAAAAGTCCTGAGGCGGGGTCACTTGGTGTGTGCTTAGACGGTCAAGAGGGCGCCGCCGTCGCGGCGCAAAGGGGCGCCGCGGGTGATTGGGTGCTGGTTGACACCGGCGTCGGCGTGTCGGTGAGGGTGGGCGCAGCGTGGACAGGTTGGGGCGGCGATGCCATCCCCGACCGAGGAGTGGGGGCGTCCCGCCCCCGCGGCAGTGCGGCGCGTCCGCGACGCCGTCAGCGACCCGCCCCGACACGAGGTCGGGGCCGCGATGGGCGCTATTTGTAGGCGCCGACCCCGCAGAAGAAGCCGTCCTTGTTGGCCATCACATAGCTGGTCTTGGCCTTGATCTCTTCCGTGCCCGGGTAGGGCCACTTGTAGTCCACCCAGCCCTCCTTGGAGGTCTTGACCTTCGCGATCATGTTCTTGAACAGCTCGTCGCCGTACTTCTTGAAGTCGAGCAGATTCTTGCCGACCAGTTCCGGCTTGAGCGGGTGGGAGAGCATCTTCCCGTCCATGTCCATGCAGAACACGTAGAGGTCCTTGGGCTTGAACTCCGCGGTGGAGAAGGCGGCGAAGGCCTTCTCCTTGCCCTGGGTGTTGACGGTGGTCTGGGCCTTCTGGGACAGGGCCTTGGCCTCGTCCGGGGTGCCGGTATCGGCGGCCGACGCAACGCCGCTCAGCAGCGCGGCGCAGCCGACGACGGCGCAGGCGATCAGGGTCTTCTTCATCGAATGTCTCCTCGTTTCGTTGTGGTGGTGGAACGGGGCGACGATAGCCCAACCTTGGGCGTCGCGCCAGACCCTTGCACCAAAAATCCGGCGATAGCCCACGCCAAGGCGCCGCGGGGTCGCGTCGGACGCCTGCCAATGCCCCGCATCGGCCCATTCCCGGGTGCGGGACTTGGGCAAATGCACCAAGATGAAGCGGTAGCGCTCGCGCTCTCTGATCATTTGCGCCGGAAGTTCACCCCTGGGGCGCTGGCCCGTCATTTGCATCATGCCCTCGGTGCGGGTGCGTCCCAGGTGATCGCACCGACGCGGCTGGTGCACGGCACGGAAGTCGGCGGCGGTGTTTGGTTCCAGAGCCCCCGCGCCTGACTCTGCCTGTCGGCTGGCCGCGTCCAGCCGCGGACCACGCCCTTTCTTCCTCCATCTTCTTCCTTCATCGCCACATCTCGGGGAGTTACATCGATGCGCAAACGCGACATGATCAAACGGTTGGTACTGGGCGCGGGCCTGGCCCTGGGGCTCACGGCGGCCGTGGCGGCGGACGAGCCGATCAAGGTCGGGGTCCTGCACTCGCTCTCGGGTACCATGGCCATCAGTGAGACCACGCTCAAGGACACGGTGCTGATGCTGGTCGACGCGCAAAACAAGAAGGGCGGTCTGCTCGGCCGGCAGTTGGAGGCGGTGGTGGTCGACCCGGCCTCGAACTGGCCCTTGTTCGCCGAAAAAGCGCGCGAGCTGTTGGCGAAGGACAAGGTGGCCGTGGTGTTCGGCTGCTGGACCTCGGTCTCACGCAAGTCCGTCCTGCCGGTCTTCGAGGAACTCAATGGTCTCCTCTTCTACCCGGTGCAATACGAGGGCGAGGAATCGTCCAAGAACGTGTTCTACACCGGTGCGGCCCCCAACCAGCAGGCGATCCCGGCGGTGGATTATCTGATGAACGAGTTGGGCGTGCAGCGCTGGGTCCTGGCCGGCACGGACTATGTCTACCCGCGCACCACCAACAAGATCCTCGAGGCCTATCTCAAGCAAAAGGGGGTGGCCAAGGAGGACATCATGATCAACTACACCCCCTTCGGTCACTCCGACTGGCAGTCGATCGTCGCCGACATCAAGAAGTTCGGTGCCACCGGCAAGAAGACCGCCGTGGTCTCCACCATCAACGGCGACGCCAATGTGCCCTTCTACAAGGAATTGGGTAATCAGGGCGTATCCGCCGAGACCATCCCGGTGGTCGCCTTCTCGGTGGGCGAGGAGGAACTCTCCGGCATCGATACCAAGCCCCTGGTCGGACACCTCGCCGCCTGGAATTATTTCATGAGCGTGGAGGCGCCGGAGAATGCCGCCTTCATCACCAAGTGGCACGAATTCATCAAGAACCCCAAGCGCGTCACCAATGACCCGATGGAGGCGACCAAGATCGGCTTCGACCTGTGGGTGAAGGCGGTGGAGAAGGCCGGCAGTACCGACACCAATAAGGTCGCGGCCGCCATTATCGGTCTGGAGACCCCGAACCTGACCGGCGGAATCGCCAGGATGCTGCCCAACCACCACCTCACCAAGCCGGTGCTGATCGGCGAGATCCAGGACGACGGCCAGTTCGCCGTCGTCTGGCAGACCGCGGGTACCGTCCCGGGCGATGCCTGGTCCGACTACCTGCCTGGTTCCAAGGACCTGGAGGCCGACTGGACCGCGCCCATCAAGTGCGGTAACTACAACACCAAGACCAAGAAGTGTCTGGGTGCGCAGGCGGCGAAATAGGGGTCTGCCGGGGCGGGGCTGCGCAGCGGCCCCGCCCATCGTTGCGCCGATACCTCAAGAAGGAAATTCTCTCACGGAGACACAAAGACACGGAGAAAGAGGCTTTGTTAAGTAACGAGCCAAGAACAAGTTAAACATAATCGTTGTCGTTGTCGTTGTCGTTG
>NZ_CAIKKU010000218.1 GCF_903828115.1 uncultured Thiodictyon sp. | reverse complement strand
CCGCTCCTACGGCGAAGGAGCGGCCCCCAGGCCGCGACGGATTGCCGCAAGGACGCGTGGCCGGCGTTATGATCAAGGGCCGTGTTGCGCAAGCCCTCGCCGCACTGGGGTGCGGCGCTCCCAGTGGCCGGAGTGATGATCCAGACGCGCGCGCATGGGCGGCTTGTACCTGGTCCCATTGTTGCGGGTGAGTTGCGTCGTGGTGCCGGGGCGGTGGTTTTGGGCGATACTGGGGCCACTCGAGGAGGCGGGCGTCCGCGCGCTCGCCGGATCAGCCCGACTGGAGACCTGAGATGGGCGCACGCGATACCTTGCTGGTGATTGAATCCGCTGCCGGGACCGACCTGTTCGAGTGGGCGGTGGCGCTGGGGCTGGAGCCGCGGCGGGCCCTGCCGGACCCGGGGCTGATCCCCAGCGGGACCGACCTGCTGGTCGTGGACCTGACGAGCGGCGCCACCGGTTTCGACGCGCATCCCCGGCTTGCACCCTGGCGCCGGGGGGCCGACACCGGCCGGCGGGTCCTGATCACGGCGACACCGCGGCGGGCGGGGTGTCGGGACGGCCAGCCCTACGGCCTCTTTCTGTCGCCGCGGGAGTGCCTGCGGCAACTGGCCCTGGGACCCGAGGCGCTCGCGGGGCACTATGCACAGCATCCGCACGACTACCTGACCGATTGCGGTGAGCATCCCCGGGACTTCGAGGACCGTTTGCGGGTGCCGCTGGGCGCCGCGGCGGCGCGCACCCTGCCGGCCCTGTGGCGGGAGGCGATCGGGGTGCTGAGGCAACCGGGATGGGTGCGGGACCTGGGCGACCTGACCTTGGTCCTGGTGCCGGCCTCGGTGAACCCGACCCTCGCGCTCGCGGCGGCGCGCTGTCTGGTGCGCACCCGACACGATTGGTCGGCGGCGGGCCAGGGCTTGCCGGCCCATCCGCTGCTGATGCTGGTGCTCGTGGGTGAGGCCGCGCCCTGGGAGTCGCCGTGCGCGGACCCGCGCGCGGCCGTGCGCGGGCTGCACCTGTTCGCCCAGGAGGCCGCGCCCGGCCAGGGCCGCGCGGGCTGGCGGACGGTGAATCCACCGCCCGACTACGCCTATGCCTGGGACTACAGCCTCGTGCCCCTGGAGGGAGACCCGGGCGCCCACCTGCGGGCACTGGACCAGGACCTGTCCGCACTCCTGGCGGGCCTGCTGGTGGATCAGCGTCCGCTGCGCCACTACGGCTGCACCTTCTTCTTTCCATTCGATCCCGGTGACCGGGCGCAGGGTGCCTTCGCGGCGGCGCTGCAGCGCCAGCTCGACACCCAGGGCGAGGCCCCGGGGCGGGTCGCGATCAGGCCGCGTCACTATGCGGGCGACCTGGCGGACGCTTGCGATACGCAGGCCCTGCTCTACTTCCTGCCCCACCTGCGCGACCTGCTCTACGACCTGAACCAGGGCGGTGCCGGACTGGACCCGATCCGGGAGTGGTCCCTGACCGGCACGGCCGGCTGGCGGCTGGAATTGGACGGGGACCCGCCGGGCTCGCCCCTGAAGGCGGCCGAGGTGGAGTCGGTCCGGCTGCTGCGCTATTTCAACGGGTCTTACCTTTTGGCCCTGCGCGTGGTCCTGCCGGCGCCGACGGGCGACCTGGCGGCCTTGGGTTGCGCGGGCCCGACCTGGTGGCACCCGCTGGTCTTCGCCGATGCGCAAGTCCTGGCGCGGGTCCGCGGGCGCGCCCTGGCCGCCTGGCTGGGATTCACCCGGCTCGCGCGGGTGGTCTATCCGAGCTTTCCGGAGCAGTTCGAGGAGGGAAAGATCGCCGCGCAGTTGCGCCTGGTGCCGGATGACGGCAGCGAACCCGCCGGGTTCCGGCCCATTCAGGCGCAGGGGCGACTGCTGATGACCAGCCCGCCGGGGCTCCTGTTGTCACCGGTGCTGCGGCACCTGCTCACCCGCTTTTTCGGCAACGGAGCCCTGGCCGGGGCGCCGTCACTCGCCGAGTTTCTGAACGGGTACCAGGACTTTTACGACGACCGGCTGTTCGTGAACGTCGCCTACGGCCTGGCCGGACCGGCACCGGAGCCGGCCCTGCGCACCGCGGTGATGGGCCGGCTGTTCAGCCTGGCGCTCCTGGTGGACCGCCCGGTCGATACCTTCGACGACTGCGGCGGCTATGCCTATGACCGCGACTGGCTGGCGGAAACACTGGACCTGGCCTCGCTCAAGGTCTGGGATGCAACCGGGCTCTACGCGGGCTTTACTGACATGTCCAACGCCTGGCTGGGCGCCGGGGGCTATTTCTGCGAGACCGTGGCAGCGCGCCATGTCCCCTACAGCTATGAGCGGATGCTGATCCTGTGCCTCTTCTACCTGGCCTCGTTGCGCCGCTATCACCGCCAGGTCTCGGTCGCGACCGCCGGTCTGATCCGCCAGGGGTCGCGCGCAAGCGACCGGACCGGGGCGTTCAAGGCGCTGCGCGAGGAGTTCATCACCTTCACCAACCGCTACTGGTTCAGCGAGGTGACTCCCCAGTTACAGGGCCGGCGGGTCTTCGCGTTGCAGCAGCGGGCCCTGGGCATGGAGGCGGAGTATCAATTGATCAAGGACGAGTTGGAGCGCGCACACGAGTTCCTGGAGGCCGAACACGACCATGAGATGCGGGAATTTTCCGCCAAGGTCAGCACGCTCGGCCAGCGGGTCGGGGTCGCGGCCCTCCTGATCACCCTGACGGCCCTGTGGGCTGCCATCCTGCCGCTGATCCCACTGGACGGGGGCACAGGTCCATTGGGCGCGGCCCTGTCGGCCGGTCAGACCTGGCTTCGCGAGGGCGCGATTCTGCTGCTCGCCATAGTCCCGCCCGGGCTCCTGTCCTGGGTCCTGTGGCGAGTGTTCTTCTCGGGTCGACCGGAAGGGACCGACACGGGGGCTCAGGGACAGGGCGCGAACTCGCCCAGCAAGCGCCGGTAGCAGGCCAGGGTCAGGCGCGCGTCCCACAGTGCATGGTGGCGTCGCGGTGCGCCGGCCATCCCGGCGAAGGCGACGCGGTCGGTGTCGGGGTCCAGACCGCGCAGCTTGAACAGGGTGACCAGGTCGAAGGGCATATAGAAGACCTGGGCGGGGAGTCGGCGCGCGCCGCCGAAGAGTTCGCAGAACAGCACCCAGTCATAGGCCAGGCAGTCCGCCCAGACCTCGACCCGCGGCCACTGCGCGAGCCAGTCGGCCAAGCCCCGCGCCATCGTCGGCGGGTCGCCGAAGCAGGCGGTCAGCTCGCCCTCGCGCAGGGTCTGCGGCCGGGCCCCGGGGCGGCCCAGCCAGCGGGTGTGCGCGAGTACATTGGCGCGCACCCAGGGGTCGCAGGCGGCCGGGTCGAGGCCCGAGACCTCGCCATAGAAGGCGGCGCCGGATTCGGCGCACAGCCCCAGGCTGATCAGTCGGGCCTGCTGGTGCAGGCCGGTGAATTCGGTGTCGAGGAAGAGGGGGGTGGCCTCTGTCATTGCTAAGGTCACCGGCGGCGGGGCGGGCGGTGGGGCCTCAGGTAGGGGAGGCCCGGGACGGCCCCGTCCCCCAGGGACAGCGGCTCGATGAACTGATAGTTGACCTGGTGGGGGTCATCGTTGCTGACGAACCACTCATAGCCGTCTTCCTCGCCATAGGGGTCCGGTTCTTCGTCCGGGTGCCGGTCGTCGGTGTCGACATAGGGATAGCAGACCGGATGGTCGATCAGATTCACGTCGCCAAGCTGCATCAGTGCCCGCAGGGCCTCTCGATCGATGAGATCGGTGCCGGGCAGCAGCGGCTTGGATCGCCGCTCATGCGCGCCTTGCGGCAGTTCCTCCGGGTAGCGGTCGGCGAGTCGCTCCGGTATCGGGGTCTCACCGGGGGCCAGCCAACGGAGCTGATACCGCGATTTGTGCAGTCCCTTGGCGCTGTAGCGTTGCCCCCGCATGACGAGGAACAGGCCCTCGAGGGCGATGCGCACCACACCCAGCCCGAGGGGCCGACCCCACCCCAGGCGGTGATGAAACTCGGTGCGAGCGTCCGGGTTGAACGCACTGAGGCCGGGGTCGATGGCGGTGCAGAGCAGGTCCAGTTCGGACTGGGTCAGGTTGTCGAAGTCCACATGGAACCACAGGTCCTGACCATCGGCGAGCGGATTGCCGTAGCGGCCGCCCTGGCGGGCGTAGTCCTCCAGCAGTGCCCGATCCTCGTTGGTGGGGTGCGACCGGTCGATCTTATCGAGCTTGCCGGTCTCCCACGGCCGCTTCGCCTTGACCTCGTGCGGGTCATGGACCAGGTAGTGTTTGCGCCCGTTCGGAACCTGCTTTTTCAGATCGAGGTCCTGTTTGCGCACGGGGCCGCCTGAGCCGGTGCGAAAATACATGGCGGGCGACGGCGGCTTGGGTGACTGGAGTTGGCGCAGGGCGACGGGCGCCGGATAGAAGAGTGCGGGTTCGTCGAGCCCGAAGGCATCGCAGAAGCGCACGCGCGATGCCAGATTGCGGGCGCCGCGGTCTTGGTCGCGTCCCCTGGGCATGGCCTCGACGACGCCGAAGAGGCACTCGGCCGGGGTCAGTCCCGCGCGGTCCGGACTCCAGGGGAGCACGTCCTTGCCCGCGCCCTTCTTGTCATCCCCCTGGAAGGCACCGTACAGATCGCCGCGGACAGCGCTGCGCCAGATGGCCGAGAAGCTGACCTCGGTGACCTCCAGGCTTCCCGGGTCCACGTTGAAATACACCAGGTCCCCGTCGCGCAGGAACCCATCGGCCCCCTCGGAGCGGGCCGGTTGGCGCACGCCGTAGCCCTTGGGGAGGAAGGGCACCCGGTAATCGGCCGCGGTCTTGGCGTCGTTGGTCTCCCAGCGTTCGCGCGCGATGCGCTCGAAGTCGGCGATGGCCGCGGGCGCGACCGACAGTGTGGCCTGGCGGTCAGGACGGGCGGCGGCCAGGCGCGCCTCCCAGTCTTCGGCATAGGGGACGAACCATTCGTGCCGCTTTTCCGGCATGAGGTCGTGCTCGGACCTCAGACCCAAGACATAGGTGACCCCGCGCATCGGTTGCCCGTCGAGGCCGGCGGCAGCGGCCTGGACGTCGCGCAGGTACCCCCGCCGAAAGGCGAAACTGCCTTTGGCCTTCAAGGGATCGTCATCGCCCTGAATCTCATAGACCTTGCCTGCCGTGGCGTCGGCCAGCCGCATATCCAGGGCCTGCGAGGACCAGGCGAAGCTGGCGTTGTCCCGCGCCTGGAAGCAATCGAATCGCGCGGGGTCGTCCGCGCTGTCACCGTAGGTGCCGTAGTAGGCGGCAAGACACTCACCCAAGGGCAGACCCGGCGGGAATACCCGGTTCCATGGGGCCTGGATACGCACCCGCGGAGGATCGCAGGGCAAGCCCGTCAAGGCCAGCGGCAACAAACGCCAGCTCCCGTCCGACTGTCGGCGCAGCAGCCCGATGGCCTTGAGGCTGCGGTTCATCGCCTTGCGCACCGAAAACTCCCGCTGATCCAGCACCCGCATGGCCGACTGGCTGATGGCCTCGGCCACCGCCCCGATGGCCCCGCGCAGGCTGCTGCCGGGGACCGCCAGTTCGCCGTTGCTGCGGTAGTTGGTGATGGTCCCGGGCAACCCCTGATCGCCGTCCTGCTGCTGCGCACCGACCAGGGTCGGGGTGACGGTGGTCAGGCGGCACAGCAGGCGGCCGGACAGGGTTCCGGGCTGCCAGCAGTCATGGCGGACCTGGGTCTGCCCCTGTTCGATCGCGTCCCAGGCGGTCTTGGGGACCGGCTGCCCGGGGTCTGGTGCGGCGCCCGCGTCCGGTGCCGTTTTGTGCAGCCGGCCGGTGACCGGGATGAACTGATAGGGGGAATAGAAGGCCTCACCGTTCATCCGCGGGCTCCTGTGGAGTGTCGGCGGCGGCCATGTCCCCGTCGATCCGTTGTTCCAAGGCGTCGACCCAGTCCTGCGCTCCTGACCGGGGCGCCGCGGACAGGGTCTGCTCGATGACCGGCAAGACGGTTGCCCAGGGTGGGGCCGGCTGGTCGAGGGCGGTCTGATCGCCCCGGTTCGGATCGGCCTCGGCGAGGATGACGCGCAGCACGCCGAAGCCGCGCGCCCGGCCCCACCCCAGGGCCAGGTCCCCCTCCAGTGCATCGCGCAGCAGGTGACACAGCAGTCCGAGCGCCCAGGGTTGCGCCAGCAGGCGCGGCTGCACCAGGACCTGCCAGTCGAGCCGCCGGGGCCGCACCGCCAGGACCTGGTACAGGCGTTGGTCGGCCACGCCGCCGGTGAAGCGGTCGATGGCGTTGAAGGTCTGGGGGTGGCAGTCCCGGTCCTGGTCGAAGGCACCGCGCGCCTCATCGACAAAGAGTCCGGCCATGGCCCGGGTGCTGCCGAAGACCTCGCCGGTCAGGCCCTCGGCGACCTGGCGGCGCTGCCGCTCCGGGGCCCGCGGGTGACGGTCGGCGAGCATGGTCATGAGGATGCGCCGGGCCTGAGCACGCAGCAGACCCTTGAGGCTCGCGGCCGGCACCTGGACCGCGCCGCCGACTACGCGGAAGCTGCGCACCGCGGGGCGCTCGCCGGTCTTGCGCGGCGGGTTGCTGACCAGCAGGGGCGAGCGCGGGTAGATGCGCAGGGACAACCGCAACGCGGCACCGACCGGACCGGAGACGGGCGTCGCGTCCTGGTCCGGGCCCGGCATCGGGAGCACCTGCTCCTGGTAGTTCTCTTGATCGGTGCAGAGCCAGTGGAGATGGTCCGCACGGCTCAGGGTGCGGACCCGCAGCCCCTCCGGGGTCCAGCACAGCCGCCCGTGCAGCCGGGCGCGGCCGGCGCCCAGCCCGTTGGCGGCGCCGCCGTCGAAGGCGCCCAGGGCGGCGAGAAAGGCGTCGAGCTCGGCGGTGTCGATCCGCTCCAGCTCGAAGCGACAGCGAAACGCCGTCCCCTTGGGCACCAACTGCTGGGTGAAGAGGTGGCGGTCACGCGCACTGCGGGTGATGGGGTCGATGGCGATCCGCGTCTCGGTGTCGAGCACCAGGGGCTCGGCGGTATCGCACCGGGCATCGTAGACCCGTAAGGCCCCGGCCCGGCCGAGCGACTCCTGATCCAGGGGCAGGCCCGGCTGGCGGGCGCGGCGGGCGCTGCCGAACAGCCGTTCGGCACCGGCGGGGTCGCTCGGTCCGCGGCGCCGCAGGAAGCCGCGCAGGGTGCTGGCGGGCAGATAGGGCGCACCGGCGCCGTCGCGGCACACGGCGGTCACCAGGCCGCTGACGCCATCGCGATCCGCGGCGCCCGGCCCCGCCGGTTCGTCGAATCCGCTGCCGATACGCAAGGGGCCGCGGGTCTGGAGCACGCCGGTCACGATCACGTGCTCCCAGGTGTGGCGGTGTGGGGCGCTCATGGCAGGTCCTCCGGCAAGCGGTGCAGTGCCTCGGCGGCCGGGGCCAGCGCCTGGTGCCGCGGGTCGTTGATGGCGACCTCGCCGAAACCGTTCTCGCGCAGATAGGGGTTGGTCTCCCAGGTATCCTGCGCGCGGTCGCCGACCTGGGGCAGCCCGCTGCGCTGCCACCGCGTGACGGCGGCCCTGACCCGCTCGGGGTCGGCGCCGGGACGGCTGGTCAGCACGAAGACGCTGCCCGCCAGGGTGAGCCATTCGGGCCTGTAGTCCTCCCGGCCGCGGAAGTGCCGCCAGTAATAGTCACCGCCCACCAGTTCCTGCTGGGCGTAGTAGTGGCGAAGTTCCAGGTCCGCACAGGCGCCGGTCCAGTACTCGCTATAGGCGGCCTTGAGCCGCTCGCCCCCATTGGTGGACGGGATGAGCAGGTCCTCGATCCGGGCGGGCAGGAGGCGCGCCGGGGTGCGCACCAGGATCAGCCAAGCGTCGCGGCCGTCGATGGCGATGGGTTGCGGGGGCGCCGTGGGTCCGAAGGGGTGCGACCGCACCTCGACCCGGGCACCGGCGCGCGTCTTGCCCAGGTCCTGCAGGCCGCCGGACAGGAGTGTGATCAGCCGTTCGGTGACCGCGCGGCGGGCCGCGGGGGCGACCTGATCCAGGTCCAGGTCCAGACACCAGCAGTGGTCCTGGACATCGGTACACTCCAGGGCGAAGAGTTGGGACTCCTCGGCGACGTTCTCCCCGGGGCGGATCGCGGTACGGACCACCAGCAGGTGCGCGGGCGGGGACTCCCGGTCGGTGCCCGCCGGGTCCCAGGCGCGGCAGGCGGCAACGCGGTGGGCCTCCTTCCAATCCGGCAGGAAGAGCGGCGGCAGTTGCTCATCACCGTACCGCAGCAGACAGGGGGCGTCCTCCAGGGCGAGGTCATGCACCACCGGCCCGCCGGCGGTCGCGAAGACCGCCAGGCTCAGCGGCAGGGGCAGGCGCCGCGCGGGAGCGCTCCGCGGGGCCGGCAGGGCCATGGTGACGACCAGCCGATCGATCTCCAGGTCCCGTTGCAGTGCCTCCCGGTCCCCGCCGTGGGCGCGGGCCAGGACCGCCTTGACGGCCGCCCCGGGGATCTGATCATGGTTCAGATAGCGGTTGTTCTCGGGTTGGAAGCGGGCGGTCTGGGCGATATTGAACGGCTGATTCAGGTGCAGTACCAGGCCGACGCGGGTCCCCAAGGCAGCGCTGTCGAGCGGGGGCTCGATCAGTGCAACGGGCTCCAGGCGCAGCAGCTCGGCACGCAGCACCCGCCCGAAGCCCACGCCCTTCTGCGCGCCGATGGCGGACAGCCGGGCAAGGGCCTTGCCCAGCCACCGTTCGCAGTGTCGGCGGGCCTCCTCGTCGCTGAAGCGGGCGCGCAACTCGCCGGTGAAGGTTGGCTCGGCGCCCACGGCAAAGGCGCTTTCCGCGATCTGGATTTGGCCCTCGGCGACCACCTCGGCGGCGTTGATCGCGATGCGGTGGCGTGCCGGTTGGGCGGACCCGGACGGCACGCTCGCGGGGTCCAGCCGCCAGAAGAGACCGAAGGCAAGGTCGGCGATCTGCGGCTCGGCATCCGCCGTCTGATCCGGACCGAACCAGGCCGCGAGGTCCTGACCGCGGACCGGTCGGAGCCTGGGGTCGGTCGGGTCCGGCACCTGGGCCAGGTCCTGCGCAAAGCGGCCGAGCAGGTGACGCAGGTTGCCGCGGATCAGGCTGCCATTGATGACCGGCTGACCCCGGTAGCGCTGGGTGGCGGCATCCAGGCCCAGGGTCAGGGTGCCGGCGGCATGGGTGAGTAGCGGCGCCTGCAGGGTGAGGCACAGGCGGTAGCGGGTGCGGATCATGGTGCGGCCTCGCTTGCAGCGGCGGCGCGCCAGTCGCGTTCCGGCACCAGGTAATCCCAGAGTTCAGTCAGGTGCAGCCACAGCCAGGCGCGGTCCGCGGGGTCATCGGTGCGGATACCCAGTTCCTCCGCAAGATATTGCAGGTCCTCGATGACCGTGGGCAGCGGTTGGACGGCAGCACCCGGGTCCGCTGCCGGTCTTTGCTCCTGGGCCAGGGCCAACAAACGCTGCTCCATCCGCTCAAAGGCACTGCGGGTCGCCGGGTCCCGATCCGGCGCTTCGGGCCAAGGCGTCCCGCCAGGCAGCGCCCCCACCACGCCGCCGAACAGGTCGAAGTCGATGCCATCAGGGGGCGTCCCGGCGATCCGGCGCGCCAACCGGAACACCTGGCCGCGGCCCAGGCCCGTGCCGCCCAACAGGCGGCCGGCCGCGGCCCGGCCCGCCCCGAACCAATCGGCGGGCGCTCGCAACGGGGTGCGCCTGGCCGCCACGCCGCCATAGCGGTGGGCCCAGAACGGCTCGAGGCTCGCCTCGACCGGATAATCGATCGATTCCAGGACCATGTAGTCGAAAAAATTGCCCTGGGAGTGGGATGCCTGCATCCAGGCCTTGACGTCGTCGGCGAGGGTCTGGGCCAGTTGCCGCATCCGCGCGATGGGCGTATGGGCATGACAGAAGACAATGCCGCCGGCATGGGTCAGGGGCTCCTTGAAACGCCAGTTCGCCGCGCAGTGGTAGAAGAGTTGCAGCACGTCGAAGCCGAGCCAGGCGGGGACGACCAGTGTCATCTCGTCGCCGCCCCACAGGAGCGTCTCCAGCCGCAGGGCCAGGCCGGGGTTCTGCTCTGGGGTGCAGTGGGTCTCCAGGAGCGGCACCTGTGCAACCCTCCGATCGATCAGGGCCTCCAGCAAGGTGGCGAGAAACTCCGCCCGATAGCCTTGGATACGGTCGTCGAACGCAATCTGGTCCGCGGGGGTCTTGACGTGGCGGCGCTGGATGGCACCAAAGCCGTTGCCGTCCAGATAGATGACTGCCATCTTGTGGTTCAGGCACCGAAACGACGGGCTGTCGGCGAGGCGCTCGAAGTCCGGGGCATAGCCCACCCCGGCGATTCGCTCCAGGCGCTGCGCCGTGATCGTCGTCGCGGCGGCGAGGGTCTGCAGGTAGATGCCGGTCTTGAGTTGTTCGCCCTGCTTCCAGCGCCGGGCGACGGAGGTACTCAGGCTGCAACGCTGGTCGCCGAGTTGCCGCGGTGGATCTTGGCCGGGGACGCAGGAGCGCTTACCGGTCAGGGCACAGGGTTGGCGGGCGGCGTCCCCGGCGACCCGATCCGGCACGCCCGTGAGTTGCCGCAACTGCTCGCGCCGGACCTTGGCCGCGAGCACGGCCTTGGCCGTCTGCAGCTCGGCCGCGGCGCACCGGGCGACGACGAAGGTGAAGAGCCCGAAGCGCGGGTCGTCGCGCAACCAGTCGACGACGCGTCCCTCGATCGTTGCCGGGTCAGCCTCGCCCTTGATCCGATAGAGCCCCACGGAGGCGCCGCTGGAGAGGCGCTGCAGGTCCTTCTGAAACTTCACGGGAATCTCACTCATGGCCAAGGCGAGCAGAAAGCTGCCGCCGCGGATCACGCTGAGTTGGCCGGTATCGAACAGGGTCGCGTAGATATTGACCGCTTCGACCTGTAGAAAGTGGGTCCGTTGCTGCAACATGCGGGCTCCGATGTCCTGGGCGATGCAGGCGCCGCCTCAAGGATGGCACCTGGCTGAACGCTAACCCATTTTCACCAAGCGGCGCAAGGTCTCAGCGGATCGTAACGGCGCCGCCGGGGCCGCCACGCGATGGCAGGCGCGGATCAGTGCTCCTGGATCCGGACCAAGACCGGCTCATCCACATGATGGTCGTGGTCATGCGGCAGGGCCGCGGCGAGCGGTTGGCCGGTGGCCACCTGCACCACGGCGACCAGTGGATCGGTCTGGCTGGTCGCATGGACCAGGATGCCGTGGCGCGCCAGGCGCTCGATGAACCCCTGCCCGGCCCCCTGGGTCACCAGGGTCTGGAGCCCGAGCCCGAAGAGCGGATGGTCCTCCCCGCGATAGGCGTGGACCGACAACTCCTGGGGCAGGTCGAGCCGGTCGACTTCCTGGGGTGGGCTGCCGCTCGCGTCCGTTTCATAGACGAGGAAACGGCGCGCCTTGCCGGCATGGCCGGTGATGGTCTTGAAGTTCTGGCTGGTGACGGCGATCCGCATGGAACTATTCCTTTATTAAGGGGTAAGGCTTAATGGTCAGGAGGGGACGACGGCACCGACCAGGCTTGCGGACTATACAAGACCGCAAGAACGATCAGTCGCCCGGACCGGCCGCGCGGGCCTCTCGATCAAGGTTCCGGCCGTAGGGTGGACAAGCGATAGCGCAGTCCACCGAATCCCGCGCCACCGCTGGTGGACTGCGCTGCGCTTGTCCACCCTACGATGCCGCCTGGCCGGGACGATGATCAAGGCCGCCGCGCGGCCGCGGCGCCATTATTCCTCGGCGATCCGCCGCAGGTTGGGCAGGTCCAGCACGAACAGATTGGGCGTCGTCTCCACCAGCAGGCGCCGCCGCTTGAACTCGGCGATGGTCCGGCTGGTGGTCTCGGTGGTGACCCCCAGCATGGCGCCCAGGTCCTCCCGGCCGAACAACTGGCACTCGCCGGGCACCCCCTCGTGCATCAGGCGCAGCAGGAGCCGGGCCACGCGCTGCCGGGCGGAGCCGGTGGAGAGTTGGGTCAGCCAGGCGTCCGCCTCGCTCAGCGCGCGCTGCCAGCGCGCCATCAGTTCCCGGTGCAGGGTCGGGTTGTCGGTACCCAGGTCGCGCACGATGCGGGCCGGAAAGCGGCACACCTCGGTGACCTGCAGGGCCACGGCCTCGTGCTGATAGCAGTCCCCGAGGATGGCCTCCAGCCCCAGCACATCGCTGGTACGCGCCAGCCGCACGATACGCTGGCTGCCGTCGGGCAGATACTGGATCAGCTTGCAGGCACCGCTGCGCACGGTGAACATGAAGTCCCCGGTGTCCCCGGCATGGTACAGGGCCTGGCCGGGCTTGAGCGTAAACTGATCAATGGGATCATGGATGCGCTCGAAGTCGCGCTCCTTGAGACCGGCAAACAGCACCGAGGTCAGCAGGGAGCAGTTGCGACAGTCGGCCTCGCCGGACCAGGCATCGCGCAATGTCACGCTCTTCACCATTTGGCTCTTGGGCTTTCTCGATCATACCGCCGACGACTGAGCGTCGACCTAAGCGTTGCTGAAGCGAACCGCCAGGGGCCGGGGCCAGGCGCGTCCATCGGACCACCGCGAGCGCTACCAACCAGTGCGGGCGCCCGTATGGTCTAACGTCAGTGCCGCGGTACCCTCAGAACTTACCGGAGTTGCCGTCAGTGTGAAGGCGTCATTTGCCAAGGTCGTCAGCGAAATCGTATAATATTCATCGCTGCCATCGATCGGCGATTTTCGCGAGGGAAGTGCAACATTGGCCGCCGTGCGGTCGCAAGCGACGACACAGGTGGGACTACCGGTGCAAGCCCCTTTATAGCAGCCGAACTCCGTGTAGACCCGCTCCATGAACTGGGCGTTCTGCATAAGCACCGCCTTGGCATCGGCACGCCGGGTCTTCCTGACCTGACTTTGGTACGAGGGATAAGCAATGGCGGCCAGTATCGCCACGATGCCGACCGCAATCAGCAGCTCAATCAAGGTAAACCCAAAGCCCGCCCGGACGCGCCCCACTGGCCCCGCCCCTGAATTTTCTGCGTAAGTGCGGATCACCTGTGATGACAGCATAGAATGCCCCCTGTTTTCAATTTAGCCAATGGTCTTACCGGGTCGCGACCCGTGCCTGAGGGGGCCGCGGTACGATGTCTCCACGCGACCCGCGACGCCCTGAAGAATCATACACGCCGACCCCCGAGTGCCGGCGAATGTTGCGCCCCCACGTCGTCCGCCGCCTGCGCTATCAGCGTAAGTAGCTGATTTTAATAAAACTTAACCCCTTATGGAGGTAAAGTTGGGTGGCGCCCTGAACGGTTACTGGTGACACCAACATCAGCCGCACCCCCTGCATAATAATCGGGAGTCGCAAAAGAATCGAACGCGCCGGTGACACTCGTCGACAGGGCCGCCGCGATTAGGCCAACCACCTGATCCAGCACGCCAAACCAGGCGGACGCCCAAGCGGCGGCCGCCGCCGTCCCGGTCTATTTCCGGCGACGCCGGGTTTCGACGTCAAGCCTAGCACGATCTTAGCCGTCTGCCTGATCAAGGCCATGACCACCCCTTCGGGTCCGCTGTGCGCACCAACGACCTCGCCGTCAGCACGGTGGCCGGAACCATGATCAGGCCCGGACCTCCCATACCGCAACCTATTTGGTCAAGGCCATAAAGAGCTGCGGCAGCCGCTCCGGCAGCCGCTCCACCCGGTCGATCACGGTGAAACGATTGCCGAAGCAGTCGCGGACATACTGGTCGGCCTGGGCGTCGAGGTTGATACAATAGGTGTAGATGCCCCGCTGGTCGAGTTCCTGCACCGCGCGGTGGGTATCCTCGATCAGCAGGCGCTCGTCCTGTACGTCGATGTCGTGGGGCTGGCCGTCGGTCAGGATCAGCAGCAGCTTTTTCTCCGCCTGCCGGGCCTCCAGGTAGTGGGCGGCATGGCGCATGGCTGCCCCCATGCGGGTGGAGTAGCCGGCCTGCATCGCCGCCAGCCGCGCCTTGACCTGCTCGTCCCAGCCCTCGCTATAGCCCTTGATGTGCTGGTAGCGGACCTCGTGGCGGGTATTGGAGGAGAAGCCGGCGATGGCGAATTCGTCCCCCAGGTGGTCGATGGCCCAGGCGAGCAGGGCCACGGCCTCCTGGCTGAGTTCCAGGATGCTCTGGGTGCACCCGTCCGGCACCTGATTGAGCGACTGGGACAGGTCGAGCAGGAGCATGACGGCGATGTCGCGCCCGTCGTGGCGGTGGCTCATGTTGATGCGCGGGTCGGGCGTCGCCCCGCCCCGCAAATCGATGAGTGAACGGATGGCCACATCCAGGTCCAGTTCGCTGCCCTCCTCCTGATAGCGCAGGCGCACATATTGCTGGGGCTTGAGGAGATCGAGGATCTGTTTCAGGCGCTTGGCCAGCATCCGGTGCTTGGCCAGCAGCGCGTCGATCCGGGCGGGGTCGCCGGCCGGGTGCAGGCCCTCGTAGAGACTGACCCAGTCCGGGCGGTAGGTCCGGCTCTGATAGTCCCACTCCGGATAGTGACGGGGCGGCAGGGCCGCGGACTCGTCGGCCGACCGCTGCTTGGGTTCCTCGTAGGACTCCTCTTCATCGCCCTGTTCGATATAACGCCACAGGTGGCGGTTGTCGTCACGGTAGTCCACCTGCGTGTCGGTGAACCAGACCTTGGACGAGAGGTCCTGTGCGCGGCGGGTGCGGGCGATGTAGCTGACGGCAAGCCCCGCCATGGCCTGGGTGCTGGACTGGCCGGCGGCCAATTCGGCATGAAAACGGGCGACGAAGTCAAGTAGATCGGGGTTGCGGTAGCCGTGGTCGGGGTCGAGGACGGCGCGCGAGAACATGGCGAGACGATGGCGGATGCAGGACTCGTGCTCGGGGTCGCAGGCATCCTCCACCGGCCGGGGGTGCAGGGCCAGCAAGAGTCGGCGCAGCCCCGGGTATTCACGCAGGGCCAGGGTCTCGACCCGGCAATCCTCGAAGGTCTCGACCGCGAGGCGTTGAAAGGGGCTCAGGTTGTCCGCCACCAGCGAGCCGCTCCAGCGCAGATGGGCCGCGACATGGGCCAACAGGGCACGGTAGCGGTCGATCCCGGCTACCCCATCACGGTCGTCGTAGCAGTCCGGGATGCGCACCCCCAGCGCGTCGAAATAGGGCAGCGGCTTGCGCAGCTCGTCGAAGGCGTCCGAATAGGGGACGAATGGCCGGCGCTCGCACCACAGTGCCCGCAGGTAGAGGTCCAAGCGACGCTCATTGTCGATGAACAGGGTACCGTGACGCTCACGCTGGAGCACGGCCCGGCTGTCGGTCGATTGCAGGCCAAAATAGTCACGCTGACGGTCGGGGTGGTCGGAATAGTGACGCAGGCCATACTCGATCCAATTGCTCAGCCCCTGGCAGGTGAGTTGACCCAGGAGATAGGGAACGCGCTCCAGCAGATCGGGCAGGCCGGGACTGGGAATGGTGGTGTGGAAACCGTGGATCGAGCCGGTGGTCCGCTCCATGAAATCAAGAATCAGATCGATGTAGCGCCCCAGCAACTCGGCACTGCCCAGGCGCCGCGACGCCTCCGCGATGCTCTGCAGGAAGGGCAGGATCGCCTTGCCGTTGGGACTGCGCGACATCTTCCACACGGTCTGCGAGACCAGCCCCAGGGTCTGCTCGCCGAGCGCGGCGGCGACGTGCGGCAGTTCTTCAAGATAGACCAGAACCGGCTCGAAACCCCGTCCGATGCGGCAGATCAGCGAGGCCCCGTCCAGATAGTCCTTGATCCCCGCCGCACTCAACAGGGTCTGCGCCTCGGCCATCAGGTCGGGAAAGACCTGATCGAGTTGCGGGAAGTTGCAGCGCAATTGCTCGCGGTAGGGCAGGAGGACCTCGGGCGCTAGGGGGACTGGTAGGGACATGGGGCCTCCGGCAGGACTGTTGCGGGCTTCGGGAACTGCGTTCATCCCGATCGCCGAAAAAGAGTTTATCTCACGGAGACACAAAGACGCAAAGAAAGCGATGGTCAGGCCTTTTTCACGAATTCGGATTTCAACTGCATGGCACCGATCCCATCGATCTTGCAGTCGATGTTGTGATCGCCATCGACGAGGCGGATACCCCTGACCTTGGTCCCGACCTTGACGACCGCGGAACTGCCCTTGACCTTCAGGTCCTTGATCACCGTCACGCTGTCTCCATCGGCCAGCGCATTGCCGAAGGCATCCATCACCGCCAGCCCTTGGTCGGCGTCCTGCGACACCGCATCTCTCGACCACTCATGCCCGCATTCCGGACAGACATACATGGCCCCGTCTTCGTAGGTGTGCTCCGACCCACAGGCCGGACATTGCGGTAAGCTGCTCATTCTGCGCCCTATTGTTGATTAGTCTTCTGGCTCCGACGCGCCGCCGCTGGTGGACTGCTCTGCGCTCGCGCTCGTCGCTCCAGCGGTGTCACGCCTGTGTCAGGCGCTGTGCGCCGCGAGGCCGAGCACCCGACCGTGACGGGCGCTGGCCAGCCCGGGCCGCGCAGCGGCCAACACATGGGTGACACCGCTGGAGCGGTGTCACCAGCGCCGTCTGCGCGGCACCATCAGGCCAATGCTATCCGTCCATTCAACACGAGCCAACCTGAGCGGAACCGAGCGCCGGATGTCAGGCGACTTTTCTCGTCGAAATGCTCTGATCCGGTTTGAGTGTATAAGACAAAATGGTGTCGATGTTAAGCCTATGAGACGCCCTAAGTATTTCTATGCCTATAATTTTTCCCTCAGCGGTGGTATCCAGATTGACGCCATGTGCGATTTCGATGACGCCATCCGGCTCCTGGTCGCCAAGTGTCAGATACAAAGCGTCGATTTCATTGTCATAGTGGGCTTTCATGTTCGCGTGTCTTGGAAACTTCACCTTCACATCAATTCCCCGTGGCATCGTTTCCGTTCTAAATTGTGACCGAAGGGCTGAGCGGTTGAGCGGCAAACCGAAAATGTTGGGGTTCGTTCCTAACTCCAACCCACGGCCCTGCAACTAGCCCCGCGTACTGGAAGTGGGTGATCCGGAATCGCCGCTTTTCGTTACCCTGATGAGAAAGCGCAACGCCTCATTGACCGAATGAGAATCCGGAAAAACGGCAGCCACGTCTGGCTCCAAGAGGACACCATGCTGCCCGGAGGCGGTGCGACCAGGGCCAACTTTTCTCACCCGCAGGCTGCTTAGATCATACTCTGGACGAAGCTCATCGTCGTTTTCCACACTACTGTTCTTCATAGGTTTCACGCTCGCTTCGTGTTGCCGGTCTCGCGCTTATCAGGCGGGCTATTTCCGCATCTTCAGTATATGAGACAACCAACAGCCGCCCTTGTTCAGAACATCCAACCCTGATGTATCTGTGCTCAGTCTCCGAGTGATCTGGATCGAAAAAATCGATGTAAAGCAAGTCGTTGAACACGGTTGCGGCCTCGCTGAACGCGACGCCATGTCTCGCCAGATTGCGTGCTGCTTTGCTCTCGTTCCAGGAAAATTCCATGGGACTTGCGCCTTCGGCCATTATCGATTGATGGGTGCCGCGCCGATCTTGATCATATCCGCTTTACGAGCCACAACGCGGTTAAGCGACGACCCAAGGATGTTGGGGTTCGTCCCTCACCCCAACCTACGGCCCTTCAAGCTGATCCTCGAAGTCAGTCAGATCGTGAGTGTCCCAGAATTGTGCCAACGCTTAAGTCGAGTCAGCGCCAGGAAGCTCTTGTATTTTCATGGTCTTTTCAAATGCTTAAAGAGAACATCTCCGACTGCCCTATCTTAACCTCAGGTCGGTGTCATCCCTATTGCTCTTGCCGAGATTGCATGAGTCACAAAGTGTTTGGTAATTATCGAGCGCATCCCGGCCGCCCTTCGAGCGCGGGATGATATGATCGACATGAATAATGGCGTCATCGCCAGAACCCCTGCCGCAAGAGACACATTTCCAGTGATCGCGCTGAAAAACCTGCCAGCGGATAGCCGGCATCACCTTGACTCGTCGCTCGGCCGCCTCCTTTGCCCGCAAAACCGATCCTTCGGGGAGACTCGATCGTACTTCGGCTGGATCGCTGTCGCTGCGATTATCCTCCATTAGCCATTGATTAGCCTTGGCGATGAGATCGAGAAAGCGAACCGGCTCGCCTCTTGATATCCGAATATAGGAATCATAAATCGGGAAGAAAAGGACATATCTGTAAATAACCCAATCGATGGAGTCCGGTGAAACCGGAAACGGCTCGGGACGCGGCGAAATAAAAGTATTGTCAAATAGCCGGCTCTTCATCATATGGCGGTAGTGCTCCGCAAAAGTGGCAATCGGCCCCGTCGCCGTATCGTAAGAAAACGTTGGAATCATCTCGCAAAAATAACACAAGCTGTGAGTCAGGCCCTCGAACTCCAGATGAAAGTTGAAGAATTTCTCGAAGGACGCATCCGAGAGGCCCTTCAACCAGTAATGCTCCATTAACACGCTCAGCCCACCCTCCCTAAGCATTAGACCAAACCGAAAAGGAAGAATCTTGACTGGT
>NZ_CAIKKU010000217.1 GCF_903828115.1 uncultured Thiodictyon sp. | reverse complement strand
GGCTGCTGAAGGGCGCCCTACCCCAGCCGTGGCCTCACTGCCGTTAAGTTAAGCGCCGGCGCCCAAGCGCCCGGAGTCCAAGGCTTCAGCCTTGGAGCGCGCCAAGGCTGAAGCCTTGGACTCCAGGCGCAGGGAACGCGGTCGCATGGGCCACCATAGCAGGCGCCGCCTGCTATAGCCTTCGCACCTGACATCCGGACAGGCCCCTGGTGCAGGGGCGGGTTTGAAACCCGCCCCTAGGTCCGGCTATCACGTCCGGGGGCTATATGCATTGCGGAAATACTTGTTTGGCGACGGGGCCAGGGCAGCCGATACTCGTGGTGCTGAGCGCGACATGGCGATAGGTTCACCGTATCAGGCCCGCGATTGCCCCACCCCCTGACCATTACCGGCCAGCCCCGAATGGCGCTAAGTTAAGATGCCCTTAACGATATCAGTGACTTGCGCACCGACCTAGCCTCAAGCTTCTGGAGAATCAGCGACAGTCCGCCAGATTCCTCCGGGTTCCGCCTGGTTCTGGGGCGTCTCGGCCAGCCAGCGGGCCGCGTAAGTCACTGTTCTTGTAGAGTCTCGCCCTTAACTTAGCGCCATTCCGGCCAGCCCCCTTCCGCCACCGGATTGTCCTTTGCGCCATGACCGACCCCGTGACCTCAGGTCCCGCTGATGACCCATTGCATCTGCTGAATAACCTGATCATTGCCCTGACCCGTGAGACAGAGCTGCACAACCGCCAACTGAACCGATTGGACGACCTGATCGCGGCGCGGGTGCAAGGGATCAAGGCCGAGTTTCAAGCCCGGCCCCCGGACCCGCCCTGGGACGCGACGGATGGGTTGGGCGCAGAGGTGCAACGTACCCGGCGCGCCAAGTGGTATACCGGCGTCCTGGCCCTGCTGGTGGTCGTCCTCGCTGCCGTCCTGCTGTATTTGGCGGTAACGATGGCCCATGAAATGAACCGCATGGAGGACTACATGTACAACATGGGTCACGCGGGCAACGATGATCGCCTCATCGCCCAAGACGAGCGCAAGGTTGCCGGCACCAGCTACCTGCTTGCCATGACGCAACAACTGCAGGCGCTGCGTGATGATATCGGGGCCATGCGCCTGGCCATCGGCCGCATGGACGGGAGCATCGTCGGGATGTCGGCGAGCATGAAGACCATGAGCGGCAACATGGGTACCATGAGCCGGGACCTGGCCACGATGAACTACACCATGGGGCTGTTGCGCCAGGACACCGCCATGATGCGGGTGAGCGTCGGCGGCATGTCCAACGACACCCGCTCCATGGGCGCACCCTTCCGTTTCATGAATTCGTTCATGCCATGGTAGGGTAGGGTAGAGCCGGGGGCGCTTGCCGGCTCGCCCGCTCAGATTGCGGTGGCCTTCCAACGCCGCCAGTCGCGTATCAGGTTCGCCCCGCGGTATTCCGCCCCGCTTGCCGTCCGCCTGCCCGCCGCGTTGAACTGCCCCGCAATATCCGTTCCGGACAGGCCCTGGCCCAGCAGGGCGTCAAGTTCCTGCATCAGGTCCATTTGGTCCGGCATGTCCGGTGCCTGCGGTTTGCCCGTCAGGGTGAAGGTCTCAGGGGCTGGGGCCAGTACCCGTGCCACTTCGGACAGTTCCAGATGCAGCAGTGCCGCGATGTTGGCGGCGCTCATACCGAGGCGGAACAGGACCGCAATGGTCCGGCCGCGTTCCGCCAGAACCGCCGCCGCCAGCTTGCCTTGGAGCGGCACCGCGCCGGGGTCTGGTTGCGCCTGGCCGGCGGTCCCCGCGGGTGGGGCAGAGGGCTGTTCCCTCCCGCCCATCGTGTCGGCCAGCAGGTCCTTGACCGCGCGCCCTAACCACGCGTCCCCCAGCGTTTGCAGGGTGTCCGCTTCCTGGGGTGTAAGCCAGATGGTCAGCCGCTTCCAACCTTCATTATTGCGCCGATCATTGCCATGGCGCTGCGGCAACCGCTCGGTTACCAGGTTCGGTTCGCTGTTTGTCATGGGGTCTCCTCAGGGGTCTCGCTCAGTTGCAGCCGCCGCTCTATCCGGTCCGGCCGTGGGCGGAGGTCGCCGATAGCGGACTTGCCCGCGGCGGTCGGTGGGCCAAGGTGACGGCCCCTGCGGGTCCCCGCGGGGGCGCGCCAGGGCACCTAAACCGGTGATTTTACGGAAGGGCTATCGCCGTGGTATGCACTATAACTGCGCTTCTTAGCGAGTCCCGGTATAAGGCGGGATGGTGGAATAGCGTCCGCTCGGCCCAGCGACAGTGAGTGTCCGGCGGCCTGACGCACCCTCAAAGTCGCCCTGATCCCCGGCCGCGCAGCCGGGTCATAAGGTCGCGCAGCCCTGCCGGCTTATGCCGGCTTATGCTAAGTAACGCAGAGATAACGCAGTGGCCGCCGTCACTTCTTTAGTAGAGTCGTCATCCTTTGACCGAGAACCCCAACCATGGCCAAATCCGGCATGCGCTTTCCCTCCAAGGCCGATGTCATGGCCCGCACGCCGGACCCGGCGGTGCGGGAGATGTTGGTCCACCTGGAACAGGCGGGGATCGAAACCGTTCTCTCAGACTTACACAAACCTACGCAGCAAGTTTGGCGCTGAGTTCCTGCTTCACCGAGGCCGGTTTCACGCGAACCTTGCGGCCCGCGCCAGCGCCTTCCTCTCCACAGGCTGACACCGCGGAACTCGCGGCGTAATTGGCGAGATTGATCGCCGCATTCAGATCCCGGTCGTGACGGGCGCCACAAGCCGGGCAGTCCCAGTGCCGCAGCGATAACGGCAGGGAGTCAATTTTATGATCGCATTGCGAGCACGTCTTGCTGCTCGGATACCAGCGATCCGCGACCACCACGCGCCCGCCGCGCAGCGCGGTCTTGTACTCCAGTTGGCGCCGGAACTCGAACAAGCTCATGTCCGAGACGGCGCGCGCCACACAGCGGTTCTGCACCATGCCGCGCACGTTCAAGTCTTCGATGCCGATGGTATGAAAGCGTCGCGCCAGATCAGATGTGAACTGGTGCATGGCGTCCAGGCGCACGTTGGCGATGCGGGCATGAAGGCGCGCCAGCTTGGCCTTGGTCTTACGCCAGTTGCGAGAGAATTTCACCTTTCGCGAGAGGCTTCGGTTGAGCCGCTCCATGCGTTTCAACTCCGCCTTGTGGGCCTTAGGGCCGATGACTTGCTCACCGTTGGAAAGGGTGGCAAGCCGCGTGACACCCAGATCGACACCCACGACGCCTTGGTTTTCGGCGGGACGGGTGAGGGTCTGATCGGTATCCACGACGACGGCGACAAACCAGCGGTCAGCCGTGCGAGAAATCGTTGCCGAGACAATCTTGCCGGGAAAACGCAACGTCTCGCGTATCCGCACCCAACCCAGATGGGGGAGGCGGATACGCGAACCGTCGAGAACGAAGTGCCCATTGTCCAGGGCGAAGCTGTCGTTGAGACCTTTCTTGTGGAAACGTGGGTACTTGGCGCGCCCGGCAAAGAAGTTCTCGAAGGCCTCGCCCAACTGCATAATGGCTTGCTGGGGCGCGCACTTGGTTACCTCGAGCATCCAGGGGAATTGCTCCCGCTTGATGGCGTTCAACTGCCGGCGCAAGGCGCCCTCACTGGGCTTGGCTAACAGCGGGTTGTCCTGGCACGCCTGGTACTGCTCCTGCCACTGCGCCAGCGCCCAGTTGTAGGCGAAACGCGCGGTGCCGGCGGCACGGGCAAAGTAGGTGCGCTGGGTGTTGTTGGGATCAAGGGCGATCTTATGGGACAGGATCATGACGGCGCACCAGCCACGGCGTGCTTGATGCCGTCGATCAACTGTCCGCCGGGGGTGCGCGCGGAGGTGATCTTGCCGCTGATCTCCCAGCGACGCACGGGTTCGGCCGCGACGCTAAACGCCTTGGCGGCTTCTCCGATCAGGATTCTGTGTGGATTCTTTCCCATGTGCTGGAACTCGCCCTCTCCGCGCGTTGTCCTTATATTGTAACCCATAATATCGCTGACTTCCGCAACGCGGCCAACTTCGGCATTGTGCCAATCAGCCCTGCGATTTCCTTGACTTGCTGAGGAGTACGACATGACTTCCCTCACGATCCGCATCCCTGAATCCCTGCACAAGAACATACGGGATCTTGCTCGCAAGGAGGGGATTTCCGTCAATCAATTCATCGCCAATGCGGCCGGTGAGAAAATGGCATGGCTATTGAGCCTGGATTATCTGCGGCAAGAGGCGGCGGCTGGCCGGCGTGATGAGTTTGAACGTTTTCTCGCTGCGGTACCGGACTGCGAGGCGGAAGCTGGTGATGAGCTGGGCTCGTCGTTGCCCAAGTAAAGTGCGGTTGGTCCCCAAGTAAGCAAATAGATGAATGCCGCGGTGCCTGACTTAACAAGATTCACAGGATTGGAAACGAATAGCATCTTATAAATCTTGTCAATCCTGTCCAAATGTCTTGATTTCGCGCTCGCCGGGCGGTTCGGGACCGCCCCCGTAAGACCTCATTCCTGCCGATGCTGGCCGGAACGACGATTAAGGCCCAATCGCGTGGGTCACGCTACCCCCGGCGCAGGAAGTTCAGTATCGCAGCAGCCACCTCCTGGGGCTTTTCCTCCTGCACCATATGCCCGGCATCGTCGATGACCGCAAGCTGCGAACCCTCGATTTCCTGGCGGACCCGCTCGGCATCGGCCAGGGGTACGATGCCGTCGTAACGGCCCCATACCAGCAGCGTCGGCAGGCGTAGGCGGACGCAGACCTCGCCATCGCCTTCGCTGCCCACGCTCGTCCTGATCATTCTGGCAAGGGCAGCGGCGGCGCCTGACGTACCGGCTGGCTTGAGATAGTGGTCGAGCAGCTCGTCGGTAATGAGTGACTGGTCGTAGTAACAGCGCTGCAAGCTCTTCCTGCGCATGCCCTTCATATAGAATAGCTTCGCAACCACCAAGGCGAATGGAAAAAAGAGACGTGTCGCGGACGGGGGCGGCCTGCCATGATAAAAGCTGGGGCCGATCAGGACGAGACTGCCGATCCGTGCGGGCGACGACAAGGCCGCGAACGCGGCAACGAGGACGCCCATCGAATGGCCCGCGAGCACCGGCTGTTGCAGCCCGAGGGCTTCGACAAAACCGATGATCAGACGCCCCTGGCCAGCCATGGAATAATCGCCGTCGGCCGGCTTGTCGGAGAGCCCGAAGCCCAGCAGATCGACGGCGTAAACGGTATGCGTCGGAGCCAGCAGCGGTATCAACTCACGCCAGGTGTAGGTCGAGCCGGCGAAGCCGTGAATCAGTATGATGGGTGCGCCGCAACCGCGCTGCGTGTAATGCAGCGACCGCCCATCGACGCTGACGAAGCGGCTGTCGTCGCCGGCAAGCTGCCGCACCGGAACCGATTTATGCGTCATCAGCGCGCGGACGAAGGCCCGCGCCGCGTCCCGCGTGCTCGTGATCTGCGCCTTTGCCATTATGCACCTCGTTCGGGATCTTGACGGCAGCGGCGTCGCTGGACCGGCAACACCATTTTCATAACGCGCTGTTTGATACGTTTTCAACGAAAACCCGAAAGCTCAGAGAGTATTGATTTGCTCTCGTGCTCTCGTTCCCACGCTCTAGCGTGGGAATGCAGTGCAGCCGCTCCAGCGGCCCGTCATCCGCATGCGGTTTGCCCCCCCTTTATGAGACGGGATGCTGGAGCGTGGAAGCCGGAAGAAGGCTGGGCGAGTCTTTCAATTAACTTCACCGCAAATGGCACTGAGTCCTTTAGCGTACTCCACTACCGGGGAGAGAATTCCGGGGGAACCGTGGTCTGTCCCCGGTATCGGTCCCCGGTATCGCCGCGTGGCCTTGATCATCGTTCCGGCCAACCGCCATCCTCTGGAGTCCAAGGCTTCAGCCGTGGTCCTGTCCAGCCAAGGCTGAAGCCTTGGACTCCGGCCCCCGGGTGGCCGGAACGATGATCAAGGCCCGCCGCGTGGTGAACGCGGCGTCGAAGTTCGCCGCGGCGCCGCATCGCGGCCGGAGGCCGCTCCCACAAAGACCTTTCATGTTCCGGGGTGCCGGACAAGCCTTCCGCCATGACCGTTAGCCGGACCAAGGCCGCTGAAATGCAATGTCGACCGGCTAAAGCCTCGACCTCCGGTCTTCTCGTCTTGCATTCATCCGAATCCCTTGATGCGGGACCCGACCGGTTTGCTGCTGTCAGGCTTGCGTCTGTCGTTGAATCTCAAGCAATTCAAGTTTCTGCCTTTCCAATGATGCCAGTCTTCTCTTGATACTACGGATTTCCGTGTCGATCTCTTGCAATTGATGATTGATCTTCTGCATCTCCACGCCTTTCCCGCCGCGTATCTCCAGGACCAATGACTCGACTTCGGACCGCAGCAATCTGAAATAGGGAGTGCCATGAGCACAGTGTTGTCGGTATTGCAGTCTGCCCGCTCTCATCGCCGCAATGACTTCGGCTTCGGTGAGGCCGAATTCCTTGCACGCGTTCTTGTGGCTCAGGGTCGCGCCCGCTTGTCCCCATGGAGATTCAGGCATCTTCAAACTCCTGCCAACGGTCGGCGGCGGATCAAACGTTCAGGACCGGGCGCATGCCCGGGGCGTACGGATTTCAGCCGGGTTCATTGCCCCCATTTCGCTTGCCACTGGCTAAAGCGGTTCACGATCGCTTTCATATGCTTCGATCAGATCGCCAACCAGTGAAACAAGCGAATAGAGGGGGTGACTGGCATCGTCCCGGACAACATCGAGCAGGCTATTGTGGAAAGTCGCGGTCTGCTCGTAATCGCCTTCCGATTCTATGTGTGACACTGGGGCCGCTGATCTGACTTGAGGCGAACAATCATTAGACAACTGATCCTCGATTCGCGGAATTTGAATGCTGGAATGCCCTCCCAGTATTACCTCCTGCGAGGGCAATAATGGCCTTCCCCTGCACTGGGTTGTCATGCACAATTCACATGCATTCAACGTGACAGCGGTTGTCAGCACCCAAACCACCCGCTGCACAAGACGCAGCCGCCGATGCCCACTTTCGCTAAGGAGCCTAGCAGAAATAACTTGAACAATACGTGAATTGCGGTTACGCTTGGTGCATGGATGTTACCAAGATAATCGAAGAAAAGTATCGGGCGCTTTCCGGTCGCCTGGATGAAGCGACGTTGCGCCTGTGGGCAGCG
>NZ_CAIKKU010000216.1 GCF_903828115.1 uncultured Thiodictyon sp. | reverse complement strand
TTACGACAACGACAACGACAACGACAACGACAACGACAGCGTACCCGGGATCTCGGTCACCACATCAGTTCTGATCGCACCCGACACCCAGCGCCGCTTGGACATTTCGTGGGCATCGCCCCACAATGGGTAACGCCGGTGCGGGCGCAGCGCTTGACGGCGCCGCCGCCCACCGAGACGCCGCCGCCCTTTTTCGTCAGCATTCGGCGCCCAAGTCCCCCCAACCCCGAACCAAGCCCCAAACACTCAACGCTATGGCTCAGTATATCTACACCATGAATCGGGTCGGCAAGGTCGTGCCGCCCAAGCGCGTGATCCTGCGCGACATCTCACTGTCCTTCTTCCCCGGGGCCAAGATCGGCGTACTGGGCGTGAACGGCTCGGGCAAGTCGACCTTGCTGCGCATCATGGCCGGACTGGACACGCAGATCGAGGGTGAGGCGCGCGCCCAGCCCGGCATCAAGGTCGGCTTTCTGCCCCAGGAGCCGCACTTGGACCCGACCCAGGACGTGCGCGGTAACGTGGAAGGCGCCCTGGGGCATATCAAGGAGGCCTTGGCCCGCCTCGACGCCGTCTATGCCGCCTACGCCGATGAGGACGCCGACTTCGATGCCCTGGCCAAGGAGCAGGCGGAGCTTGAGCACCTGATCGACGCCACCGA
The DNA here is from genome assembly GCF_903828115.1 of uncultured Thiodictyon sp. Classification (GTDB taxonomy): domain Bacteria; phylum Pseudomonadota; class Gammaproteobacteria; order Chromatiales; family Chromatiaceae; genus Thiodictyon. Next base: position 10,046 of record NZ_CAIKKU010000216.1, on the reverse strand, counting down.
CGGTCACAACCTGGAGCGTACCCTCGAGGTGGCCGCAGACGCCCTGCGCCTGCCGCCCTGGGACGCCCAGGTTGCCACCCTCTCCGGGGGCGAGCGGCGGCGGGTCGCCCTGTGCCGGCTGCTGCTGTCCAAGCCCGACATGTTGCTGCTGGACGAGCCGACCAACCACCTGGACGCGGAGTCCGTGGCCTGGCTGGAGCGCTTTCTCCACGAGTACCCCGGCACCGTCGTCGCCGTCACCCACGATCGCTATTTCCTGGACAATGTGGCGGGCTGGATCCTGGAACTGGACCGCGGCCACGGCATCCCCTGGGAGGGTAACTACTCCTCCTGGCTGGAACAGAAGGAGCGCCGATTGGAGTTGGAGGAGAAGACCGAGGCGGCCCGGGTCAAGACCATGAAGCAGGAACTCGAATGGGTGCGTGCCAACCCCAAGGGGCGCCACGCCAAGAGCAAGGCGCGTCTGGCCCGCTTCGATGAGTTGCAGACCACTGAATTTCAGGCGCGCAACGAGACCAACGAGATCTATATCCCGCCGGGTCCGCGCCTGGGAGACCTGGTCATCGAGGCGGTCGGGATCAAAAAGGCGTTCGGGGACAACCTCCTCTACGACAATCTCTCGTTTAACCTGCCCAAGGGCGGCATCGTTGGTGTCGTTGGCCCCAACGGGGCGGGCAAGACCACGCTCTTTCGTATCATCAACGGTCAGGAGCAGCCGGACGCCGGGCAGTTTCGGCTGGGCGAGACCGTCCAGGTCGCCTGCGTGGACCAGAGCCGCGATGCCCTCAACGACACCAAGACGGTGTGGGAGGAGATCTCCGACGGGCTCGACAACATCATCGTCGGCCGCTATGAGATGCCGTCGCGCGCCTACTGCGGGCGCTTCAACTTCAAGGGTGGCGATCAGCAGAAGCGCATCGGCGACCTCTCCGGCGGGGAGCGCAACCGGGTCCACCTGGCCAAGCTCCTAAAGAGCGGCGGCAACCTGCTCCTGCTCGACGAGCCCACCAACGACCTGGACGTGGAGACCCTGCGCGCCCTGGAAGAGGCCCTGCTCACCTTCCCCGGCTGCGCCGTGGTGATCAGCCATGACCGCTGGTTCCTGGACCGCATCGCCACCCACATGCTGGCCTTCGAGGGGGACTCCCAGGTGGTCTGGTTCGAGGGCAACTACGCCGACTATGAGGCCGATCGCCATCGCCGACTCGGCACCGAGGCCGACCAGCCGCACCGCATCAAGTACCGTCGGCTCTCCGCTTGATGAACAACGCTCTGCACCTGATCGAGCGGGCCGAGTCGCTCCTCGCGCGGCTGGAGCGCCTGCTCCCGGAGCCGCCGCCCACCGACTGGGGCGCGATGGCCTTTCGCTGGCGTAGCCGCGGCGGCCGGGCCTGGCTCGCGGCGCAGCACGCGCCCCACCGCCTGGACCCCGCCGATCTGCTGTGTCTGGAGCGCCAGAAGGCCGAGATCGAGCGCAATACCCGGCAATTCCTGGCCGGGCGCGGTGCCAACAACCTGCTCCTGTGGGGTTCGCGCGGGACCGGCAAGTCGTCCCTGATCAAGGCCGTCTTCACCGCCAATCAGGACCGGGGGCTGCGCCTGATCGAGGTGGACAAGGATGATCTGACGGACCTGCCGGACATTCTCGATCTGGTCCGCCCCCGCCCGGAGCGCTTCATCCTGTTTTGCGACGACCTCTCATTCGAGGCCAATGAACCCGGCTACAAGGCGCTCAAGGCCGCGCTGGAGGGGTCCATCAGTGCCACCCCGGACAACCTGCTGATCTACGCCACCTCCAATCGCCGTCACCTGATGCCCGAGTTCCAGGCCGAGAACCGCGAGGCGCATCTGGTCGACGGTGAGTTGCACCAGGGCGAGTCGGTGGAGGAAAAGATCTCACTCTCCGACCGCTTCGGCCTCTGGATCAGCTTCCACCCCTTCACGCAGGCTCAATACCTTACTCTGGTCCGCCACTGGTGCGGCCGTTTGGGGTCAGTCCCCGACGATTGGGCGCCGGTCGAGGCGGCCGCCCTGCAATGGGCTCTGCGCCGCGGCTCGCGCAGCGGGCGGACCGCCTGGCAGTTTGCGCGGGATTGGGTGGGGCGGGGCGGGCAAGATCAGGACGCGGCGCGGTAGATCCGGAACGAGTGAGTGCCCGCAAATGAACGCAAATGGGCTCAAGAACTTGGAGAAGGCGATCCGCTCCTCTGAAAAGCAGATCGCGCTACACCAGACCTGGATCAACGCCCCGGGGCCGAAGTTCGCGCCCGACGCCGATCCCGCCGAGATCCTCTCTCACCAAGTGCACAAGTGGCCACATGACATGGCGGGGCACCGTCAATCGATACAGACTCTGGAGGGCGTGATCCGTGAGCGAGATAACCCAGCGTGACGCAGCACTGGTAGTTCTGGAGCAGGTGATGCAGGTGGCCCGGCAGGCGGCCGAGGAGGCGCTCAAAGAGGACACGCCGTTCGCGCATGGCCTGAAGTCGGCCTACTACGACGTGTTGGCCGTGGCCCTGGAGCAGGCCGCCTTGTTCGAGTTGGACCCGGCGGCCTTTGGGCTGGGCGGCTATGACCCCGAGACGTTGCTCGTTGGTCATGGGCGTGTAGCGGCGACGGCATAGGCCCGACCGTCGGCACCGACAAGAAAAAGCACATGACCAACCCGCACGCCGCGCTCACGCACGGGACGGGGTTACTGCCCCGTCCAGCCCGGAGGCTTGATACCGCGGAGGACAGCTGCGGCTTCGCGTCTTTGCGTGAGATTCCTCGCTTCAGCCCAGCCGCCGCCAGTGGTTCTCGATCCAGGCGGACAGCACGGTCAGAGCCCACACCCGGAAGGCGACCTCGCGCCCCCCGGCGCGCAGGCGCTCCAGCGTCTCGGCGACCACCCGCGGGTCCAGCCCGGCGCCCGCCTGACTGAGTGCGCGCACCCGCTCCGGGCTCAGGTAGTGCCGGGGCAGGGCGTAGTCGTCCAGCGCCAGAAAGTCGGTGAAGGGGAAGTCGAAGCCGTGCTTGGGCTGATCCCAGAGGTCGCGGGGTACGCGGCGCGCCAGTGCCGCCTTGAGGATGCGCTTGGGCTGCGCGGGCGGGTAGCGCATGGCCACGGGGAGGGCGCGCACGAAGGCACCCAGGCGTGCGTCGAAGAAGGGAAAGCGCACCGCGAGCCCGGTCAGCCGGCTCGCCTCGTGGATCCGATCGTCCGGTTGAGTGGCCATCAGGCGGCTGAAGCGGGCGAAGTGCTGGCCCGGCCGGAAGTCGCGATAGGTCCGATAAAAGCGGGTGTGGGCGAGCGAGACGGGTTCGGCGCAGAGGCGCTCAAGCTCCCGGCGGGGCCAGCCGCGCCAGCGGATCAGAAACTCCTGCGGGTCGTCGAACTCCACCAGGGGATACAGCCCGGCGAGCGGACCGAGTGCGCCGCACAGACGGGCGGCGGCCCGGCGCAGGACGCGCGGGGCCAGGGTCGCGAGCCAGACCGCCTTGCGGCGGTGGGGCGCCGGCAGGATGCCGATCAGCTCATCGGCACCGGTACCGTCGAGCGCGACCGCACCCAGGCGGCGGGCGTCGCGGAAGGCGAGCAGGGTGGGGAGCGCGGCGGGGTCCGCGAAAGGGTGGCTGATGGCGGCCGTCCAGTCATCAAAGGCCGCCCGATACTCGGCCATGGTCGGGCGCAGAACCCGGTGGGGCAGACCCAGGTGCGCGGCGATGCGAGCGGCGATCGGGGCCTCGTCGCAGGCGCTGTCCTCGAAGCCCAGCGTATAGGCCAGGATGCGCCCCGGCGCGGCGGCGGCCGCCAGCGCGGCGATCAGGGCCGAGTCCACCCCGCCGCTCAGGAACGCGATGACGGTACCGGCCGCCGGCATCCGGGCGCGTACGGCGTCGTCCAAGAGCCGGTCCAGGGCGGTGGCGGCCTCCTCCAGGACCTGGGGCACCAGTGGGCGAGGGGGTGGTAAGCGTGGTGCGGACCGCGGTGCCCGGTTGGGCTCGACGATCAATTCCACCCCGGGCTCGGGGGACCGGACCCCGGCGTAGAGGGTGTTCGGGGTGGCGATGTCGAGGAAGCGCAGATACTCGTGCAGCCCGCGCCGACTGAGGTGCGGTGCGCCCCCCGGGCTGGTGACCAAGAGATCCAGGTCATCGCTGAAGGCGACGCCGCCCCCGGGAAGCGTCCGGTAGTACAGGTCCTGGGAGGCGGAGTCGTCCCGGAACAGGCACAGACGCCGGCCGGCCCGCTCCCAGCGCACCCGCAGGTAGTGCCCGTCCGGGTCGCCGCGCCCGGCGACGGCGTCCGGCGCCGCCGGGCCGCCGAACAGGACGCCGGAGACTGCCAGGACCTGCGCGGGCGACTCGGTGATCCGCACCCGCTCGCCCGGCCAGCACCAGAGCGCGAAGGGTCCGTCGCACGCGGCGCGGCCGGCCCCCATGACGGCGCACCAGGTCGCGAGCCCGGGTGACGCGGTGCCGGGCGGGTCCAGCCAACCGAAGAGACGGGGACCGGTCATGTCCCGTCGCGCGGTGGGGCCGCACCGGCGTCCCGCCCGCGTTGCGTCTGGCCGGAGCGAGGCCCGCGCAGCCAGGTCCTCAGCCAGTAATAGAGCGGTCGTGCCGACGGCCTGGTCCGCAGGGCCGCGGCGTAGGCGCCGCGCGCGCCCGTCCGGTCGCCGCGGCCCTCGCGGCGGTCCCCGATCAGGCAGTATTCAAAGGCGATCAGCGGGGCGATGCGCAACCCGCGGCGGCGCAGTTCCCCCGGCACCCGGCGCGCCTGGTCGCGCAGCACCTCGATATAGGCGAGCGCCATCGCGTCGCGATCCGCCGAGCAGTTGGCCCCATGGGTCCGCTTGAGTTCGCACACCTCGCGCGTGTAGGCGAAGGGGCAGTGCAGGGCCAGGCGTAACCACAGGTCCAGGTCCTCCACCAGGCGGCGCGATTCATCAAAGAGCCCGGCGGCCAGCAGCGCGTGCTTGCGGGCCAGCACCGTGCCGGTGGGGATGAAATTGTTGCGCAGGAGCTTGCCGTAGGGGTCCTCGACCAACACGGGGGCGCCCCAGAACCCCAGGTCGAGCCCGTCGGCCTCGAACTGGGTGAGCGCCCGCTCGCCCCGCGCATCGAAGCCCCGGCAGTCACCGAAGACCAGGCCGACCCGCGGGAACTGCGCGAGGATCGGCACCTGTACCCGCAGCCGGTCCGCGGGCCAGCAGTCGTCCGCGTCCAGAAAGCCGATCAGGTCCCCGGCCGCCGCCCGGATGCCGCGGTTGCGGGCCGCCGCGGGCCCGGCGTTCGCCTGGGCGATCAGGCGCACCTGGAGCGGGCCGCCGCCGTCCCGGCACCCCGCCACCGGGGCGGGCGCCAACCCAGTGCCGACCGCCAGGGCGAAGGCCGCGACCTGCTCCCGGGTCGCGTCGGTCGAGCCGTCGTCCACCACGATGACCTCCAGTCGGAACCCGCCCCCTTGGCCGGCGACGCTCGCCAGGGCCTCACCAATGTGGGCCGCCGCGTTGTACGCGGGGATGATGACGCTGATGGGTGGGGGCAGGGGCATCACCGGTCCGGTTGGTTCTGTCGTGCGGCGGGCGGATCACCCGCGGCCCAGGGGCCGGCGGGGTCGGGGCCGGGCGCCCAGTCAGGCCGGGGCCGGCCCCGCGGGGAAGTATCGGTGCATCGCCGCAGGCAGCGCAACCGCTCCGGACGGTCGGCGCTGGAATCTCGAGGTCACCCGGGCGTCCCGTTCCCGCTGGCGCCTTTGCGCCCGGCCCCGGATGGATGGCGTAGCGGCGCCGCCGAGCGGGATAGCGCTGTTGATCGCCTCCCCGGCAACCTGAACGGGCTGTCAGTTTTTTTTACACCCAGGCCCCTGCCCCAGAACAAGAAATTGCCTATACCATTGTTCTTTTCGAACATTTATTCAATGGTATGGGTATTGCTTTTGACAAAAACGACGAGACGAGCACGCCGCGGGTTTTCCACCGGGCAGTTGTATTGATCGTTGGAGTCCCGGTCCGAGCCCGTTACCTTAACCTAGGTTTGGAGTCAGCTATGAACGTAAGACCAAAGGTGTGGACCTTGGTGCCCATCGCGGCGGCCGTGCTTGCGGTTCTGGCGCCGGTGGTCAGGGATACGTCAATCAGACGGGCGGCACGCACAACTTCGTCAATACGGCCATGTACCTAGGTGACCAACAGGGCAGTTACGGGGAATACAAGCTGAGTGCTGGCGTTGTCAATGGCAGTTCCATCGCCTTGGGCGAGTGGGGCGGGCAGGGCAAATTCATCCAGACAGGCGGCAGTGTCACTGTCAACGAACTCTCTTTGGCGCGCCAGAGTGTGCCGGTCCTGAGCCAAGGCACTTATGAATTGAGCAACGGCGACCTCACCGTCAACGGCAACGAGCGCGTCGGCATCCAAGGTGTCGGTTCCTTTGAGCAGTTCAGCGGGACCAACACCGTAACCGGCAACCTCAGCCTGGCGGAAGCGCTCGGCAGCACCGGTACTTACACGCTGAGCAGCGGCATGTTGACGGTACACGGCCCTGACGACGAGGGCGCCGGGACTGGCGTGGTCAGCGTTGGCGATGCCGGGGTTGGCCACTTTACCCAGAATGGCGGTACGGTCGCGGCCGCTTGGATGGACGTCGGCATCCAAGCCAACCCCACCGCCAGCGACTATCAGCAAGCCGGCGGCTCCAATGCCGTAACTTACAATCTGGTCCTGGGTCGTGAGGCCGGGGCCAAGGGTACCTATGCGCTGCAGGGGGACGCCAGCCTCGAAGCGGGCGAGTTGGTCGTCGGTGCCTTTGGCGTCGGCACCTTTACCCAGAATGGCACCGCTGCCCAGAACCAGGTGGGCAGCGTGTTGCTGGGGTACAACGCGGGGGGCACAGGTGACTACCGGTTGGTCGCCGGAACCTTGACGTCCAACTGGGATCGTATCGGCATGGGGGGCACTGGTGTATTCACCCAGACCGGTGGTACCCATACGGTTGGCACGACGGTGGTCGTCGGGCAGGATGCTGCAGGAGACGGTAGTTATCACTTGGATGGCGGTCAGCTAACCGCCGGCTGGGAAACCGTCGGGCGGTATAACGGAAGCACGGGGCTGTTCGACCAAACCGGCGGCAACAACACCGTGGTTAATGACCTGAACGTCGGCGGGCAGGGAGGCGCAACCGGGCAGGGGGCTTACAGCCTCAACGGCGGCGACCTGCTCGTGAAGGGCAGCACCTATATCGGGAACCTCGGCAGCGGCACCTTTACGCACAGTGGGGGTACTCAGGCGGTCAGCAACGACCTGGTGCTGGGCAATGCATCGACGGGTCACGGCACCTATGACCTGAGCGGTACGGGCTCCCTGGCGGTGACTGGCCTGATCAGCGTCGGCGCTCAGGGCCAGGGTGATTTCACGCTGTCCGGTGTGCCGGCCGGAGCGGTGACGGCCGGCGGCATGACCATCGGGGATTTTGGCATCGGTACTTTTACCCAGGATGGCGGTACCGTCGATTTTGGCGGAAACCTGCACCTCGGCGAGAAGGCCGGCAGCAGCGGCACCTATACCCTGAGCGGGGCCGTAAGCATTCTGCGGGTGCGCGGCACCAACGAGATCGTGGGCGTGAACGGCGGCACCGGGCAGTTCACGCAGAGCGGGGGTACGCATACGGTCGATACCCGTTTAACCGTCGGCGGCGCTGAGGGGGCCACGGGCCGATACGATCTCACGGGTGGCAGCCTGGATTCCGCTATTACCGTGGTCGGCAGCAGCAGTGCCACTACCGGCGGTACCGGTGTATTCAACAACAGTGGCGGAGCCCATAGCCTGAGTCGTCTGGGACTCGGAGCCGGCCCCCTGGTTGGGCCGGGCGGCAACGGCACCTACAACCTGTCCGGAACTGGTTCCTTGCAGGCCTCCGACCGCATCGCTGTGGGCGCGGTTCCCGGCGGGGTCGGCGTCTTCAACCAGACCGGCGGGACCAACACGGTCGTCACCAGCGTCAATGTGGCGGAGGCGGTCGGCAGTACCGGGACCTACAACCTTTCGGGGGGCTCGCTCACGGTCGCCGACTTGAACGTCAACGCCGGCGGCACCTTCAACTGGTCGGACGGAACCCTTGCGCTGGGGGCGGGCAGCGGGACCCTGACCAACGCGGGTCAGGTGAACATCGGCGGCGGGGTGTCCGCAACACCCGTAACCCATGCCCTGAATGCGACGGTGGTCAACACGGGGCAGATCGAGGTGGCCGCGGACACGACCCTGTCCAGCGCCGGTCAGATCATCAATGCCGGCAACTTCAATGTGAAGGCGAGCGCCAAGTTGGACGGGGGCGGCAACTTCACGCAATCCGACGGCCTCTTGACCGCGGATGGCGTGTTGGCGCAGACCGGAGGTTTCAATCTGACCGGTGGTACCCTTAATGGTACGGGAACCATCGACGGGAATGTGATCGTCGCGGGTGCCCTGGTGGCCCCGGGCCATTCGCCCGGGACGCTCACGGTCAATGGCAACTTCACCTTCAACAGCGGAACGCTGGAGATTGAGATCGGTGGCACCGGCGCCGGTGAGTACGACCTGCTCGATATCAGCGGCAGCGCCGACTTCACCGGCGGGACCATCCTTTTTGCCTTCATCAACGGGTTCTTGCCGACCAAGGACGACACCTGGACGTTCCTCCAGTACGCAAGCTTGCTGTCCTTCAACCCAACGAGTGTACAGTACACCGGGCTTGCGAATGGCTTCAGCTATTCGGTTAGCACCCTGGGTGGGTCCTTCGTGATGACGGCCGACAGTGACGGTCAGGCGGAGGTCCCCGAACCCGGCACCTGGCTGCTCCTGGGCGTTGGACTCTGGGGCTGGCGCCGGGTACGCGGGCGTGCGGCGCCGGCTGCCTGAACCCGGGCGGGAAGACTGGTTGGGCCTGCGCCCCGTCCGGAGCGTTGCGGATGCCGCGTCAGACCCGCCGACGGCGTGGCCCGGCGGCAGCCTTGAATGCTCGGGGCGGGGTCAATGCCCCGTCCGGCCATTGCCAATGGCCCTTTCCCTGATCGAGCGTCATTCACTTGAGCGTTATTTACCCGAGCGACAGTAAACATCATGCCCTCACGCCGCGTGCCAGTGGACCTGAATGCCGGGACCTATTTCCTGACTCTCACGGTGCAGCGCTGGTATTACCTGTTCGACCGCCATAACCGCTGGCCGATCCTGGCCGACTCGATACGCTATTGCCGGGAGCACAAGGGTCTGGAACTCAACGGCTATGTGTTCATGTTGAACCACATCCATTTGATCGTTACCTCCCCGGACCTCACCGGCTTTCTGCGCGACTTCAAGCGGTTCACGTCCAAGCAACTGAAGGAGAATATCGCGGCCACCGAGCCGGGTGTCCTTAAGTTATTCGTCGATGACGCGGGGACCTATCGACTGTGGATGGATACGAATGCGCCGAAGAAGATCGAGAATCCGGATTTCTATGTGCAGAAGCTCAATTATGTGCATGAGAATCCGGTACGCAAGGGTTACGTGGCCCGGGCTGAGCATTGGGTCTGGTCTTCGGCAAATCCGGATTCGCCGCTGGAGGTCGGGATTCTGTCGTGACCCGGACTCGAGTCATTCCGTCGCCGATCATTGGCATGAGCCCGCAGGTCCGGAGAAAACGTTTCGGACGGGGCGGATGCCCCGTCCGGCAGTTTGCCAACCGCGCGTAACCCCTCGGTGGGGTTTCCCGCCAGGTCGCAAAGGCGCTGCATTTCAGCACTGTCGACGTTGCTCGCTGGGCCCGCCCGTGCAACACTTCGGGTTAGATCCCCGTCATCCAATCGGCCTGTGCGCCTCACCGCCATGCCCCGACCCCCACGCAAGCGTCCGCGTGTGCGCCCCTCCGCCAGGCGGGCACGGGCGCCGCAGGACGGCTCCTACAAACACCTGTTCTCCCACCCCGAGATGGTCGAGGGCCTGCTGCGCGACTTCGTACATGAGGACTGGCTGGCGCTGATCGACTTCAGCACGCTGGAGAAACAGGGTGGCAGCTATGTCACCGACGACCTGCGCGAGCGCGAGGAC
>NZ_CAIKKU010000215.1 GCF_903828115.1 uncultured Thiodictyon sp. | reverse complement strand
CCGCTCCTACGGCGTAGGAGCGGCCCCCAGGCCGCGACGGGTTGCCGCAAGGGTGCGTGGCCGAAGTTATGATCAAGGCCGCTTGCGAGATCGCACCGCACTGGGTTTGGGAAAGTGTTCGCTCCGAACCCGAGAACATCGCAATGCCGTCGGTTGGGGTGAGGCACGGACACTGGTGGCGAATCCTGTAAGCTGTTGACGTCACCTATTGCACAAGTGCATCGACCGGAGCTGACCGAGATGTCCTTCAACGTGGACGATTTCAAACGCGACGCCCTGCGCGTGATGCTCGACGACCCATGGCTGACACCGGAGGACCATGCCACCCTGCGCGCCGACCTGCTGCAGAAGTTGCCCCCCGAAGAGCGCCTGCACGGCCTGGATCCGGCGGAGGTACTCAAACGCTACGCGCCCGAAGACCGCCTGCGCGGCCTGCCGCCGGAGGAGATCCTGCGGGCGATGGATCCCGAACAGATCAAAGCCTGGCTCCAGCGGACCGGACACTGAGGCCGGGGAGCCAGTGGGAGCGCCTCCCCGGGGGGAACCCGCCGACGCTCGCCGGCCCGCCGCGACCATTGGCCAAGCCAAGAATCCCTAACGCGTGAAGATCCTCACCGTCATCGGCGCCCGTCCCCAGTTCATCAAGGCCGCCACGGTCAGCCGCGCCATTCGTGAGCAGAATGCGGCCGGGCAGCCCCGCCCATCCGCGAGGTCATCGTCCACACCGGCCAGCACTTCGACGCCGGCATGTCCGATGTCTTCTTTGCGCAACTCGACATCCCGCGCCCGGACCATCACCTCGGGATTGCCAGCCTGTCCCACGGCGCCATGACCGGCCGCATGCTCGAAGCCATCGGGTCCGCGCTTATTCTGAGCGAATGTCGTTTTTCAAGCCCCGTTTCTTTATATGTCGAACCAACGGTCTGGGAGACACCTTGACCTGCGTACCGGGCGACCCAACCCTGCGCCGGAACTGCTCGACCCCACGAATGACTATGTCTTCAAGCGGCGCTGAGCCGCGTCCGTCGGCTCAGCGCCGACGAGGAGGCGAGGCGCCTGGCCTTCGTGCGCGAGCGCGCGGTGCGCGATGAGATCACGCTGTTGCGGGAAGCACGGGAAGAAGGGATCCAGGAGGGGCGTCAGGAAGGGCGTCAGGAAGAAGCCGCGGCGATCCTGCTGCAACTGCTCACACTCAAGTTTGGCCCACCCGTCGACGCGGTGACCAAGCGTGTGCAACAGGCCAATGCCGACGCCCTACGGTGCTGGTCCGCGCGGGTGCTCACCGCCACCCGCCTGGAGGAGGTCTTCGCGGAGACCGACGGGCGATGAATCCGCCGAATGCCGGGACAAGTCAAGCGTGCGATGGGAGACCTGACCTTGCGGCCTTTGCTGCCACAGGGGACGGCCGATGCACCCCAGACCGGGCCTATTCTCCGAGGATGAAACGCCCGCGCTGCCCCACAACTAAACGTGGTCTGTCCCTGATATCCTGCTGATATCCTGATATCCTTGGTCTGTCCCTGATATCCTCTTGATTACTGACGATCTTGATCGTCGTTCCGGTCGGTCGCGATCGGCCCGCCCATCCGCTGGTCCGCACAGCGGACCCTACGGTAAGACCGCGATCCGTAGGGTCCGCTGTGCGGACCAACAACCGCGCAGAACGCGAGGTGGCCAAGTTTATGACCAAGGCCCAAACGGAGGCCGGTAGGGTGGACGAGCGGGAGCGAAGTCCACCGAATCCCGCGCCGCCGTTGGTGGACCGCGCTGCGCTTGTCCACCCGGTACTGCGCGTTGGCAGTGGCCGGAATTGTGATCGAGGCCCGCGCCGAAACGCCATCCATGGACAAACGCCCCCACAAACCCTGGCACCGCTGGCTCGGCATCCTGCTGACCGACCT
>NZ_CAIKKU010000214.1 GCF_903828115.1 uncultured Thiodictyon sp. | reverse complement strand
GTCGTTGTCGTAATCGTAATCGAAGAAGCGATGCCATTTGGTGTTCGAGAGAATCCAAGGCACTACGATAACCTCGATTACGACAACGACAACGACAACGACGCCAACAGCACTCGCTACTGGACGTGCTTAACTTATTGGTGAACCGTTCCCTATTTCCCCGAGCCGCTGACTATGCCGAAGATCAATGTTACCGAGGTGGTCCTGCGCGACGCCCACCAGTCGCTGTTGGCGACGCGCCTGCGCCTGGAGGACATGCTGCCCATCTGTCCCAAACTCGACGCCATCGGCTATTGGTCCCTGGAGTGCTGGGGCGGGGCCACCTTCGATGCCTGCGTGCGCTTCCTCAAGGAGGACCCCTGGGAGCGGCTGGGCAAGTTCCGCGAGGCCCTGCCCAAGACCCGGCTGCAGATGCTCCTGCGCGGGCAGAATCTGGTCGGCTACCGCCACTACTCGGACGATGTGGTGCGCGCCTTCGTGCGGCGGGCCGCCGCCTACGGCATGGACGTCTTCCGGATCTTCGATGCGCTCAATGACCTGCGCAACATCAGGACGGCGGTCGAGGCGACCAAGGCGGCGGGCAAGCACGCCCAGGGCACCATCTGCTATACGCAAAGCCCGGTCCACGACCTCGCGGGCTTCGTGGGGATGGGCAAGGAACTGGCGCAGATGGGCTGCGACTCCATCGCCTTGAAGGATATGGCGGGACTCCTGACGCCCTATGTCACCGCCGAGCTGGTCCGGGCCCTGAAGGACACCCTCGACCTGCCGCTGCACCTGCACTCCCACGCCACCTCGGGCCTGGCGGAGATGTGTCACCTGAAGGCGATCGAGAACGGCTGCGATACGATTGATACCGCCATCTCGTCGCTGGCCGGCGGGACCTCCCATCCGCCCACCGAGAGCATGGTCGCGGCGCTGCGCGGCACCCGGTATGACACCGGCCTGAATCTGGAGCTGATCCAGCAGGTCGGCATCTATTTCTATCAGGTGCGCAAGCGCTACCACCAGTTCGAGAGCGAGTTCACCGGGGTCGACACCCGGGTCCAGGTCAATCAGGTACCGGGCGGCATGATCTCCAACCTGGCCCACCAATTGAAGGAGCAGCAGGCCCTGGAGCGCATGTCCGCGGTGCTGGAGGAGATCCCCCGCGTCCGCAAGGACCTGGGCTACCCGCCATTGGTGACACCCACGTCCCAAATCGTCGGCACCCAGGCGGTCATCAATGTCCTGACCGACCAGCGCTACCAGACCATCACCAATGAGGTGAAGCTCTATCTCCAGGGTCGCTACGGCCGCGCCCCGGGGCCGGTGAACCCCACCCTGCAACAGCAGGCGATCGGCAACGAGGACCTCGTGGAGTGCCGGCCCGCGGACCTGCTGCCGCCTGAACTGGAGCGGCTCACACAGGCCATCGGCGTGCTCGCCCTGACCGATGACGACGTCCTGACCTACGCCATGTTCCCGGAGGTCGGGCGCGCCTTCCTCACCCAGCGCGCGGCCGGGACCCTGCAACCGGAGCCCCTGGAGCCCCCGCCGGGCCCCGCCGCCACCGAGCACGCACCCACCGAGTTCAACATCGCCGTCCATGGCGAGACCTATCACGTCAAGGTCACGGGCGCCGGACAAAAGGGCCAGACCGACCGGCACTTCTATCTCTCCATCGACGGCGTGCCCGAGGAGGTGGTGGTCGAGACCCTGGACCAAGTGGTCCTGACCGGCGGGGCCCAGGGGGCGATCAAGAAGGCGATCCGCGGCCGCCGGCCCAAGCCCGACAAGCCGGGCCAGGTCACCACCGCCATGCCCGGCAACATCGTCGATGTGCTGGTCAAGGAGGGGGCAAGTGTGACCGCCGGCCAACCGGTCCTGGTCGCCGAGGCGATGAAGATGGAAACCGAGATCCAGGCCCCCATCGCCGGGACCGTGAGCGCGGTCTATGTCATCAAGGGGGACGCGGTGAATCCGGATGAGGTACTGCTGGAGATTACGCCGGACTGAACCGGCGTAACAGCGCCAACGATGGGTTTCGCTGCGCTCTACCCATCCCGCATCGTGGGAGCGGCCCCCCGGCCACGACGCCTTGTCGCGAGCCTCAACCTAGAAAGAGCAGTTCTCACACAGAGACACAAAGAACACAAAGATTTTCAACCCGATATGTAGGTCAAGGAGGTCACCCGCGCGGTGATCGGCCCACCGTCTTCCATGATTTGTTTTTCTTTGTGTTCTTTGTGTCTTTGTGTGAGTAATTCCCGGACTTAGGCTCAAGGGACCCCTTTCAGGGACGGGCCGCGGGACTCCCCTGCGCGGCCTGCCAACCGCCGCCCAAGGCCTTGATCAGGCCCACGCTGGCCGTGAGGCGCCGGCCCAGGATGTCCAGGGCGGTACGCGCGTTGGCGAGTTGGGCGGCCTGGGCCGTGACCACGTTCAGATAGCTCACGGTGCCCGCCTTGTATTGGTTGAGGCTCAGTTGCGCGGCGCGGCGGCTGGCCTCGACCGCGGCCTCCTGGGCGAGCGCCTCCTGGGCGAGGATGTGCAGCGCCGAGAGGTTGTCCTCGACCTCCCGCAGGGCAACCAGCACGCTCTGGCGGTAGGCGGCCACGCTGGCGTCATAGGCGGCGACGGCCTGGGCGCTCTGGGCGCGGCGCAGACCGGCGTCGAACAGCGGCCCGGCCAGGGTCGGACCCACGGACCAATAGCGGGTGCCGGCGGAGAGCAGCTTGGAGAAGTCGGTGCTCTGGTAGCCCAGGGTGGCCGAGAGGCTCAGGGTCGGGAAGTAGGCGGCGCGGGCGACCCCGATCTGGGCATTCGCGGCGGCGACCCGCCGCTCGGCGCTCGCGATGTCGGGCCGGCGCTCCAGCAGGGTCGAAGGCAGGCCGGCGGGGATGACCGGCAGGCTGGCCGGCGGGTCCGCCGGGGCGAGCGCCAGGTCCGCCGGCGGCCGGCCGATCAGCACGGCGATGGCGTGCTCGAGCTGCGCGCGTCGGACCCCCAGGTCGATGGCCTGGGCCTGGGTCGTCTTCAGTTGGGCCTCGGCCAAAGCCACGTCGACCTGGGCGACGACCCCGGCCGCGTAGCGGTTTTGGGTAATCGTCAGGGCCCGCGCGTAGGCCGCGACGGTCTCGTTGAGCAGCCGCTGTTGGGCATCCAGCACCCGCAGCAGGAAATAGTCCTGGGCCAGGGTCGCCTGGGCGCTCAAGCGTACCGACTCCAGGTCGGCCGCGCTCGCCTGCGCACTCGCCCGGCTGGATTCGACCTGACGCGCCACCTTGCCCCAGAGGTCGATCTCCCAGGGCAGGCTGAGCCCGATGTTCTCGGTGGTCTCGGGGGCGCGGCGGCCCACCGACACCGGCACGCTCCCGCTGCCGATGGTCGACTGGGAGCGGATCACCGAGGCACTGCCGGAGAGGCTGGGGAAGAGCCCGGCGCGGGCCTGCTGCACCAGCGTCTGGGCCTCGCGCAGCTTGGCCGCGGCGGCGGCCAGGTCCTGGTTGGAGACCTCGACCTGGACCAGGAGCGCGGTAAGCGGCGGGTCGCCGAAGACCTCCCACCAGGGCCCCCGCGGCACCTGGTCCTGGGGCGTGGCGGGCTTCCAGTTGGCGTCCGCCTTATAGGCGGCCGGGACCTGCGCGCTCGGGCGCACATAGTCCGGCCCCAGGTTGCAGGCCGCCGTCAGGGCCGCCGCGCCGAGGGCCAGGGTCCGCAGCAGCCGATGCCTGCCCGCGGCCTTGGTCATGGTTCCGGCCAGCCGCGGCGCCGACCCGCGGGAGTCCAAGGCTTCAGCCTTGGATCGGCAGGCCAAGGCTGAAGCCTTGGACTCCAGGCGGATAAAGACCTCGGTAAAGTGCATTGCAACCCTGATGAGCGAGGCCGTGCGTCAGACCCGTGCGTGTAGCGCAGATTCTAAGCCGAAGCGCGGATCGATGCGTCCGCCGCGAGCGGCCGGGATGCGCCCGGTCCGCACGGAGCGACCGATGGCCACGGAGCCGCCCGTAGGGTCCGCTGCGCGGACCAACGGCATCGCAGGTCCCTGGATGGCCGGAGCAACCCCCGACACGGTAACGCTTGAAGGCCCCAAAAACATTGAGAAACTTTGCGTCTTTGCGTCTTTGCGTGAAACAAATGCTTCTTCCAGGATCAAGCGCCTCGACCGAATCACCCTCTGGATATGAATCTGTCCCCGACTTGCCGTTCCCCGCGCACGCGACGGGGACGCCGACCTTCGCCGCGCAAGAAACCGAGTCGCATCTGTCTAGTACCATAATTAGAGAATCGGTCTAGCACGCCCAACACCGACAGCCGTCTAAGCACACTGGAACGAGGGAGGAGATCGCGGCCTGGGCGGTCGGCGGGCCGGTTCGAGCGCCGACCCGCCGTCATGGATCGGCCTGGGGCCTGTGCCGACTCGATCGTGCCCGAACGACGATGGCGGGCTGCCCTGGGGCACTGCGGCGTCTTGGCCAGCGGGCAGCGAGCGCCGTCGTACTTGATTTGTTAAGCTGTTGTTACGGAGAAAAACATATTTTTCCTGGTGGCTTGACGGGTTGCGGGGCGTGCGCTAGGCTTTTGAGGACTGAGGCGGGGGAGCGGGGGGAGACCGGGCTCGGGAAAGCAGTGAAATCTTGAACTAGACAGAATCTGTCTAACTCGCCCAACACCGCCGTCAGTCTAAGAAAACAGTTAGGCTTGGCAAGCTCGACATCCTGGAGTCTTAATGGAATTTTTGGTTATTAATAAGACTTTGCAGCCGCCAAAGGTATCGCGGATAGTGACCTCAAGTGTCTGCGAGTTGCAAGACTCACTAAACAAGGCCGGGGTTTCCGATTTCTCTGCATACCTCAACATCTCCGACGCTGCACTGTCGGAGATGTTCGCCAGAATCGATTCCCTGGAAAACCGTATTTCACTTCTCGAAACGGAACCTGAGAAGCCCGCCGCCATCTTACCTTTGGTTGCGAGAGTCGGACAAATTGAATCGCGCAGCACCAACAGCGACCCACCTGCCACGGACTCGGGACAGAAAGTAACGATAGCATCGGAGAGAAAAGAGGGTATTATTATCTTCGTAGCCGCATTACTGCTCTTGTTTTTTGTAACGGTCTTCGCAGATTGGCAATACGGCTTTTCTTCTGCGAAATTCGGGGTGGAATGGTTTTCCTACGAAGAGGGACCTTATGGCTATGATGTTTATCCGCTGAGCTTCAAGTACACCACGGGCTTATTTGTATTGGCACCACTCGCCGTTTATGGGCTCTTGCGTGCCCTGGGAATATTGAAACGCTTGTTTGCGTTTGAGGCTCATCTTTCCAAAATAGTACCATCTTCAGATGACTCATAGGCCGCGGGGACAACATGCGAAAATGGCTCCTTTTACGATATGTCTTGCTGTTTCTGATAATACCCGTACCGCTGTATTTTTCATTTTTTCTTTTCGTTGTGACCAAAGATCCTGGTTGGGCTACTCATCTTGGCACATTTGGGGACAGCTTCGGCGCTCTAAATGCTCTTTTTACGGGCCTAACCTTTTCCGGGCTCGTGATCACGATACTGCTGCAAGGCGACGCACTTGCAGTACAAAAGGAAGATTTATTGGAAAGCCGCCGACAATTTAAGCGCTCCGCAGACGCCCAGGACAAGGACAGCGCGGCTTACGGCATTTACCCAACTAATTGCTGAATACGATCAAAATATCAAGGCATTGGAAATCGAACTCTTGGCTAGCCGGAGCAACCAACCACCAACCCCGAGCAAGATCCTTTTTGATACCGTTTCTCCTGTGTCCTACACAGAGCATTTAACTGCCGAGCTAGATAAGGTCAGAGAAAAGAGGAGGCGTATGATCGTAGAACTGGAGACATTTCTCCACATGTAGGAGGAGAAAGCGGGCGAGCCTCAATTATGAACCCAGACAATGGCCTCCGGCGTAGGGACTCCGGTTGCCCGGAGCCCCCGCCACAGACCCGGACGTGCAGTTTTCCCGCATCCGGTTCCTCGGTCGTACTCGCTTTCGCGCGAGCGCGAGGTTTCACGCAAACACCAGTTCGTGTTGCAAGC
>NZ_CAIKKU010000213.1 GCF_903828115.1 uncultured Thiodictyon sp. | reverse complement strand
CGCCCGCGGGCGGGCGGGACGCCCGCGCTCCCAGGCGCCACCCTAGCGCCTCGTCCTTCAGTCTAGCCCCATTGCAACTGGGACAGGTCTCATAGGACCGGTAACGCGACAGCAGCACCCGCACATGCATCTTGTACGCGCGTGCCTCCAGCCAGGCGAAAAAGCGCCGGATGCCGAACCAGACCCCGGCGTCCCACTCGCCCTCGCCCTCGATCACCCAGTCCCGGTCCGCCTGGGACAGGTCGCGCCAGGGCACGTCGGTCGGGAGGCCGCGGCGGTGGGCAAAGCCCATCAGCTCTTCTTGAACTTCCGCATAGCTGTCCGACTGGATAGGCTTGATGGCCCCTTCGATCAGCGACTTGCCCGGGTCCGGGACCACCAGCCCCCAGTCGATCCCGATGGTCCGGCCGAAGCCCCGACAGGTCTCGCAGGCACCGATGGGTGAGTTGAAGGAAAACAGGTTCGGCAGGGGCTCGCGATAGGTCAGGTCACAGTCTGGGCAGTGCAGGTCGGCGGAGAAGCGCCAAGGCGTGCCGGTTTCCTGCTCCGGCCCGACCGGATAGACCAGCAGCCGCCCATGGCCGCGCTCCAGCGCGGTCTCGATCGCCTCCAGGGCGCGGCCCCGGTTCTCGTCGGTGAGGCGCAGCCGGTCCTGGACCACGGTCAGCGCCGGGCCTGCGGCTTCCAAGAGCCGCACATAGCCCTGCTGGGCGAGCAGCTGCCGGACCTCCTCGGCCCCCAGTGATTCGGGCACGGCGACCTGAAAGCAGACCTGCACCCGCGGGCGTTCGGCGTCGCGCGTTACCGTGAAAGTCGCGCCGGGAGCGCGCTCCAATTCCCCCTCTCCCTCTGGGAGAGGGCGGGGTGAGGAAACGGCCATGGCGCCCGCAACTTTCGTCTTTCGTGGTGACGCGGGCGCCATGGCCGTTAGTTGTTCCCAGACGGACTCCGGCGTGTCGCGCCGGACCTCCCGCCCGCAGCCCCGGCAGAAGAGCCGCGCCGCGCGGGCGAACAGCAGCTTCAGGTAATCCGCCAGTTCAGTCATGGTCCCGACGGTCGAGCGGGAGTTGCGTACCGTATTGGTCTGATCGATGGCGATGGCCGGCGGGATGCCCTCGATCCGGTCCGCCGCGGGCCTGTCCATGCGGTCCAGGAACTGCCGGGCATAGGGCGAGAAGGTCTCCACATAGCGCCGCTGACCCTCGGCGTAGACCGTATCGAAGGCGAGCGACGATTTGCCGGAGCCCGAGACCCCGGTCACCACAATCAACTGACCAAGCGGCAGGTCCAGATCCAGGTTCTTGAGATTGTTCTGGCGCACCCCGCGCAGGCGGATACAGTCGGGGTGCTGGGGGTGGCTTGGCATGGGTGGGACTCGCGGGAAAGGGGGGCCGCCCTAGGTCACCCAGGAACGGTTCACTAATAAGTTAAACAATTCTATTAGGGACTGCCTGGAGTGCCGTTGTCGTTGTCGTAATCGAGGTCATCGTAGCGCCCCGGATGCTCTCGGACCTCGAAGTGTATCGCTTCTTCGATTACGACAACGACAACGACAACGACAACGGTTACCACAACGACTGTGTCTAAGCGTTTCTTGACTCGTCACTTACGCTCGGGTCCGAAACGCAGGCCGACCGTGGCCAGCAGGATCTCCCGCAGGAGCATGGTCAGCGCGCAGATAAAGAAAAGCATCGCCAGGATGAACAGGGCCGCGACCGCCAACGAGGTATCGAACGAAAAAAAGGCACTGAGAAACATCACGGCGATCACCGCGCACACCAGGAGTGCGGTCAGGGTGCACAGCCCGATGG
The DNA here is from genome assembly GCF_903828115.1 of uncultured Thiodictyon sp. Taxonomy (GTDB): domain Bacteria; phylum Pseudomonadota; class Gammaproteobacteria; order Chromatiales; family Chromatiaceae; genus Thiodictyon. The sequence continues at coordinate 2,184 of NZ_CAIKKU010000213.1, read as the reverse complement.
ACAGGCTGATGATGCGGGCGCGCCGCTCCAGCGTGAGCATTTCCTCGTGGATCGGGCCGGTTTCGTCCGTCTCGCTCGTCAGGACCCCCTCGACCACCCGGGCGCGGTCGACGATACGCGACAGCCGGTTGGCCATGACCCCGAGGACGGACCCGATCCCGGCGAGCAGAAAGACCGGGGCGACTGCGACCTGGATGAGGTGCGAGATGGCGGAGATCGTTGGTTCTGTGGGCATGGGGCAGCACCTAACAGCATTCGACTTCCAGGGTTTCCAGCAGCGCTGCCAGGTCCGGCTCCTCCCAGTGCTCCAGCAGGTCGCGCAGGTCGTTCAGGTGGCAGTGCAGGTGATAGAGTTCATCGTGGGCCGGCCCCTTGGTGCCGTTCAATTTGGCCTCGAAATAGTCCCAGAAGGGGTCATTGCGCCCGTGGGCGGTCATTGCCAGCCGGAGTGCGTCGACCATCTGTTGCGCCTTGGCGTCGCAGTCCAGCCCCACGAAGCTCAGATAGCGGTCCGTCGCCGGACCCTCGTGCGATTCAGGATTCACTGCCGATTACCTCATCCCATGCGCCCGATCAGCTCGATCGGGTAGCCGTCCGGGTCCGCCACAAAGGCAATGATGGTGGTGCCGGCGTTCATGGGTCCGGCCTCACGCATGACCCGCCCGCCGCGCTCCCGGATCTGGGCGCACGCCTGGTAGACATCATCCACCTCCAAAGCGATATGACCATACCCGGTCCCCAGGTCATAGGCGCTGGTATCCCAGTTATAGGTCAACTCGATGACCGCCTGTTCCGACTCGGCGCCGTAGCCCACGAAGGCCAGCGTAAAGCGCCCCTCCGGGTAGTCCTGGCGGCGCAGCAGCGTCATCCCCAGGACCTTGGTATAGAAGTCGATGGCCCGGTTGAGGTCACCGACGCGTAGCATGGTATGCAGGATTCTCATAGGTCTTTCCTCGGGGGTTTCATGGGCGCGGTCAGGCCGACCACAGCGGCCCCTCTTCCATGGCGGCGATCTGTTCGCGCAGGGCCAGGATGTGGTCCTGCCAGTAGTGCTGGGTGTTGAACCAGGGGAAGGCGGCGGGGAAGGCGGGGTCCTCCCAGCGGCCGGCGAGCCAGGCGGCGTAGTGGATTTGGCGTAGGGTGCGCAGGGCCTCGATCAGGTGCAGTTCCCGGTGGTCAAAGTCGCAGAAGTCCTCGTAGCCGGCGAGTACGTCGGCCAATTGGCGGGTCTGATCGGGGCGGTCGCCGGAGAGCAGCATCCACAGGTCCTGTACCGCGGGCCCCATGCGGGCGTCGTCGAAGTCGACGAAGTGCGGGCCGCGGTCGGTCCACAGCAGATTGCCGCGGTGACAGTCGCCGTGCAGGCGGATGGCCGTGTAGTCGCCGGCCCGTTCAAAGCAGGCATGCACGCCTTCAAGCGCCTGATCCACGACCGAGCTGTAGGCCGGCAGCAGGTCTTTGGGGACCCAGCCCCCGGCGAGCAGCAGGTCGCGCGGGCGGGTGCCGAAGGCCTCGATGTCGAGTGTGGGACGGTGCTGGAAGGGGGTGACGGCGCCGATGGCGTGGATGCGCCCCAGGAGCCGCCCGAGCCACTCCAGTACCGGGGCGTCCTCCAGTTCCGGTGTGCGCCCGCCGTGCCGGGGGCTCAGGGAGAAGCGGTGGCCGCGGTGTTCGTGCAGGGTCCGCCCCAGGGTCGCGTAGGGCGGGACCGCCGGGATCTCGGCGTCCGCCAACTCCTGGCTGAAGGCGTGTTCCTCCAGGATGGCGGCGTCGCTCCAGCGGCCGGGGCGGTAGAACTTGGCGATGACCGGTTCGGCCTCGTCGATGCCGACCTGGTAGACGCGGTTCTCGTAGCTGTTGAGCGCCAGCAGGTGACCGTCGGTGGGGAGCCCGATGGACTCCACCGCGTCGAGCACGCGATCCGGGCTCAGGTCGGCGTAGGGGGTTGGGCTTGAGGTTTTCATGGCCGGATTCTATCCGGGATCGGGGCTCGCTCGCCTGCCGATCGGCGCTCGGGTGCGGCGGATCATCTACCGAACCGTATCTCTTAGACTTACACAAACCTACACATAGGCAGATTCAGTGCTAAGTTCCTGCTTCAACGAGGCTGCCCAGGGGTGCATGGCTTGGTTTTCGCCGTTAGCTCCCACGGTGGGGAGCTTTACGGTGATGAACCGACGCCAT
>NZ_CAIKKU010000212.1 GCF_903828115.1 uncultured Thiodictyon sp. | reverse complement strand
CTACTCCAACCGCGAGCAATATGCGCAGGCCCTGAACTGCGGACCACGGGAGCTCGCGCAAGAAATTGCGCGCCGCTGCGAAAGAAGATACCCGCCGGTCCTGGTCGATACCGCCCCCTGCAAGGAGGTCATCCTCACAGGTGAGGATATTGACATCACCCGCTTTCCCCTGTTTCTGTATCATGACCACGATGGTCATGCCTTCATTCAGGATGCGAATGTGGTGTCGCGGGATGTCGAGACGGGGCTGATCAATTGGGGTATCTACCGTTTCATGTATCGCACGAAGAATGAAACAAACGTCGATATGCGCAACGACAGTCACAATGCCCGGATTCAGGCCAAGAAATACGAGGCCAAGGGTATCGATATGCCGGCGGCGATCGTCATCGGCGGTCCGGCCCTGGATAAGATCGCCTCGATGTATTCCTTTCCCGACACCGATGATTGGGACGTGCTGGGCGGCTTCTACGGTGAGTCGGCCAAGGTCGTGAAGTGCGAGACCTCCGATCTCACGGTGCCGGCCAATGCCGAGATCGTCATCGAGGGTCGGATCATGACCAGCGAAGGCTGGGTCTATGACGAGGGTCCCTACGGCGAGTTCACCGGGACCTATGGCGGAGGGCTGCCGCACAACTGCCGCTTCAAGATCGACTGTATCAGCTACCGCAAGGGCGGCATCTACCAGTACGCGACCATCGGCGGCCTGCATCCGGGCCGCACCGACCTGTATGTCTTTCATCCGACCGTCGAGGCCGATATCTACGCGGCGCTCAAACGTGCTGGTATCAGGGTGCTGGACGTCTATCTGCCGGCCGACGGTATCCACAATATCGCCTATGCCAGGATCAAACCCGTGGGTGGCGGAGACGCCAAGCAGACGCTCGCGGTCATGTTGAGTTGCTCACGCCAATGGTTTCCCAAGATCGCCTACGTGTTCGATGACGACATCGATATCTTCGACGAGGCACGCGTCAAGTGGGCCATGGCTTACCGGTACCACCCGCAGCTCGACACGCTCATCATCCCGGAACTCAACATACTGCCGCTCGATCCACTGTGCATGACCAACAAGCCGCCCGTCAATATGCCCAAGATCGGCTTCGACTGCACTATTCCGCTGGTCGGCAATGTCGATCGCTTCTCCTTCGCCGCCTGTACCGTTACCGAGCCGCTGGGTGAACCGCCAGCCGCGCTCGCGCCGCTGACGGAAGCGGAACTGGTGAAGCAGATGGCGGAATTCATCGAACAGTCACCGCGCACCTGGCTTCAGATCCTGAAGCAGTTCCACGGTCAGCCCTATCCGGTGATCTATCGCGCTTTCGGCCAACTGCGCCACCGCCTGGGCCGTATGGCCGATGAGCGCCCGACCTATCCTTATACCTTTGCCGACGCCTGCTTCGTTTATGGCAAGGACGGCGCCGCATGAAGCTTGTACGCGCTGTCTACATGCGGGGCGGTACCCGCAAGGGGTGTATTTCCATGCCCGGGATCTGCCGGCGGGCTCGCGGTTGCGGAACCGCATCATCCTGGATGTTTGCGGTGCCCCCGAGATTGACGGCCCGGGCAGCCTGAGGGGAGCCGAGACCTTCGGCAGCCTGCTGACGAGGCTGGTAGTGTCAAGGCGAGCGCCGCGACCCTGAGTTTCGGCGAGAGGCAACCGGCAATCCCAGATCACATCATCGGCGGAGAGCAACGATGCCCCAGCAAACCCTGTCGGACTTTGTGGCGACATTGGAAAAAATCGGCCAGCTTGTGCGCATTAGCGACGAGCGGCATGTCAATGATCTGCCTGCGATCATGGAGGCCCATCCGGATACCGCAGTCCTCGTGGAAAAGATCAAAGACTGTGACCTGCAATTCCTGGCCAACGCCTATTCGAATCGTACGCAATACGCCGCCGCGCTCGACTGCAAGCCGGGTGAACTGGCGCAGGAGATTGCCAGGCGGGGCGCCCGGACCTATAAGCCAGTGGTAGCCCCAACCGCACCCTGCAAAGAGGTGATCCTGAAGGGCGAGGCCGTCGATTTGACCCGGCTGCCGCTCTTCCTGCACCACCAGCACGATGGTCACGCCTATCTTCAGGACACCAGTGTCGTCTCGCGTGACCCCGACACCGGCCTGATCAACTGGGGCATCTATCGCATGATGTACCGGGCAAGGAATGAAACCAACGTCGACATGCGCAACGACAGTCATAAGGCGCGGATTCAT
>NZ_CAIKKU010000211.1 GCF_903828115.1 uncultured Thiodictyon sp. | reverse complement strand
TGACCTGGCGATCGTCGAAAGCATCCTATGCCTGGCCACCGCCTTCCGCCACCAGGCCGTCGCCGAAGGAGTGGAGACCCTGGCGCAGGGCGAGCGGCTGCGGCAACTCGGCTGCGAGCTGGCCCAGGGCTTCAGCATCGCCCATCCCCTGCCGGCCCACGAGCTACCCGGCTGGCTGGCCGCCTGGCGCCAATCACCGCCGACCGGAGCCACTCACGCCGGCCTGCAAGTCAGCGCTAAGACTTGTGTTCCACCCTGAGCAAGGTTTCGTCGTCCCTCGTCAGCCAGGAGGTCCTCCCGCGGCCAGCCTGTTCCATGTCGGTCGGCGGCATCGGCGCATTGACCCTTATCCGTTTGAGATCCGGCAGGCCGCCGCGGTGCGCACCAGCCACCTTGTGTGTGGGTGCGCACCAGGTGGCGCGCCGAGCCACCCATTTCGCGCTCAGTTGCCATAATTGCATTAAAGCAAGAGGCCCGCCCGGCCGCTACGGTCCCTGATCCGATGTCGCGGTCGCGGCTGGCCGAATCACTGGCAGGGCAGCGTCCGTTCGCTGCTGACAGCGTTTTTCTGGATGGAGGTCCATGCCATGACCACCGAAAACCCTGGCCTGCCGCCGCACACCATCGCCTGTGACGCGGCCCGCACCCTCCCCGGACTCTTTCGCCAACGGGTCGCGCGCTCGCCCGCGGCCGTCGCCTACCGCCAGTTCGAGGGCGGTGCCTGGTGCGACTACACCTGGTCGACGATGGCGGGGCTGGTCGGGCGTTGGCAACTGGGGTTAGCGGGGGAGGGCCTGCAACCGGGCGACCGGGTCGCCTTGAGCCTGCCCAACGGGGTCGACTGGGTCTGCTGCGACCAGGCGGCCCTGGGCCTGGGGCTGGTGCCGGTGCCGCTCTACGCCACTGACAGCCCGGACAACATCGCCCACATCCTGGCCGATTCCGGGGCCCGTCTGCTGCTCCTGGACTCCGACCGCCGCTGGCCCGCCCTCGCCGCGGGTCGTGCCGCCTTTCCGGCGCTGCGCCGGGTCCTGTGTTCTCTCGTTCCCACGCTCCCGCGTGGGAATGCCGCCCGGCCGCTCCAGCGGCCCGAGGCACGTCGCGACGCTGGAGCGTCTGCACTTGCTCCCACGCTGGAGCGTGGGAGCCAGATGACAAAGGCACAAGTGCGCCGTGCGCACCATGGCGCCGAATAGGAAGTCTCTCACAAAGGCACAAAGACACAAAGAAGAAGAATGATCACGCCAAGGCGCCAAGCTCGCCAAGGAAGACAACGAGGTGATGGTGTTATCCTTATCACCTGGCGAGTGAGTCACCCGGCGCCGATACCGTACTCCAGGGCGGGACGGCGCATTCGCCCCGTCCCAACTGTTTATTCCGTTGCCGATGGGTACGGCAGACCCGCGGTTCCGGAGAAAACGTTGCGGACGGGGCGAATGCCCCGTCCGGCCCGGGTCCTGGGTCTTCAGGCTCCAGCGCGGGAGCCATATGATACGGATCCTGGTGACACCGCGCCAGCGGTGTCACCCATGTGTTGGCCGCTGCGCGGCCCGGGTTAACCGGCACCCGCCCGGGCTACGGTCAGGGCCTCAGCCTCGCGGCGCACAGCGCCTGACACATGCGTGACACCGCTGGAGCGGTGTCACGAGCGCGGCGGAGTTCGGAACGGCGGCAATGGTAGTCGACGCCAAGGGCCTCGCAGTCAGCGAAGTGGCCGGGGTTATGATCAACTGCGCTGCGCTTGTCCACCCTACGGGCTTCATGCCGCGGCCCCGATGTCGAGTTGGCCGGTGACGGCAGCGGTGATGAGGGCTTGGCGGTATTCTTGGAGGCGGTCGATCTGAGAGACAATCGCTGTCAATGTCTCTTGCACTCCAGCCAAGGTAGAGTCAAGCCATTTTACGATGATGTCCTGCTCAGTCTTGGGGGGGGGTTGGATAAATGAAGTCAACTGCATGGCCGATATTATATTGCTTTTGTGCCGCACCATAAGCGACAAGTGCAATATTCTGGCGCCCTGCTTGTGAATTCATTGCATAGCAGAGCCATTCGGATGAAAAGGTCGATGCCTGCCGAATAATCATTACTGAAGCACAATTGATACCGTCCAGCGCCGGGGGCACCACTGCTGTCACACCAGGGTCGCCCACACGCACGCAAACCAAGTCGCCAGCACGAAGCTGGCTTTTTTCGCAAGAGCCTGTTGCTCTGCGCCGAAATCCGCCGAGCATCGACGATAGAGATTTCTCCCTCCGATACCTCACCGCCATAGATGAAAGGTATGTCACCGGCATCATCCACGTATGTGGATGGGTTTATCACAACGCCGACCGACTGTTGGGGCGATATGTGCCTGAGCCGCTTCACGCGCCAATATGCCGGCATCTCCCCTACCCACGGGATGCCGGAGTCCTTCATCGGCACGTTGGGATCGATGCCCTTAGTCGTCGCCTGGTTGATGAGGGCGGCGCGCTCCTCGTCCAACAGGTCCAGCAGCTTGCGCTTCTTCTCGATCAGTGCATCGAGGTCGGCAGTCTTTTCGTCGAGGTAGTCGGCGATGGCTTGCTGGGTGTGGACAGGAGGTAAGGCAACAACTTCGTCGAAATAGAGATCAGCGTCGAGGTTTTGGATGCCTGTCGTTTGCTTTATCGAACTTGTATTGACTCTACCGTAATAGAGCGATGCATGAAGGTAGGTGAAGAATCCACTGTCGTTGCCTGGGGACACAACCACGCGAGCGACGAAATTGGAACATACAGCGTCAAGGGGAAGATCGTATAGTACGACCACCCCCACTGGTTGATTGCCACCTCCACCGCTTTTTTCTAAAAGGAGATCGCCTATCTTCAACCGACGGTTTTGTTGCGCGGATCTTGGAATCGACCGCATGGTTGGCTCAATGGCGGCAATTCGCAGGCGCTGCCGGTCGAAGTCCGCTACTCTTATGCAAGCGATATCGTCATAACCGCCGTCCGCATCGTCACCCCAGATACCGTTCGCCGAAAATCGTACTGTCCATTTTAGGCGAGAGAGCTGCCACGATGCGGGACGAGTGGGAATCCAGGCATTCTCTGACGCGGCGAGTTCTGTTCCAGTGAAGGCGGTCACGTTAAAGCCCTCCCCAACAACCCCTGAATCTCGCCCTCCAGCGCCTCGATCTCGCCACGGATGATCGCCAACGGCCGCGGCGGCTCGTAGACATAGAAATGCCGTGTGAAGGGGATCTCATAGCCAATCTTGGTCTTGGAATGGTCCACCCAGGCATCCGGCACATGTGGCAGGACCTCGCGCTCCATATAGGCACTAATGTCCTCCTTGAGCGGCACATTCTCGTAATCGCGCAGTTCCGGGTCCGGCTCCGGCTGGCCGTTGTCGGTGCAACTATCGGCGCTCTCGTCCCGCTCGGACAGCGCGCTCAGGATGACCTTGAGCACCGGTGCGGCGAGCTTGAGGCCGCGCGTCTTGGCGGCGGACTTGAGTGACTTGGTGAAGGCGTCGCGGTTCTTGTAGAGCGGTGCGGTCGGCTCGGTGGACTGCGCTGCGCTTGTCCGGTCTACGGGGGCGGCGAGGGTCTTGAGCAGGTCGAGCACGGCCTTTTTGGTGGCCTCGCCCTCCAGGATCTCGGCCGCGGCGGCGGCGCCCTTTTTCTTGCTGGTCAAGAGTGCCTGCCAGGTCTTCTCATCGGTCAGGCGCGCGATGCGCTCGGGGCTGGCCTGGAAATTGAGCCGCAGCGGGCGCTCCACCGTGATGCGGTGGAAGCCGAAGTCGGCATTGTCGAAGACCTTGACCTCGGGGCCTTCGGTGAAGTCGGCATAGCGCCGGGTCAGTGCGTCGATGTCGTCCGGTCCCAGTTCCTTGCGTTTGTCGCCGAGCGACTTGCGCATCTTGCGGAAGCGGTTGACGCCGTTGATGAGTTGGACCTTGCCGCGGCGCGCCTTCGCCTTGCGGTTGGTCAGGATCCAGACGTAGGTGCTGATGCCGGTGTTGTAGAACATCTGGTCGGGCAGGGCGACGATGGCCTCCAGCCAGTCGTTCTCGATGATCCAGCGGCGGATCTCGCTCTCGCCGGACCCGGCCGCGCCGGTGAAGAGCGGGGAGCCGGTGAAGACGATGGCGAGCCGGCTACCGCCTTGGTGCGGGCGCTTCATCTTGCTCAGCATGCGCAGCAGGAACCCGGCAGTCGCGTCGTAACAGGTTGCTGGACAGCGAATCTCCCCGTTACTACACTTAAATTGACGATCACCTTCGACGCGGCCAAGTGTCGCGCCAATCTCGCCGACGGACCCGGCTGGCAGACGCGCATGGACAATGCCTGACTGGTCGCTGACCCTATGACCGCGCCCAAGACCGTCTACTTCCTCGCCGGCCTGCCCCGCCGCGGCTCCACCCTGCTGGCCAACATCCTGGCCCAGAACCCACGCTTTCACGTCACCCCCAAGACCGCCCTGGGCCAGCTGGAGATGTGGATCGACGACGCCCAGCCGGTGGGGCGCGCCTACAACGCGGTGCGCGACGCGGTGACCCGGGGCTGGAAGGACTGCCTGCATTTCGTGGAGTACGACGCCCTGACCCGGGAGCCGGCAGCGGCGCTGGCGGGCATCTACCGCTTCCTTGGGGGAGGCGCCCCACGACCACGACCTCCAGCGGGTCGAGCAGGTCACCTTCGAGGACGACCTGGAGTACGGCTTCCGCGACCTGTACACCATCCGCGCCCGGGTCGAGCTGCAGCCCCCGCAGTGGCCGCGGGTCTACGACGACGCCGTGTTCCAGAGCGGCCCCTGGCGCACCATCGAATCCGTGGCCCAATTCTGGAAGCTCTACCTGGAGTCCAAGGCTTCATCCAGCCTTGGCGCGCTCCAAGGCTAACGGTCATGGCACCCGCGCCACCCCGGAACATGAAAGTCCTCTCGACCGCTAGCTCGATGGCCAGCGTGCGGGGCGGCGTAGTCAGGGCTTCCAGCCCTGACTGTTCCAGCCCCGACACCGTCAGGCCAGGATGGC
>NZ_CAIKKU010000210.1 GCF_903828115.1 uncultured Thiodictyon sp. | reverse complement strand
TGGCCAACTGCCGGGTGCATGACCTGGATCCCGAAATGTATCTGACCGAGGTGATCAAGCGCCTGCCGCACAATGCCACCCCGGAACAAGCCGCCGAGTTGACCCCGGCCCGCTTTGCTGCCGCCCTGGCCGCCGCCGCCCTGGCCGAAGCCGAGGCCGTCGCCTGACCCAAGGTCGATCCAAGCCCCCCTCGGGTCGCCCGCACCGAGGGGTGAAATTTAGGACGCTTACGACCGACCGGCGTGGTCGCCTGCGCTACACTCCGGAACAGAAGAAGACCATGGTTGATGCCTATCTGGCCAGTGGTTTGAGTGCCCCGCGATTTGCATCCCTCCATGGCGTGCCCTAGAAGACGCTTGTTTCCTGGATCAAGAAGGCCAAAACGGCGGGATCGGCAGACCCTCCTGGGTTGCCGTGTCACGCGTTCCTGTCACTGGTACCGGCGGAACTCGAAACCGCCGGCGACGGGCGCGCCATGGAAGTGTTACTGCCGGGTGGTGCGAAACTCGTTATCACCGCGCCCGGCCAAGTCCAACTTGCCGCCGCCTTGATCCGCGCACTCGAAAGCCCACGGCCATGCTGAGTTTTTCCGGCAGCTTGAAAGTGTTCGTGGCGGTGGAACCCTGCGACATGCGCCGCAGCTTCAACGGGCTTCACGACGCGGTATGCACCAGGCTGATGGAAGACCCCAAAAGCGGCTCCATCTACGCCTTCACCAACAAGCGGCGGACCCTGCTCAAGATCCTCTATTGGGATGGCAGCGGAATCTGGATTTTAGCGAAACGTCTTGAGCGAGGGACATTTTCATGGCCTAAGGCCGCCGATGTGAAAGACGGAAAACTCCGCCTCAACTCCACGGCGCTCGCCCTCCTGCTCGACGGCATCGACATGCGCGACGGGTGCCAGCGGCCGTGGTATGAGATCCGGTGAAAATGCAGTTTGTTCCAACAGAATGGCACGTCTTTTGCTACTAAATAGATAGTAAATGGACGCAGACGAAAGACAGAAGTTGCTAGATGAGATTGCGCGCCAGGCCGCCGAGATCCTGGTGTTGCGTCAGGCCATCGACGCGCTGACCCGCCGCATCTTTGGCGTATCGAGCGAAAAGCTCGATGCCGCCCAGCTCGAACTCATGCTGGACCCCGACTCCGCAAAAAAAGCCTCCGCCGCCGCTCCCGCAGACCCAGGACCGGCGGCTGAGATCCCCTCCCACAAGAAAGCGGTTACAAAAACCCGCGCCCCGCGCATCCCAGATCACCTGCCCTTGGTGCGCGAAGAACTCGATCCGCCCGAAGTGAGGCTCAACCCCGAAGCCTTCCGCCGCATCGGCGAGGAAGTGCGCGAGCAACTCCACTTCAAGCCCGCCGAGTTCATCCGCATCCAGCTCGTGCGCGGCAAATACGTGCGCAAGGATGATCCCTGCGCCAAGCCTTTCATCAACCCGCTTCCGCCATCCCTTCAAGACCGCTGCATCGCCACTCCCGGCCTCATCGCCGAAGTGGTGGACAACCGTTTCGTCTGCCATCTGCCCTACTATCGTCAGCAGGAAATGTTCGCCCGCATGGGCGTCAACCTTCACCGCAAGACTCTCTGCGACTGGGCGCTGCTCGCTACCGATTGGATCTCCATTATTTACCGGGAAATCCAATACGAACATTGGCGCGCACTTTACCGACAGATTGACGAAACCCCCATCGATTACCTTGAACCCGGCAGTGGCAAGGCCCAGACCGGCTACCTCTGGGTGTCTAACATCCCTGGCGGGAGCGTGCTCTACCACTGGCGCGACGGGCGCGACGGCGGTGCCATCACCGAGTTGTTCGGCGACAGTCTGTCCGGCGACGTTAACGCCGACCCGCTCGTGCGCATCATCCAGTGCGACGGCTACAGCGCATACACAGCGTGGGCCAAGGACAAGTCCTGGGTCAAACTCATGGGGTGCCACGCCCATGTCCGGCGGAAGTTTTTCGAAGCCAGCAAGCAATCGCCCCGGCTCATCGGTTGGATCCTGCGCCAAATCGGTCACCTCTATCACATCGAGACACAACTGCGGGAGGCCAAGGTTGGCCCCGCCTTGCGCGAAGCCACCCGCGCCGCTCAGAGTCGTCCGATCCACCGCCGACTCAAGAAACTGATCGATCTTCTCGCACTCCGGCGTTCGATCCTGCCCAAGAGCCTGCTCGGCAAAGCCATCAGCTACACGCTCAACCAGTGGCAACGCCTCGAAGTCTATCTGAGCGACGGCAGGGTCGAGATAGACAATAACGGAGTCGAAAACTCGATCCGCCCGACCAAGCTTGGTGCGCGCAACTGGATGTTTATCGGTGCCGAATCCGCCGGTCAGAAGTCCGCGATCCTCTACACCATTGTTGAAAACTGCCGCCGCCTGGGTATCAATCCCAAGGAATACCTTGAGGACGTGCTCACCCGGCTGCCGGCCATGAAAGCCAGCGAAGCCGCCAGCCTCACCCCAGCCAACTGGCTGCTGGCTCGCAGCGGAAAATCGGTCCGTATGGCAGCCTGATAGCGTAGCGGTCATAGATGCCGCCATTATGACCGCTATGCATCTGCCGGTGCAAATGCCTATGCACGGTGCTTGGGACTACGCTTACGTTTCAGATGCAATTCTCGATTCAATAGAGGAGTATGGACGCTTGAAAAACGTCGTCACAATGATTCGTATCGCACGATGATGCGAGACGCTGGTGTGACGCTCCAGCGGACCCGCATGTTTGGAATTTCTTGCAAGACCGTCGCGGCAGTCTATTTGCAATCTCCGTCGCGACGTGTGATAGCGAAGGAATTTAGATACAGTTGCTAAACACATCGTTTAGCAAAATGAAACGTTGAACGACTTGTTCTGGCTTGAAACTAAGTGAAATCATCTTTAATACGACCCATT
>NZ_CAIKKU010000209.1 GCF_903828115.1 uncultured Thiodictyon sp. | reverse complement strand
CGGGCAAGCCCGGCAAGGCGCCGGCCCCGGGCGCCAACGCCGGGATGCCCTCCTGGGTGATCCAGGTCGCGAGCAGCCCGAACCAGGCGAATGCGGCCGAGCTCGAGGGCAAATTGCGGGCGGACGGTTTTGCCGCCTTCATCGAGAAGGCCGAGGTGAACGGCCGGGCCTTCTATCGGGTCCAGGTGGGGCCGCAGTTGGAGCGGGCCCAGGCCGAGCAGACCGTCGCCCGGCTGCGTGAGAAACACAAGGTTGATCCGTTGATCAAGAGCTATCCATAAGGGCCGCACAGGCGCGCCCGTGCCGGGGAACTGAAATGAACTGGATCGATGCGGCCGTGATTGCGGTCATTTTCCTGTCCGCCCTGGTCGGACTGGCGCGGGGTCTGATCCGCGAGGTGATGTCGCTGGCCGTCTGGCTGGCGGCTATCGGGGTCGGCTATCTCTATTACAAGCCGTTCGCCGAGACCCTGACGCCCTTCATCGCCCAGCCGGGCGTGCGGCTGGGGGTCGCCTTCGTCGTGCTGGTGCTGGTGGTGCTGATCCTGGGGGCCATCCTGGGCGCGTTGCTGAGCGCCCTGGTCGACAAGACCGGTCTCTCCGGGGTCGATCGCGTCCTGGGGCTGCTCTTCGGCGCGGCGCGCGGCGGCGTGCTGGTGGCCATGGCGGTCTTCCTGGCGAGCCTCACCCCCCTGGCCGATGAGACCTGGTGGCAGGAGTCTCCAGTGATCGCGCAGTGCCAACAGGCCGCCGATTGGCTCCTGAGTCTGGTTCCTCCCGCGCTGCAGGATCAACTGAAGAAGGTCTGAGCGGGGTTGCAACGGGGCCTGTTCTCGGTTAGCTTGGCGGGTCCCCCGTCCTTCGGTGTCCGTTGGTCGCGGACGCGCGAGTGAGGTCCCCATGTGCGGCATCGTCGGCATCGTCGGTAAGGGTCCGGCCAATCAATCGCTCTACGACGCCCTGCTGGTGCTCCAGCACCGTGGTCAGGATGCGGCCGGGATCGTGACCTGCGAGGGGGAGAAACTCCACCTCTGCAAAGACAGCGGTCTGGCCCGGGACGTCTTTCGCACCCGCAACATGATCGAGTTGCGCGGCACCATGGGGGTGGGCCATGTCCGTTACCCCACCGCGGGGGCGACCGGCTCGGCCGAGGCCCAGCCCTTCTATGTGAATTCACCCTACGGCATCGTGCTGGCCCACAACGGCAACCTCACCAATGCCGAGGATCTCAAGCGCGACCTCTTCGTCGATGACCTGCGCCACATCAATACCGACTCCGACTCCGAGGTCCTGCTCAACATCCTCGCCCACGAGTTGCAGGTTCAGGGCAAACTGCGCATCGACGAGCAGGACGTCTTTCGTGCCGTGGCCGGCGTGCACCGGCGCTGTCGGGGCGGTTACGCCGCGGTCGCCATGATCCCCGGCTTCGGCGTCTTCGGCTTCCGCGACCCCTTTGGCATCCGCCCGCTGATCTACGGCCGGCGCGACACCGATGAGGGTGTCGAGTACATGATCGCCTCGGAGTCGGTGGCCTTAAATACCCTGGGTTTTACCCTGGTGGCCGACGTGGCGCCGGGGGAGGCGGTCTTCATCGCTGTCGACGGCACCCTCTATACCCAACAGTGCGCGGACACGCCGCTGCTCTCGCCCTGTATCTTCGAGTTCGTCTATCTCGCCCGGCCGGACTCCATCATCGACAATATTTCGGTCCATAAGGCGCGCTCGCGCATGGGCAAGCGGCTCGCCGCCAAGATCCGGCGCGAGTGGTCGAGTCAGGATATCGATGTCGTGATCCCGATCCCGGATACCAGCCGCACCGCCGCCCTGCAATTGGCCAATCATCTGGGTCTTCCCTATTCGGAAGGATTCATCAAGAACCGCTACATCGGGCGCACCTTCATCATGCCCGGACAGAAGGTCCGCAAGCGCTCGGTGCGCCAGAAGCTCAATGCCATCGACCTGGAGTTCAAGAAGAAGAACGTGCTCCTGGTGGACGACTCCATCGTGCGCGGCACCACCTCGCAGCAGATCATCCAGATGGCCCGCGAATCCGGGGCCAACCGGGTCTATTTCGCCTCCGCCGCGCCGCCGGTGCGCTTCCCCAACGTCTATGGCATCGACATGCCCTCGGCGAACGAACTGGTGGCCCACGGGCGCACCACGGACGAGGTCGCGGACTTCCTGGGTGCCGACGGGCTCATCTACCAGGACCTGGACGACCTGATCCAGGCGGTCCAGAAGCGGGGCAAGAGCCATGTGGACCGCTTCGACTGCTCGGTCTTCGATGGGGACTATGTGACCGGGGATGTCACCCCCGGCTACCTCCGACACCTGGAGGACAACCGCAACGACAGTGCCAAAGAGGCCCGCTCCGAGCACAACGAGACCGTCATTGACCTGCACAACAACTCCGCCTGACCGCGAACCCGGCGCCGACGCCTGGGCCGACCCCGCCGGCGAACCCGGCTTCGCCACCCGTGCGGTGCGCACCGGGCATCACCGCACCGGCGAAGGGGAGCACGGCGAGCCGATCTTCACCACCTCCAGTTTCGTCTTCGAGAGCGCCGCACAGGCCGCCGCGCGCTTCAGCGGCGACAGCCCGGGGAACATCTATTCCCGTTTCACCAACCCCACGGTGCGCGCCTTCGAGGAGCGGCTGGCGTCCCTGGAGGGCGGCGAGGCCTGTGTCGCCACCGCCTCCGGCATGGCCGCCATCCTGGCCGTCTGCATGGGGCTGCTCCAGTCCGGGGACCATATCGTTGCGTCGCGCAGCCTCTTCGGCAGCACCACGCTGCTGTTCAACAAGTACTTGAGCCGCTTCGGCATCGCCACCAGCTATTGCAGCCTGAGCGAGCTCGCCGCCTGGGACGCGGCCATCTGTCCGCAGACCCGGCTCCTGTTCTGCGAGACCCCGTCCAACCCCTTGACCGAGATGGTAGATCTGCGCGCCCTGGCGGAACTGGCCCGGCGCCGCAACTGCCTGCTGGTGGTGGACAACTGCTTCTGTACCCCGGCCCTGCAGCGCCCGCTGGAACTGGGCGCCGATCTGGTGATCCACTCCGCCACCAAGTACCTGGACGGGCAGGGCCGGTGTGTCGGCGGTGCCGTGGTGGGCGACCGCAAACGGGTCGGTGAGGAGGTCTACGGGGTACTGCGCACCGCCGGGCCCACCTTGAGCCCGTTCAATGCCTGGGTCTTCCTCAAGGGCCTGGAGACCCTGGAACTGCGCATGGAGGCCCACTCCCGCGGCGCCGCCCGGCTCGCGGACTGGCTTGCCGTCCAACCCGGGGTGGAGCGCGTCTACTATCCGGGCCGCCCGGAGCACCCCCAGCACCACCTGGTCGGCGTGCAGCAGCACGGCGGCGGCGGCATCGTCGCCTTCGACGTGCGCGGCGGACGCGCCGGTGCCTGGGGCCTGATCGACGCCACGCGGCTCCTCTCCATCACCGCCAACTTAGGCGACACCAAGAGCACCATCACCCACCCCGCCAGCACTACCCACGGCCGCCTGAGCCCGCAGGAGCGCGCCGCCTCGGGCATCGGCGAGGGGCTGATCCGGGTCGCCGTGGGGCTTGAATCCATGGCCGATATCGAGGCCGACCTGGCGCGGGGGCTGGTGCTGGTCCCGGTCGCTTACCGTGAAAGTCGCGCCGGGAGCGCGCTCTAAATCTCCCTCCCCCGCTGGGGGAGGGCCGGGG
>NZ_CAIKKU010000208.1 GCF_903828115.1 uncultured Thiodictyon sp. | reverse complement strand
TTGTCGTAGTCGTTGTCGTAATCGGAGAAGCGGTGCAATTCGGCGTGCGAGAGAATCCGGGGCGCTACGATAATCTCGACAACGACAACGACAACGACAACGACGCGACAAGCAGTCCCTAATGGACTTGTTTAACTTATTAGTGAACCGTTCCTTACCAAAGCGGTTCAGCAAATCCGCGGCAACTGCTCCCCCGCCAGCCAATCGACGATGCGGCTGCCGCCGAAGGTGGTTTCCATCTGCACGAAGCGGTGGGGGTCGGCCACCACCTCGCCGATCAGGCTGGCCGCCGCACCCAGGGGATGCGCGCGCATGACGGCCAGCAGTTCGGCCGCCCGTGCCGCCGGGCAGATGGCGATCAGCTTGCCCTCGTTGGCGACATACAGCGGGTCGAGTCCCAAGAGTTCGCAGGCGGCGGCCACGGCCGGGTGGACCGGGATGGCGGACTCGCGGATGCGCATCCCCACCCCGGACTGGTGGGCCAGCTCATTGAGCGTGGTGGCCAGTCCGCCGCGGGTGGGGTCGCGCAGGCAGTGCAGATCCGGCACCGCGGCCACCATGGCAGCGACCAGACCGTGCAGGGCGGCGGTGTCCGACGCGATCTCCACCTCGAATCCCAGGTTCTCGCGCCGCGACAGGACGGCGACCCCGTGGTCCCCCAGGCTGCCGCTGACCAGGATGGCGTCACCGGGGCGGGCCAGGTCGCCGGAGATGGTGACACCTGCCGGGACCACGCCGACCCCGGTGGTGGTGATGAAGACGCCGTCCCCCTTGCCGCGCTCCACGACCTTGGTGTCCCCGGTGACGACCGGTACGCCGGCCGCGTTGGCGGCGGCGGCCATGCTGGCGACGATGCGCACCAGGTCCTGGAGCGCAAAGCCCTCTTCCAGGATGAACCCAGCGGCCAGATAGAGGGGCCGGGCGCCGGCCATGGCCACATCGTTGATGGTGCCGTGGACCGACAGGCAGCCGATGTCCCCGCCGGGGAAGAAGAGCGGTGAGACCACATGCCCGTCGGTGCTCATCACCAGCCGCCCCGGGGGCGGGGTGAACAGGGCCTGGTCGTTGCCCTGGCGCAGCAGTTCATTGTCCAGGTGGGCCTGGAAGACCTCGGCGATGAGCTGCGCCATGGCCCGCCCCCCGGCGCCGTGGCTCATGTCGACGGTGCCGTGCCGGAGGTCCAGCCGAACGGGAAAGCGGCGGTCAGTGGTCATATAAGGATGAAGGATGAAGGATGAAGGGTGAAGGGTGAAGGGTGAAGGGTGAAGGGTGAAGGGTGAAGGGTGAAGCGTTAAAGGATGAACGGTGGGCGCAGGACGTGCCGTCTCAGCTATCGTCCTTCATCCCTCATCCCTCATCCCTCATCCTTCAACCTTACGAAAGCGCCCATAGCCCCAATAGGCGGCGCAGGCGCCCTCCGAGGAGACCATACAGGAGCCCATGGGGTTGTCCGGGGTGCAGACGGTGCCGAAGAGCTTGCAGTCCGTCGGCTCTTTGACCCCGCGCAGGATGGCCGGGCACTCGCACCCCTTGACCTCCCGCACCTCACCGATCGTGACGGCAAAGCGCCGCTCCGCGTCCAGGTCCGCGTAGTCGTCGGCGAGCCGCAACGCGCTGTCCGGCAGGAAGCCGAGCCCCCGCCACTCGAAGGTCTCACGCGGCCTGAAGACCTCCGCCATCAGGGCCTGGGCCTTGCGATTTCCCTGCGCGGTCACGGCCCTGGTGTACTGGTTCTCGACCTCACAGCGTCCCTCGTTGAGCTGGCGGATCAGCATCAGGGTGGACTGCATCACGTCCAGGGGCTCGAAGCCAGCGATGACGACGGGCTTGCCGAAGCGCTCCGGCACGAAGCCGTAGGGCTGGCTGCCGATGACGGTGCTGACATGGGAGGGACCCAGGATGCCGTCGAGTCGGACCCCATCCGGACCGGCCGTCGCGAGGATGGTGCGCAGGGCCGGCGGTGTCAGGACATGGTTGCAGAAGATCGAGAAATTCTTGAGCCCTTCCGCCCGGGCGACCTTGGCCGCCACCGCCGTGGGCGGGGTGGTGGTCTCGAAGCCGATCGCGAAGAAGACCACCTGCCGCCCCGGGTCCTCGCGGGCGATGCGCAGGGCGTCGCTCGTTGAGTAGATCATGCGGATGTCGGCCCCCGCCGCCTTGGCCTTGAGCAGGCTCCGGCGCTCGCCGGCGGGCACCCGCATCAGGTCGGCATAGGTGCACAGGGTCACCCCGTGCTGGGTGGCGAGCGTGATGGCGTGGTCGATGCGCGCCATGGGCAGGACGCAGACCGGGCAGCCCGGGCCGTGGATGAAGCGCACATTGGCCGGCATCAGGTCCGCGAGGCCATAGCGGAAGATGGCGTGGGTGTGGCCGCCGCAGAACTCCATCAGCCGGTACTGTCGGGTCGGGTCGGCCGCGGCGGCGATGGCCGCGGCCAGGCCCCGGGCCAGGTCCCGGTCGCGGAACTCGTCGATATATTTCATGCCGGCCCCGCGGTGTCGGCGAGCGCCGGGGCCAGCCCGTCCTGATCGACCAGGACCCCGGCCTCCCGCATCAAGGCCAGGGTCTGCTGCGCCTCCTCTGGGCTGATGCGATTCAAGGCATAGCCCACATGCATCAGGACATAGTCGCCGACGGCGGCGTCCTCGATCAGGGCGAGCGAGCAGTCCCTGGTCACGGCGCCCAAGGCGACCGTGGCCGACTGCCCGGTGGGGTCGATGGCGGTGATGCGGGCGGGGATGGCGAGGCACATGGCTACGAGTCCTGTGGGGATGCAAGTCTGGGGTTGGTGGTGGGAGACTTGGTCTTATAGTAACGAGTCAAGATCAAGTCAAACACTATCGTTCTGGTTGCC
>NZ_CAIKKU010000207.1 GCF_903828115.1 uncultured Thiodictyon sp. | reverse complement strand
GCGATGAAGCCGCCGTCCTTCATCGGGCGGCCGAGGATGCGCCACAGGTCGGTGATGTCCATAGCGGGGCCGTCGAACAACTGGATAGCACGCTCGGGCATGTAGAAATCGTAGATCTTGCCGTGCTCGATGTCGCCCATGCCCTGGTTGTTGCCGATGACCAGCGTCAGGAAGGACACGATCATCATGCGCCCGTCGGTCATGTTCCGGTCGAACAGCTCGATCGGATAGGCGATGCGCATATCCTCGGTCGCCTCGTCGATGTAGTAGACCAGCGCGTCGACCCCCTTGGTGAAGTCGTCCGTGGTGGAGACCTCGACGTTGGTGCCGGTGGAGGACTCGGCGGCGAAGTGCGCGGCGGCCTCCAGGTAGCCGTGACCGGGCTTGGGCTTCATCCGGTAGGCGACGAGGATATGCTTGCCGCCCGCGATCAGGTCGGCTTCGGTCAGGCTGAGGTCGGAGTAGCGCGCGGACTGGTCAAGCGACATGGATTTTTTTCCTGGAGGGTTAAGATAGCCGGGATCGTTTCAGTGGTGCGGGGGGCCAGCCGTCCGGCCCGGTGGGTCGCAAAGGCGCCGCGCATCCACTGAGCCGGTAAATTACCTGGATTTTTAGCATAAGTACATTCTAAGTATTTTATGGATCAGATAAGCTAAGGCTTATGTCTGGGCGTGCGCGTGCCGGCGTGGGAGACAGTCCTCGCGCGCGTCGACGGGCCGCCCTCCCCACCACTGGAGAACATCCATGCACCTGACCCTGCGTCAGCTCCGGGTCTTCGAGGCGGTCGCGCGGCACCTGAGCTACACCCGCGCCGCCGAGGAATTGCACCTGAGCCAGCCGGCCGTCTCCATGCAGGTCCGCCAGTTGGAGGAGGCGGCGGGGCTGCCGCTCTTCGAGCGCCTGGGCAAGGGGATCGGCCTGACCGAGGCCGGACGCGAGGTCTACACCTACAGCCGCAGCATCAACCGCTCGCTCCAGGAGATGGACGAGGTCATGCAGTCCCTGAAGGGCGTCAACCGTGGCCGTCTACATGTGGCCGTGGCCAGCACCGTCAACTATTTCGCCCCGCGCCTGCTGGCGGTTTTCCACCTGCGCTACCCGGGCATCACCCCGCGGCTGGACGTGACCAACCGCGAGACCCTGATGCGCCTGCTCGACAGCAACAGCATCGACATCGCCGTCATGGGGCAGCCGCCCACCGACATCGACGTGGAATCCGAGTCCTTCATGGAGAACCCGCTGGTGGTCATCGCCCCGCCCACCCACCCCCTGGTCAGTGAGCGGCTGATCCCGACGGCACGCCTGACGGGTGAGGTCTTCGTGATGCGCGAGCCGGGCTCCGGGACCCGTCAGGCGATGGAGCGATTTTTCAAGGAACAGGGACTGACCATCCGCCACGGCATGCAGATGACCCGCAACGAGGCGGTGAAGCAAGCGGTCCGCTCCGGGCTGGGACTCAGCGTCGTCTCCCTGCACACCATCGAACTGGAGCTGGAGACCAGCCGCCTCAAGGTCCTGGACGTGGTGGGCTTCCCGCTGGCGCGCAAGTGGCACCTGGTCTACCGGCGCGGCAAGCGGCTCTCGCCCGCCGCCCGTGCCTTCCGTGACTTCGTGGTCCAGGAGGGGCCGCGGATCGCCGCCCCGGCGCCCTTGTCGGCTGCCGAAGTGACGCCAAGCGCCACACCCGACACCTACCTGGGCCATTGAGCAAGCCGCAGGAACTTAGACAGGGCGTAGACCCTGCGACCCCTGCAGTTATGTTCAACTGTGCCCCGCCGGGGCTGTTGGACTACACTAGGACGCTACCGTCGGCCACGACCGACCGGCGCCGCTAGCGAGACCACCGACCACTATGCCTCACCGGCACCCGCTGCTCCATTCCATCGACAGCCCCGCGGACCTGCGCGCCCTCGCCGAGCCCCAGTTACAGCAACTCGCGGGCGAACTGCGCAGTTTCCTGATCGACTGTGTGTCACAGACCGGCGGCCACCTG
>NZ_CAIKKU010000206.1 GCF_903828115.1 uncultured Thiodictyon sp. | reverse complement strand
GGCTGAAGCCTTGGACTCCAGGCGGAGGCGAGGCGGTCGGTGAGTGCGCCTTGACTTAATCCTAGTCCCGGCCGCCGCGCGGGCGGCCGGGGCCTTGGTCCGCGCAGCGGACCCTACGGGATCACGGCAGCAATCGCCCCGGCAGCCGCGCCAGGAAGCGCCCTGCGCCGGCCAGTTGGCGGCGCAGCAGCGCCCAGTCCTCCGCGCGTTTGTGCTCGTCCAGGCAGCGCAGGAGGCGCACCCGGTTCGCCTGGTCCTGGCGCTCGAGCAGGGCGGCCCACAGGCTGTCCGCGACATTGTAGACACGGCCGGCGGCCAGGCAGACGGGGATGGCGTCGGCCGCCGGTACGGCCAGATCCGTTGCCGCGGCCTCGACCGCGGCGCGGATATTGGTCGCCTTGGCGCCTTGGGGATTGACCAGGTCATAGGGCGGCTCCCACTCCCGTGGGGGTCGCAGCAGGTCGATGTGGCTGACCGCGACCAGCAGCGGCGGTGGGTGGTGGTCCGGCCGGGCGGCCCAGTGGGCGCGCAGTCGGTCCAGGGTCGCGCGCTCGTCCTGGCGGTCCGGGCGCTGGGCGGCGGTAACCCAGAGCACCAGGTCGGCGGTGCCCGCCAGGCGCTCCTGCGCCTTCGGGGTCAGGTCCGGGCTGTCGCAGCCCGGGGTGTCGAAGACCAGCGCGGCGGTGAGCCCGGCGCGCTCCAGTCGATAGGGGACGACGCCGGCCGTAGGATCCGGCACCACGTCCGCCGGGGCCGTCAGGCGGCCGAAGAGTGCATTGATCAGGCTCGACTTGCCGGCGTTGGCCCGACCCATGACCAGGATGCGCAGGGGCTCATCGGCACGGGCGTCGGCGTCGGCTGCGGCCTGTGTCAGGTCTCCCCGGGAGGCCGGAGTGACCGCCGCGGGGGCGGCCTCGGTGAGGGTCAGGCGCCCGCTGTAGAGTTCGATGGCGTAGTAGCCGACCTTGCGCACGTACTCCTGGAGCAGCCAGCGGTGCAGGTCGGACCAGGCGGCATTGAACGACTGGCGGCGCAGCCGTTCCCAGGCCTCGCTCAACAGGGCGCCGGCCGGATTGAAGACCAGCCGACCGGCCCGGTAGAGGTCGAGCAGGTGCTCCGCGGTCGCCTTCCAGCGGTAGGCGCGCGCGAGATCGCCCAGGGTCAGGCGGTGGCTCATGGGGATCTGAGCGGTGACCTCGGTGCGCAGGTCCCGGCAGGCACGCTCGATGATCAGGAGTGCGTGGGGCAGGGTCAACTCCAGCAGGGGCCGCTCGACCTGCGGGTGATAGACGCGCGCCACCAGTTCCAGGGCGTCGCGGCCGAGGGTCGAGAGTCGCGGCCCGTCGGCGAGCGGCCAGTCCACCGGTCGCAGCGCCTCCGCCATGGCCTCGATGGCGTCCCAGGCGGCCTTGGAGCGCGGCGGCCACTGGGCATCGGGGGTGGTTGCCGCGCCGGCCAGCAGCCGCCGGTCCCGGCGGCGCAGCCAGAACTGGAAGCCGTAGCCGGCGGCGCTGCACCCGAGCAGCGCCGCCAGCCACCAGGGGAGATTCCCGGACTGCCACAGCCACAGGAGTCCGAGCGGCAGCAGCGCGGCCACCGGCAGGGTCCACAGCAGCAGGGCGATGAGGCGCAGACGGTCGATACGGTTGAACACGTCGTTTGTCCTATTAGTAACGAGTCAAGATCAAGTTATACACAATCGTTGTCGTTGTCGTTGTCGTCGTCGGAATCGTAATCGGAAAAGCGATGCACTTTGGATTGCGAGAGAATCCGGGACGCTACGATAACCTCGATTGCGACAACGACAACGACAACGACAACGAAAATGGCGCTCACGGGCGGGACGGGGTATTCACCCCGTCCCGAAGATTTATTCCGCCGCCTAAGGTTCGCACCGGCCGACAGGTCCGGGGAAAACGTTTCGGACGGGGCGAATGCCCCGTCCGGCCCGAGTAATGAACCATTCCTCTTGATTTGCGTTCATTTGCGTTCATTTGCGGCCAACTCTCTTCTTTCCGCCTGTTCGTCGCCGCGCCCGGTATCGTGACCGAGTAGCCTGGTGCCGGTCGCCAGGGCCTCGGTATAGACCCGCCGCAGGGCCGCCGGGTCGATGCGTTCGCCCAGGCGGCGGCGGCCGAAGTAGTAGCAGGCGGCCTTGCCCAGGGCAAAGGTGGTCGCCCCGCTCGCGCTCGCCCCCCAGAGGGCCCCCAGGGTCTGGCCCAGATAGGGGACCAGCTTGACCAACTCGCGGCCCAGGAGGCGGGCCAGGTAGCTCACCCCCACGCCCAGCCCCAGAAAACCGAGGAATTCGGACACCTGGCGCCCGCTCCAGCCCTGGCCATAGATGGCGGCCAGGCTGTGCAGCAGCTTGGCCTGCACCGCCGGCACGCCCACCAGGTCCACCAGCGGCAGGGCGCCGAGCGCGGCCGCCGCCAGGGCATGGCCGACGATGTGGGGGTGGGCGGCGCGGGCGAAGGTGTCGCGCACCCCGGGGTCGGCGCACAGGCGCTCCTGAAGTCCCAGGGTCGAGACCTCGCCGATGGCCGCCCACAGGGCCGCGAGCCCGTAGTCGGCGGGGGGCAGCTCGTCCTGCGGCAGGGTCAGGTCCACCGGGACCCAGAGCGGCGCCGCCCCGGACAGGTCGCCCAGGGCCGCGCGCTGGGCGAGGAGGGCGCGGGTAAGGCTCGCGGGGAGTGACGACGGCCAGGGCTCCTGGTCGTAGGGGTAGGGCAGGGCGTGCCCGGCGCCCGGCGCATAGCCCTCGTGCAGGCCGGTCTGCGCGATCAGGACCGGCCAGCCCGGGTGGCGGCGGCGCACCGCCCGCAGGACCGTGAAGACCGACTCCTGCGTCAGGTCCGTCGCCTTTATCACCCCCAGCACCAGGTGCGCCTGGGACTCGCAGTAGCGGATGTCCTCCGCCGGGTCATAGGCGACCTCACCCAGGCCGCGGGTGTCGAGGAAGCGCACCACCGGGGCCTCGGCCGGGAAGTCGTAGAAGCGGGCGGTGCGGGTGCAGGGCCGAAAGCCGTTGCCGATCTCCGCGTGCGGGCTCCCGGTCAGGGCGCGGATGATGGAGGTCTTGCCGGCCTGCGCCTTGCCGAGCAGCCAGACCACCGGCAGGGGTTGGCGCTCGCGGGCCCGGCGCAGGGCCGCCTCCAGGGCCGCGTCCTCCACCCTGGGGTGCAGCAGGCGGTCACGCAGGCCACGCCAGTCCTGATACCAGGGCGTGAATGGATCGGTCTCGTTCATACGCACTTCCTGGGGGATGCCTTGGGCGCTCGCGTAAAGGAGCCGGGGCGTCCCGCCCCCGCGCCCCCCGGGGCGGGACG
>NZ_CAIKKU010000205.1 GCF_903828115.1 uncultured Thiodictyon sp. | reverse complement strand
GGACCCTACGAGGGGCCGTAGGGTCCGCTGTGCGGACCGCTCGCCCGGCCGGCACGATGATCAAGACCGCTGTCGCGCCGCCCGGTTACAGGAAGTTGGCCGCCGGGATGCCGAAGCGCGCAGCCAGTGCCTTGACCTGCCGGACATTCAGGCTGCGCCGACCCGCCAGGATGGCGCTGACCACGCTCTGGGCGCCGATCTCGGGCAGGTCGGACTGGCGCAGGCCGTGCACGTCCATCAGGTGCCGCAGCATGGCGGCGCCGTCGGCCGGCTCGGGCATCGGGTCCCGACGCTCCCATTCGGCAACGGTCTCGCCGATCTGCTGGGCGAGGGCGGCGAGCGGGTGCGACTCGTCCGCGCCCCCGGCATCCAGCACCGCGTCCAGGGTCTTGACCACCTCCAGGTACTCGCCATCGGTGCTCGGCGGGCGCAGCAGGGGCGCCACGTAGGGCCAGTGGGCGATGGCCTCTTCGACTCGGTTCATGACTGCCAACCCCCTTGATCGTACTCGGCGTGGGTCAACACCGCACGCACGAAGAGCTTCTGCCGATTGAAGTGGATGGCGGCGATCAGTCTGAGCTTGTTGCCGCCGATGTTGAACACGAACAGGTCACCGACCTTGTCGACCCCCGGAAACAGGTGACGCAACTGGCTGAAATTCAGAACCTGGGCGCGCCTTGCGATCCGGTACCAATGATCCAAGGCCCCCGCGCACTCCGGATGTTCGCGGGCCGCGTCGGCGATACGGCGCTGAGTGATGATATGCATTTGCCCTAAATATAGCAGATTGCTATGAAGCGGGTGAACATATCAATCTTCGCCGCCCTGCCCCCAGTCCATCAGTTCGCGCAGGACGGCGGTCGCGTAGGCCCCGGCCGGGAGTTCAAAGGCCAACCCGCAGCCGCGGTCGGTCAAATCCCAACCCAGGTCCGGGACCAGCAACCGCAGGGCACGGCGGTCCTGCTCCAGACCGAAGCGCGCGAGGCCGGCGGGCCAGCCGGGGAAGCGCCCGGCGGCGCCATCTTCCAGGGCGCGGACCTCGCCTTGACTGGGCGGGTCGCCGCGGCCCCAGAGGGGGCCGGTGGGGTGCAGGTCCAGGCGGGCGGTGCGCCCGCGCAGGGTGTCGTCGATGGTGTCGGCGGGAAACCAGGAGTGACTGCCGTCCAGGTTGAGGCAGTCGCCGGGCAGCGGCCGGTCCCAGTCGCCGCGGGTCAGGCGTGCGGCCAGGACCTGGTTGAAGACCTGGGAGCGGGCGGCGGAGAGCCACAGGCCCTGCTGGTGACGCGAGGGGCGGCGGATGGCACCGTGAAAGAGGGCGTCGGCGCGGGCCAGGTTGGCGCCGTTGCGGCCGAAACGCTGTTCGCCGAAGTAGTTGGGGACGCCCAGGGTGCGGATGGCGGTGATCCGCTCGGCGAGTCGGTCCGGGTCGGGCGCCCAGTCGCGCACCTGGATACGGAAGCGGTTGCCGGCCAGGGCGCCGCGGCGCAGTTTGCGGCGGTGGGGGTGGACCTCCAGGACCTCGATACCCTCGACGGCCAGGGTGGACCAGTCGGGTTCGCGGTCGCGGGGGCGCGGCAGGGAGAACCACTGGCTGGTGACGGCGCGGCGGTCCTTGAGCCCGGCGTAGCCCAAATCCTTCTGGGCGACCCCGGCGGTCGCGGCCAGCCGGCCGGCGACCCATTCGGTGTTCTGGTCGGTCTTGCGCACCCAGAGCAGGAGGTGGTCGCCGTCACCGTCCGGCGGGAAGCCCAAGACCTCCTCGACTTCAAAGTCTGCGGGGGCGACGCGCAGGCGGCCGGCGCCCAAGGGGGCGCCGTGGGCGCGCGGGAGTTCGTGGAAGGGGGTCCAGGTCGGCGCGGCCGGGTTGGTCATTACGTGCAATTTCCTGGGTGACGCTGCGCGGGGCCGTCACGCCAGGCGGAACCAGGAATCATTCCTCCTGATTTGCGTTCATTTGCGTTCATTTGCGGACAACAACTCTTCCAACAGCACCACCGCAAAGGACGCGATTCCCTCCCCGCGCCCGGTGAACCCCAGTCGCTCGGTGGTGGTGGCCTTGACGTTGACGCGCGCCGGGTCACAACGCAGATCCGCGGCCAGCAGGGCGCGCATGGCGGCGATGTGGGGGGCCATTTTGGGGCGCTCGGCGACGATAGTCACATCGGCGTTGTGGACCTTGAGCCCTAGCCCGGTCAGGCTCTCCAGGACACGGCGCAGCAGGATGCGGCTGTCGATCCCGGCGTAGGCGGCATCGGTGTCGGGGAAGTGGTGGCCGATGTCGCCCAGGCCCGCGGCCCCCAGCAGGGCGTCACACAGCGCATGGATGGCGACATCGCCGTCGGAGTGGGCGGCCAGTCCCTGGTCGTGGGGGAGCGTTACCCCGCACAGGATCAGGGGGCGCCCGGGGGCGAAGCGGTGGACGTCGAAACCCTGGCCGATCAGCATGAGGTGGCCTGCGTGTCGAGATAGAAGCGGGCGAGCGGAAGGTCCTCGGCCCGGGTGATCTTAAGGTTGTCCGCGTGTCCCTCGATGAGGCGCGGGGCGAGCCCCATGCGCTCCATGGCGCCGGCATCGTCGGTCACGAGATCCCCGGCCGCGATGGCGTCGTGCAGCGCCGCGCGCAGGGCGCCCAGGCGGAACATCTGCGGGGTGTAGGCGTGCCACAGGGTCGTGCGGTCCAGGGTACAGCGGATGCGCCCGGCGGCGTCGGCGCCCTTCATGGTGTCACGCACCGGCACGGCGAGGAGGCCGCCTACCGGGTCGGCGGCCAGTTCGGTGATCAGGCGGTCGAGATCGGCCCGGCGCAGACAGGGTCGGGCGGCGTCGTGGACCAGCACCCAGTCGGCGGGATCGGCCTCCGCGGCCAGGGCCTCCAGGGCGTTCAACACGGAGTGACAGCGCTCGGCGCCACCCCCCACCCGCCGCACCTTGGGATGCCGGGCATAGGCGGTCGTGGGCCAGAAGCCGTCCTGCGCGCCCAGGGCGACCCAGACGCCACTGATACGCGCGTCCTCGATGAAGGGGGCCAGGGTCCAGTCGATGACCGGGCGGCCGGCCAGGTCCAGGTATTGTTTGGGGATGGCGGCACCCAGACGGCGGCCGACGCCGGCCGCCGGGAGCACGGCCCAGAAACGCTGATCAGTCATTCGTGTTCATTGGCGTTCTTCGCGGACTGGCGGCGCCTTCTTCGGTGCGGCCGGCTTCGGTGCGGCCGGACTGTTTTTCTTGTGGCGTGGTGCCGGTGTCGCAGGCTCAGTATCGGGCGGGGCCGGGACCGCGGGTAGCGGGGAGCGCTCGATGACCTGGATGAAGGCCTCACCGCCCTTGATCATGCCCAGTTCGTCGCGCGCCCGCTCCTCGAGGGCGGCCTCGCCGGAGCGCAGATCCTCGACCTCCGCCTGGAGTTCCTGGTTGCGGGTGCGCAGCCGCTCGAGCTCGGCCTTCTGGGCGACGATCTCCAGATTCAGCCCGTGCAGGTCCGCACGGCTCCCCGGTCCGACCCAGAGCCGGTATTGGAGTGCCGCGAGCAGCACGATCAGCACGAGGATCAGCAGGCGCATGGACGGGAGCGGCAGTGCCTTGACCGCCGACCGGAGGGTACCGGTCGGCGGTGCACTGGCCTCAGAGCCAGCGGAAGGCATTGCGGCCGGCATAGACGGCCTCGTCGCCCAACTGGTCCTCGATGCGCATCAACTGGTTGTACTTGGCGACGCGGTCGGAGCGCGACAGGGAGCCGGTCTTGATCTGGCCGGCGGCGGTGGCGACCACGAGATCGGCGATGGTCGTGTCCTCGGTCTCGCCGGAGCGGTGGGAGACCACCGCCGTGTAGCCGGCGGCATGGGCCATGGCGATCGCCTCCATGGTCTCGGTCAGGGTGCCGATCTGGTTGACCTTGATCAGGATGGAGTTGGCGATACCGCGGTCGATGCCCTGCTTCAGGATCTTGGTGTTGGTGACGAAGAGGTCGTCACCGACGATCTGGATGCGGTCCCCGAGACGCTCGGTCAGGCGCTTCCAGCCGTCCCAATCGCCCTCGGCCAGGCCGTCCTCGATGGTCAGGATCGGGTACTGGTTGACCCAGCCCTCGAGCATGGCGATCACGCCGTCGGAGTCGAGCTTGACGCCCTCGCCTTCCAGGTCATAGACGCCGTCCTTGTAGAACTCGGAGGCGGCCACGTCCAGACCGATCCAGATGTCCTTGCCCGCCGTGAAGCCGGTCTTGCCGATCGCCTCCAGGATCGCCTCCACCGCGGCCACATTGGAGGGCAGGTCGGGGGCGAAGCCGCCCTCGTCGCCGACGGAGGTGGCGAGCCCGCGGGCCTTGAGCACCGATTTCAGCGCATGGAAGACCTCGGCACCGTAGCGCACCGCCTCGCGGATGCTCGGGGCGCCCACCGGCAGGATCATGAACTCCTGGAAGTCGACGCTGTTGTCGGCGTGCTGACCGCCGTTGATGATGTTCATCATCGGCACCGGCAGCCGGTAGGGGCCGGCGCTGAGTGAGCGGTAGAGCGGCAGGGCGCGCTCCTGGGCGGCGGCATGGGCGGCGGCGAGCGAGACCCCCAGGAGCGCATTGGCGCCGAGCCGGGACTTATTCTCGGTGCCGTCCAGTTCGATCATGGTGCGGTCGATGGCGCCCTGCTCGGTCACTTCCATACCGACCACGGCGTCCTTGATCTCGCCCTCGATGCGCCCGACGGCCTTGAGCACGCCCTTGCCGCCGTAGCGGCCCTTGTCGCCGTCGCGCATCTCCAGCGCCTCGCGCGAGCCGGTGGAGGCCCCGGAGGGGACGATGGCGCGGCCGATGGCGCCGTCGGCGGTGATGACGTCGGCCTCGACGGTCGGGTTGCCGCGGGAATCCAGGACTTCACGGGCACGGACATCGACGATTTCGGACATGGTGGCTCTCTCCTAAGTCAGTTATACGGGTAACGATTCGGGAAAATCGTCAGCGAAGCAGGGTCGCCTTCGCCGGCTGGAAATTGGACAGGATCAGAGATTTTTCAGGCTTGACAGGAGGATGGCTGGTCAGTGCCCGGTATCACAGAATCCTGCGCAATCTGTTAATCCTGTCCATTTATTATCATGTAATCGCATCTTCGGCGAAAGGAGCGGATTTCACCAGCCGGTCGAGCGCGACCAGGGTGGCGAGCAGGTCGCGCATCTTACCCAAGGGCCAGGCGTTGGGGCCGTCGCTCATGGCCTGATCCGGGCGCGGGTGGGTCTCCATGAAGACGCCGGCCACCCCCGCGGCCACCGCCGCGCGCGCCAGCACCGGGACGAACTCGCGCTGTCCGCCGGAGCGGTCCCCTTGCCCCCCCGGCAACTGCACCGAATGGGTGGCATCGAAGACCACCGGGCAGCCGGTGGCACGCATCACCGCCAAGGAGCGCATGTCCGAGACCAGGTTGTTGTAGCCGAAGGAGACCCCGCGCTCGCACACCATGATCCGGTTGT
Source organism: uncultured Thiodictyon sp. (assembly GCF_903828115.1). Taxonomy (GTDB): domain Bacteria; phylum Pseudomonadota; class Gammaproteobacteria; order Chromatiales; family Chromatiaceae; genus Thiodictyon. The sequence goes on along the minus strand of NZ_CAIKKU010000205.1, from coordinate 4,364 downwards.
TGCCGGTGGCGCGCGCCTTGTCCACGACGTTGCGCATGTCCCAGGGGGCGAGGAACTGGCCCTTCTTGATGTTGACCGGCAGCCCCAGCGCCGCCACGGCCTGGATGAAATTGGTCTGGCGGCAGAGGAAGGCCGGGGTCTGGAGGACATCGACCACCGCCGCCACCTCGTCGAGCGGCGTGTCTTCGTGCACGTCGGTGAGGATCGGGACGCCGCAGCGCGCACGCACCGATTCCAGGATCTTGAGTCCCGCCTCCAGCCCGGGTCCGCGGAAGCTGCCGGCGGACGAGCGGTTGGCCTTGTCGAAGGACGACTTGTAGATAAAGGGGATACCGAGCGCGTCCGTGATTTCCTTCAAGGTCCCGGCCGTCTCCTGCGCCAGGGTCTCGCCCTCGATCACACAGGGTCCGGCGATCAGGAACAGGGGCCGGTCGAGCCCGACCTCGAAGCCCGCGAGCGGCATCATGGCGCGGCCCCCGCGACCACCGCCGGTGCGACCCCGGCCCCGCCCCCGGCCTGATGCTCCAGCGCCGCCCGGATGAAGCCGCAGAAGAGCGGGTGCCCGTCGCGCGGCGTGGAGGTGAACTCCGGGTGGAACTGGCAGGCGATGAACCAGGGGTGATCGGGGATCTCGATGATCTCCACCAGCCGGTTGTCGAGCGACCACCCGGAGAAGCGCATCCCCGCGTCCTTCATCAGGTTCAGGTAGCGGTTGTTGAACTCGTAGCGATGGCGGTGACGCTCGCGGACCTGGGCACTGCCGTAGACGGCGCGCGCCAGGCTCCCCGGCTCCAGCCGACAGTTCTGCCCGCCCAGGCGCATGGTGCCGCCTAAGTCAGACCCCTCGCTGCGGGTCTCGATCTGACCCTGCTCGTCGCGCCACTCGGTAATCAGGGCGATCACCGGGTGCGGGGTCTGGCGATCGAACTCGGTGCTGTGGGCGCCCTCCAGCCCGGCCAGGTCCCGGGCGTAACCGATCACCGCCACCTGCATCCCCAGACAAATGCCGAGATAGGGCACCCGGTGCACCCGGGCATAACGCGCCGCCTGGATCTTGCCCTCGATGCCGCGCTCGCCGAAGCCGCCGGGGACCAGAATCGCGTCCAGTCCGGCCAACTGACCGGGCCCCTCCTGTTCGATCTCCTGGGAGTCGATATAGACCACCTCCACCCGGGTGCCCGTGTGCACCCCGGCGTGGGCCAGGGCCTCGGACAGGGACTTGTAGGCCTCGGTGAGGTGCATGTACTTGCCGACCATGCCGATTCGCACATGCCCCTGGGGTTGGTCGAAGCCCGCGAGCACCCGGTCCCACTCGCGCAGATCCGCCGCGCCCACCTCCAGGTGGAACTGGCGGACCACCAGTTCGTCCAGGCCCTGGGCGTGGAGCAGGCGCGGGATGCGGTAGATATTGTCCGCGTCCACCGCCGAGATGACGGCATTCTCGGCCACGTTGGTGAAGAGCGCGATCTTGCGCCGCTCCTCGTCCGGCAGATCGGTCTCGCAGCGGCACAGGAGCACATCGGGCTGGATGCCGATGGAGCGCAACTCCTTGACCGAGTGCTGGGTCGGCTTGGTCTTGATCTCGCCGGCGCAGCGCAGATAAGGGACCAGGGTCAGGTGCATGAAGAGCGCGTTCTCGCGGCCCAACTCCACCCGCATCTGGCGGATCGCCTCCAGGAAGGGCAGCGACTCGATGTCGCCGACGGTCCCGCCGATCTCCACCATCGCGATGTCGGAACCCTGGGCGCCGAGCCGGATGCTGTCCTTGATCTCATCGGTGATGTGGGGGATGACCTGCACGGTGCGGCCCAGGTAGTCCCCCCGGCGCTCCTTGCGGATCACCGTGTCGTAGATCTGGCCGGTGGTGAAATTGTTGTTGCGCCCCATGCGGGTGCGCAGGAAACGCTCGTAGTGGCCCAGGTCCAGGTCGGTCTCGGCGCCGTCGTCGGTGACATAGACCTCGCCGTGCTGGAAGGGGCTCATGGTCCCCGGGTCCACGTTGATGTAGGGGTCGAGCTTGATCATGGTGACCGCAAGCCCGCGCGCCTCCAGCAGGGCCGCCAGCGAAGCCGACGCGATGCCCTTGCCGAGCGACGAGACCACCCCGCCGGTAATGAAGATGAACTTAGTCTTAGAGGGGGTCATGAGGGGATCACTGGGGTAGGACAGGTTCCTGGACTTAGGGCCGTTGGCCCGACACGCTACCAAATTCGCCGCGCCCCCTCAACGCGGCAACGCGCCGGTCGCCGACCCGCGGCCCCTGCCTGACCCGCCCACACACTGGTTTGCCTGTCAAAATCAGGGGTTCGCGCGTATAGTCGGGAACGACCTCGCGACGGCGAGACTCAACGGCCGACGCAGGATCGCGGTGGATCGACGCTGGCTGCCCAACCTGAACGACAACCCACTGCGGAGCATCCATCCTAATGCAATCTTTTGCCAAGCTGATCAGCGTCGCCGCCATCGTCGGCACCGCCGCCTTTGCCGCCAACCCCGCGCAGGCCTGGGGCGGCCCCGGCTGGGGTAACGGCAATGGCAACGGCTGGGGTAACGGCAACGGCGTCGGTGACATGTGGAACGACATGCTGGGCGACGGTTCCGGCGATTTCAACATGAACATGAGCGGCCGCGGCAACGGCAACGGCCGTGGTTACGGCAACGGTCGCGGTTATGGCGACGGGCGCGGTTATGGCGACGGGCGCGGCTACGGCTCCGGCGGCTACCCGGGCTACGGCTACGGTGGCTACCCCGGCTACGGCGCACCGGGTTATGGGTACGGCGCACCGGGTTATGCGGCCCCGGGCGGCGGCTATCCGGGCTATGGCGCTGGAGCACCCGGCTACGGGGCCCCGGGCTACGGCGCTGGAGCACCCGGCTATGGAGCACCTGGTTACGCGCCCCAGGCCAATGCCTACGGCGGCGGCAACCCGGGCTACGGCTACGGGGCCCCGACTGCCCCCTACGGTGCACCCCCGGCCCCGCCCGCCGCGCCGGTCGGCGAAGCCAGGTAAGACGGCCAAGGTCCTGAGGGACACCCCAGGCCGCGCCCTCCCGGGCGCGGCCTTTTTTTTGTCGTCGCGGCCCCCGGCGGTATCCATGACTTGATCCAGGTCGAGAGTAGACCCAATATAGAGTATTGAGAAACGCGGGGGGATGTCGTCTTGAGTCAAGCAACCATCATTTCCATCGAGACGATGCGCGTTGCGTGCAAGAGTTGTTCGCTCTCAACCCTCTGTCTGCCCATGGCGCTCTGCCCCGAGGACGTGGAGCGACTCGAAGATATCGTCAGACACACCCGGCCGCTGCACCGCGGGGACCTGCTGTTTCGTAGCGGTGATCGCTTCCGCTCGCTCTACGTGGTCAAGACCGGCTCACTCAAGAGCTTCGCACCCAGTCCGGAAGGCGGCGAGCAGGTGCTGGGCTTTCACCTGCCGGGTGAGGTCATCGGACTCGACGCCATCGACCGGCGCACCCACGTCTGCTACGCCAAGGTGCTGGAAACCTCCTCCATCTGCGAGGTCCCCTTCCAGCGACTGGCGCAACTGACGGCGATCATCCCCAGCCTCCAGCATCAGATGTACCGACTGCTCAGCAAGGAGATCGGCCACGACACCGACATGCTGCTGCTCGGCAAAAAGAGCGCGGAGGAACGCCTGGCGGCCTTCCTGCTCGACATGTCCAAGCGACTGCAACGACGCGGGCTATCCCCGACCGATTTTCATCTGAGCATGTCGCGCCACGAGATCGGCAACTATCTGGGGCTCGCGGTGGAGACGGTCAGCCGCATCTTTACCCGCTTCCAGGACGACCGGCTCCTGGGAGTGGAGCGCAAGCACATTGAACTCTTCGATCTGGATGCACTGGAGACCCTGGCGGAGGGTATGGGCGCGACGCGGCAGCAGCAGCAGCGGACCTGAGGTATCCGGTTTCTCAAGTGACGCATGACGGGCGCTACCAGGCCAACTTCACCAAGGGCGGACTCATGGTCCCGGAGAGCCGCCGCGTGGCCGAGCTCCTGCTCGCGGGCGTCGATGCGGCCGGCTGGAAGCAGGCCATCGAAGGGGACAACCTGCTGCGCAAGCGCTCGCCCACCACGGCATCGACCAAGGCCCTGCTGATCCGCGCCCGGCTGCGGACCATGACCGAGGGTTTGTGGCGCCTGGTACGTGACGGCGACAGGCCGGTGGCGACCCAGGCGCTCTTTGCCGCGACCATCACCTACTCCGTTCTCTTAGACTTACACAAACCTACACATAGGCAGATTCAGTGCTAAGTTCCTGCTTCAACGAGGCTGCCCAGGGGTGCATGGCTTGGTTTTCGCCGTTAGCTCCCACGGTGGGGAGCTTTACGGTGATGAACCGACG
>NZ_CAIKKU010000204.1 GCF_903828115.1 uncultured Thiodictyon sp. | reverse complement strand
GAATAATCCGACCACGATTACGACAACGACAACGACAACGACGCCCGGTCCGTGAGAACGTCCGGTAGCTGTAGATGCAGGGTACGCGATGCGTATCCTACGACATGTGTGTTAACACAACAGTTCTGATCGCACCCCTAGCGGCAAGCGGGGGCGGTCGGCGATCTGAGGTAGTCCGGCATTATTGCGCCCCGGGCTCAGCCCCCGGGCAGGGCCAGTCCCCCATAGATCTGTTCCAGCGGGATCGCGCAACCGAGGCTGCGCAGCCGCAGGGTGTCGGTGCCGCTCACCGTCTCCAGCGTCCAGTCGAGCGCGCGCCGCCACACCTCGACGCGCCGCGCCTGGTGGGCGATCAGGACCAACTCTTCGAGACCCTCGATGCGGCGGTAGGCCGGGGCCTTCTCCTCCCGGTCCCGCCGTTCGCTGGCCGCGGACATCACCTCCAGGATCAGCTTGGGCGCCTCCAGAAAGTCCGGGTATTCGGCGCCCTCGCCACCACTGACCTGAAGGTCCGGGTAGTAGAATCGCTCGTCGCCCGCGCCCCGGACGTGTACCTTCACTGTGGGGCGGAACAGGCGGTAGGGTGATCCGGTCAGTTGTCCCCGCAGCAGACGGGCCAGACGTACGCACAGTTGGTCGTGCACACGGCTGGCACCCACCATCGGAAGGTACTCACCGTTCACATACTCGCTCTTGAGATCCGCGACCTTCTCGTTTTCCAGGTAGGCGGCGACCGAGATCATAATGACTCACCTGGGAGCGCCGGGCACCGGCCCGACGCGTGACAAACTGACCATGCTTGATCAGACTGATGTGGGTTCTGCGCCGGTAAGAACCAAAATTCCCGAGCGCGCCGACGTTGCCTGTGCCCGGTCCTTGGCCGCCCCCTTGGTCGAGGTCGTGATTGAAATCCCCCGCGGCAGCTTCCTCAAACGCGGCTCCGACGGGTCCCTGGATTTTATCTCGCCGCTGCCCTGTCCGTACAACTACGGCTCGGTGCCCGGTCTGCTCGGGCTGGAGGGCGACCTGCTCGATGCCGTGGTCCTGGGTCCGCGCCTGGCCCGCGGGAGCCGGGTGCGGGTCGCCGCCCACGGGGCGGTCGGCCTCATGGACCGGGGTCTCTATGATGATAAGCTGATCTGTGCCCGGGAACCGCCGAGCGCCGCACAGTGCGCCCGTGTGGTCCGTTTTTTTCGGGTCTACGGCTGGGCCAAGCGCCTGCTCAACCTCCTGCGCCTGCACCCCGGGGTTACCGCCAGTCGCGGCTGGGGTCCGGCGCCTGCGGCCCTGGCGCGCGCCCGGGTGGTGCCGCCGGGTGAGCGGCAGGGGCCGGTGATCCGGTTTTGAGGCGCGACCCACCAGGAGTCGGGGCGTCCCGCCCCGCCGCGGCCAACGGGGGCGGGACGCCCCCGCTCCTGTTCAGCGCGCCGATGGCCCCCGCGAGACCACCGGCAGGGTCGCCAGGTTGACCGTGCCGTACTGGCTGGTAAAGGTGATGGAGGACCCGCTGCCCTGCTGCTGGGAGAAGCCGCCGATCTGTTGGTCCTGGGTGTCGTAGACCCAGCACTCCCCGCCGGTGTCCACCGCCAGGCGCCGGAGCGCGGCGAAATAGGCGTACTTCACCTGATTCTGGGCGCCGGTGGCACTGGGTGAGCCCAGTTCCGCGGGCCACCAGTGCTGGGCCGGGTCCGGGACGAAGAGGCTCGATTGGCCGGGGTAGCCCCCCGTCGTCTGGTTCTGGTAGCCGGCCCCGCCCTGACTCTGGGACTGGAAGCTGCCGGTCTGCAGCAGCCCCGGCTGGCGGGCGAGCAGGCCCGAGATGTCGTTGCACAGTGCGTCCACGCGGCCCTTCAGTGCCTGGTTGAACATGTCGCCGAGCATCAGCATCCCGCCCTGCATCCACTGGCCGCCGCCGCCGAACTCCGGGTGGCTGAACTGGGCCATGGACCCGTTGCCGTTGCGCACGGCGAAGAGCATGGTCGTGACCGCGTCGATGCTGAAGCCGTGGCGTTGCGCCAGTTCAGCGACCAGGTGCTGGCCTGCGGGGGTGAGTTGTTGCATGGGTATCGCGCTCCGAGGGGGATTCGTATCTGATAAAGCCTACCACGGCGGGCTTTGTCGTTGTTCAGGAAGCTTCCGCCAGCGCCGGTTTGGGTCCAGCGCAAGCGGGGAACGATGGTAGATTCCGGGCGATGGGTCTAAAATCAGCCTGAATATGGTACCACCAGCCAGTCACAGACCATGAAACTTTCCACTAATATCAAACCTATCAGTCACCTGAAGGCCCATACCGCCGCGGTCGTCCGGCAACTCATGGACGAGCGCGAGCCGCTGGTCATCACCCAAAACGGTGAGGCCAAGGTTGTGATGCAGGATGTTCGCTCCTTCGAGGAGACGCAGGAGACGTTGGCCTTGTTGAAGATCCTCGCGCTCGGTAACCGTCAGATCGAGGAGGGGCGGGTCGAGCGCGCACGCGATGTCTTTGCCCGGTTGCGGAATCCTGGCTGATGTCCTATGAGGTCTTCGTCACAGAGGATGCGACGCGGGATCTGTATGGCATCTTCGATTACATCGCTGACTACGACAGTCCGGCCAAGGCGCATGATGTCTTGGATCGACTGGAGGCGGTCATCGCAGGGTTGGCCGACCTTCCGGAGCGGGGAGGTCACCCGAAGGAGTTGGTTAAACTGGGTATTCGCGAGTACCGTGAGGTCCACTTCAAACCCTATCGCATCGTCTATCGCGTGCTCGGGGATGGCGTCTACGTCTACCTGGTGGCCGATGGTCGGCGGGAGATGCAGACGTTGTTGACCCGGCGGCTGCTGTGAGGCGCCGTTGCGCGCCGCGCAGCGGTTTCACCAGCCTCAAACGGAGATTAGGAGCGGTTCACAAATAAGTTAAACAATTCTATTAGGGACTGGCTATAGCACCATCTTCGTTGTCGTTGTCGTTGTCGTTGTCGAGATTATCGTAGCGCCCCGGATTCTCTCGCACCCCAAAGTGCATCGCTTCTCCGATTACGACAACGACAACGACGATTCTGTTGAACTTGCTTTTGACTCGTTACTTAGACCCAGGCCCGTTGCCCCCAACCGGAGGTCGAGGCTTCAGCCGGCAGCGCCCGCTTGAGGCGGCTGGTCTCCCGCTCGGACCTCGGCCGGCTGAAGCCTCGACCTCCGGTTGGTCTGTATTGGTGGCCGAATCATTACGCTACTGCGCTTCGTCCTCAACGGCGGGTGCGTCGGCCGCCGCCTCGATCAAGCGCTGCCGCAACTTGGTCAACCGCAGGTTGGACCCGACCCGCTTGACCGCCATCGCCAGGGCCCGGGGTTCGGCGATCAGCACCACCAGCCGCCGGCCGCGGGTGACGGCGGTATAGAGCAGATTACGCTCCAGCAGCATGTAATGCTGCATCGCCAGCGGGATCACCACCGCCGGGTATTCGGACCCCTGGGCCTTGTGGATCGAGGTGGCATAGGCGAGCGACAACTCGTCGAGTTCGCCGAACTCATACTCCACCCGCCGCCCGTCGATCACCACCTGGACCAGACCCTCCTCCTCGTCGATGGCGGCGATGCGCCCGAGGTCGCCGTTGAAGACCTCCTTGTCATAGTTGTTGATGAGCTGGATGACCTTGTCCCCCGGGGCATAGGTCCAGCCGAAGCGGGTCACCCGGGGCGCGGCGCTGGGGTTCAAACGCTGTTGCAGCGCGACATTGAGTGAGCGTGCCCCGAGTCCGCCCCGGTTCATCGGGGTCAGCACCTGGACGTCGGCCACCGGGTCCAGGCCGAAGCGCTGCGGGATGCGCTCCAGCACCACCCGCAGCAGCCGGTCCTGGATCTCCTCGGCGCTGTTGCAGGGGATGAGATAGAAGTCGCTGTCCGCCGGCCCCTCGTGCGCGTGCTCCGGCAGCCGCCCGGCGTTGATCCGATGCGCATTGACGATGATCCGCGACGCCGCCGCCTGGCGGAAGACCTCGGTCAGGCGGCAGGTCGGGATCGCCCCGGAGGCGATCAGGTCGGCGAGCACCGAGCCCGGCCCTACCGAGGGCAATTGATCCACGTCACCCACCAGCAGCACCGCGGCCGGGGTCGGTACCGCGCGCAGGAGTTGGTTCATCAGGGCCGTATCGACCATGGAGCACTCGTCGACCACCAGCAGGTGCGTCTTGAGCTGCGAGTATTGGTCATGCTTGAAGGCCATTGCCTTGGGGTCGAATTCCAGCACCCGGTGGATGGTGCGCGCCTCCCGCCCGGTCGACTCGGCCAGGCGCTTGGCGGCGCGCCCGGTCGGTGCGCACAGCAGCATCTCCACCCCCTTGGCGGCGAGGATGTCCAGGATGGAGCGCACCACCGTGGTCTTGCCCACCCCGGGGCCGCCGGTGATGACCGTGACCTTGCCCTTGATGGCGGCGGCCACCGCGCTGCGCTGGGAGGGGGACAGGGCGAGCCCGGTGCGCCCCTCGACCCAGGGGATGGCCCGCTCGGGGTCGATGTGGCCCCAGACCGGCAGGCGCAGCTGCAGCCGCCGCACGCCGGCCGCGATGCCCTGCTCGGCGCGCTGCAAGGCCGTGAGAAAGAGGGCCGGGCGCGCGTCGATCGGCTCCTCGATCAGGTTGCCCTCGCGGACCTCGGCGCGGATCGCCTGCTCGATGACGGGTGCCGGGATGGTGAGGAGTGCGACCGCCTGCTCGGCCAGGGCCTCCCGGTAGGCGGCGCAGTGACCGTTGCCGGCGACCTCCTGCAGGCAGTGGCGCACCCCCGCCTGGGCGCGGATCAGCGAGTCCGCCGCGATCCCCAGCCGCTGGGCGATGGCGTCCGCGGTCTTGAAGCCGATGCCGTGGATGTCGAGCGCCAGCCGATAGGGGTTCTCGGTCACCCGGGCGACCGACGCGTCCCCATAGGTCTTGTAGATGCGCACCGCGCGCGCGGTGCCGACCCCGTGGGACTGGAGAAAGACCATGATCTCGCGGATCACCTTCTGCTCGGCCCAGGCGCCGGTGACCCGCGCCTGCCGCTTGGGGCCGATGCCGGGGAGCTTGCGCAGTTCGTCCGGGTTGTCCTCGATCACGTCGAAGACCCGCTCCCCGAAGGCGTGCACCAGCTTGCGGGCGAAGTGGGGGCCGATGCCCTTGACCATCCCGGAGCCCAGATAGCGCTCGATCCCCTCGAGGGTGGAGGGCGGGACCGAGCGCAGTTGCAGCGCCTTGAACTGGAGCCCGTGCTGCCGGTCATTGACCCACTCGCCCTGGCACTCCAGGTACTCGCCCGGGGTCACGCTGGCCGCCGAGCCGATCACCGTCACCAAGTCCCGCTGCCCGCGGACCTTGACCCGCAGGACGCAGAACCCGCTCTGCTCGCTGTGGAAGGTCACGCGCTCGATGGAGCCCGAGAGGTGCTCGGGCGGCGGGTGGGCCTGGTAGGGAGGGCTGCGTTCGGTCATGCCGGGGGGACTATTGTCCGCAAATGAACGCAAATTAACGCAAATTCGCGACCTACGCCAGGCGGGCGAGGGTCCTGCGCGCCGCGGCCAGGATCCGGCCACCGCGATCACGCCGCCGTAGGGTCCGCTGTGCGGACCGAGCGCCGCGCGCCGAGCCCCGCCGCCCGCGGCGATGGTCAAGGTCAACACCCAAGCCCCCGGTCCAGAAAGCGCGCCCTTTCCCAGCCGCTGTTAGTCATCTAGAATGACCACCATGGCATCGACCCCAGAGGGCCCTGTGAGCCAATACAACATCGCCGAGGCCAAGGCCCAGCTCTCCGAACTCACTCGCCGGGCCCTGGCCGGCGAAGAGGTCATCATCGCCCGGGGCAATACCCCCTTGGTTCGGCTGATCCCGGTGCAGGCCCCCCGGCGTGCCCGGCGGCCTGGCTCAGGGAAAGGCCAATTGCTCTGGATGGCGCCCGATTTCGACGCTATCCCGGACGGGTTCGAGGACTACATCCATTCGATCGCCGCTTCCTGATCGCCCAGGCAAAGTGCGACGGACTGACCCTGGTGTCAGTCGACCCGCTGTTCGACGATTACGCAATAACGCGGGTGTGGTGATGAAATACATGAATTGGCTCGGCTTCCGTTTGGCTACCGCCCTGCTGGTCGCCGCCTTGCCCCTGGCAGAGTGCCTGGCCCAAAACCCCTTCGGGACCCCGACGACCAGCCCACCCGCGCCGGTCGCCGCCCCACCCGCGGATGCCGGGCTCGCGGGCGCCCCCACGAACGCCCCGGCCGACTCCGCGGCGAGCCCGACGGCAACGCCGGACGGCGCCGCCGATCAGGCGGGGGCGGTCGGCCCGGCCCCTGGGGAGTCGTCGGCACCCGGCAAAAAGGAACCGGTCCTGCCCTCAGGCCCGTCGCGCCGGCTCAGCATCCATCTGGGCGCGCAGCGCTTCACCTATGCCGAGGGCGGGCAGGTGCTGCGCACCGGCCCGGTGTCCTCCGGCAAGCGCGGCTACGGGACCCCGGGGGGCTCCTTCCGGGTCTTGAGCAAGCAGCGCCATAAGGTCTCCAGCCGCTATGCCGGCCCTGACGGCCGACCGGCGTCCATGCCCTATGCGATCCAGTTCCAGAGCAACTATTTCATCCACCAGGGCCGACTGCCGGGCTACCCAGCCTCTCACGGATGCGTGCGGCTGCGCGGGTCGGACGCTCAGTTCCTGTTCTCGCGCTTGCGTCCGGGGGATCCGGTCCTCATTACCCGCTAATGGCCATGGCGCCCGCGCCATCCCGAGAAATGAAAGTGGCGGTCGCCATGGCCGTTCCCTCACCCCGCCCTCTCCCAGAGGGAGAGGGGGAATGGGAGCGCGCTCCCGGCGCGACTTTCACGGTAAAGCGGGGCGCCTGGGTCTCGCTCGCAAGTGCAAGTGCAAGAGGAGAGGTCCGCAAATGAACGCAAATCAGGACGACGTGCCAGACGCTGCCGAGCGCCCCGCGGGGTTGCTGTTCGGGCCTGGACCGGCCGGTGCCTGGGACGATGAGCGGGTCTCGGGGCCGCGCGTGCTGCGCGGGCCTGAGGGGACCTGGCGGATGTGGTACTACGGGCGCGACACCCAATTCGACCGGGAGATCAACCTGCCGACCGGCCGTTGCGGTCTGGCGCAGTCCACCGACGGTCTGACCTGGCAGCGGGTGCCGGGGCCGCTGACCGGCGGGGCCATCTTCGAGGCCCACCCGGACCCGGCGCGCTTCGACTCCGCCCATGCGGGCCTGAGCGACGTGCAGCAGCGCGACGGTCTCTACTGGATGTGGTACTTCGGCGGCGACCACAGTCGCCAGACCTTCGGGCAGTTCGCGGTCAAGGGCCTGAACCTGCGTCCGGGTTGCGCCATCTCCCGCGACGGACTGCACTGGTCGCGCGTCGAGGGACCCTATCGGGGCGCTTTGCTCGATTTCGGCGCGCCCGGTGAGCCCGACGCGGCCCTGTGCGCCTGGCCCCAGGTCCTGGAGTGTCCCGACGGGGTCTGGCGCCTCTGGTACCACAGCCTGGACCCGGCCCGGATGCGCTTCGTCGTCTGCCTGGCCGAGTCGGCGGACGGGCTCAACTGGTCCAAGCGGGGCGAGGTGTTCGGGGCCGGCGCCCCCGGGACCTTCGATGCCGGCGGGGTGGGCACGCGGCACGTCATCCACCACGACGGCCACTATCTGATGTTCTACGAGGGCGTCGCCGCCGACGGCCACCGTTCGATCGGACTGGCCACCTCGCAGGACGCGGTGCTGTGGGTCAGGCAACCCGGACCCGAGCCCGACGGCTCGGTCTTTGCTCACGCCCCGTGCGCCTCCGGCCGCTGGGACGCCTTCGCGGTGGGTACGCCCTGCGTCGTGCCGATGCCGGACGGCGGCTTTCGCCTCTACTACGTTGGGTCGAATGAGACCGCGGGCGGCTTCGCCGACGAGATGGCCATGCGCCACCGCATCGGTCTCGCCCTGAGCGACGGACCGGATTACACTCGCTGGCATCGTTGGTAGCCCGCGCGAGCCCCCAGAGAGGCCCGCGGTGAGTGGCTACGGATCGGGCGGCTCAACATGGCCGGTAAGACATCAATGGAACCCGCAGACCTCAAGCCCGGTGTCATCATCCGCGGCCCTGTCATCCCCGAGCCGATCCAGGTCGTCGCGGTGATCCCCATGGGGGGCTCGACCCAGATTCTGGGAAAGGGCCTGGAGACCGGACAGTTCCACGACCCGATCCTCAGCCGGGAACAGATCGCGCTCCTGACGGCCCCTCCCGAGCAGGCCCCGTTCGATGGCGATGCCAAGCGATTCCGTCTCGGCGTCGAGGCCATGCGCCTGGGGCTCGCCTACGAGTACGACCCCTATTTCAGCCTCTCCATCGCCCGGGTCGATCCACTCCCGCACCAGTTGGAGGCGGTCTACGAGTATTTTCTGCGGGTGCCGCGCATCCGTTTTCTACTGGCCGATGATCCTGGCGCGGGCAAGACCATCATGGCCGGGCTGCTGATCAAGGAACTGAAGATCCGCGGCCTGATCCGCCGCATCCTGATCGTCGCCCCGGCCAACCTGACCTTTCAGTGGCAACGCGAACTGCGCGACAAGTTCCGTGAGTCGTTCGAGGTCATCCGCGGCGACACCTTGCGCGCCAACTACGGCATGAACCCCTGGCAGGAGCGCGACCAGGTCGTGACCTCGGTTTCCTGGGTCTCGCGCATCGAGGATGCCCGTGAGAGCCTGCTGCGCAGCGACTGGGACCTCATCATCGTGGATGAGGCCCACAAGATGAGCGCCGGAAGCCGCGACAAGAAGACCCTGGCCTATCAACTCGGAGAGCATCTCTCCGCAATGACCGACCATTTCCTGCTCATGACCGCCACGCCCCACAAGGGCGATCCGGAGAACTTCAGGCTCTTCCTGGAGTTGCTCGACAAGGACGTGTATGGCGACATCACCAGTCTCGAAGAGGCGATGCGGGAACATGAGGCGCCCTTCTATCTGCGGCGGATCAAGGAGGCGCTCGTCTCCTTCCCCGACCCGGAAACGGGTGAAGTGCACCAACTCTTCACCCGCCGCAAGGTCCAGACGGCACCGTTCAAACTCAACCCCGAAGAGATGGATTTCTATGACGAGCTGACGCGCTACGTCGAAGATCAGTCCATCAAGGCGTCGGAGGACGACAGTGCCCGCGGCCGGGCGCTCGGCTTCACCATGGCTATGCTGCAGCGTCGCTTTGCCTCCAGCGTCTATGCGGTACGTCGCAGCCTGGAGCGAATGAAGGCGACCCGCGAGCGCATCCTGGCCGATCCGAATGCCTACCGGCAGGAGCAAATCCTCAAGCGCATTCCAGAGGACTTCGAGGATCTGCCCGACGATGAACAGCAGGACCTCATGCTGCGCCTGGAGGAGATTGTACCGAGCATCGACCCCGCCTCACTACGCGACGAGATCGCCCGGTTGACCAGGCTGATCACTGAGGCGGGCGTACTTGAAGCGCGCGCCATCGAGACCAAGCTCACCAAGCTTCAGGCCGTCATCACTGAACAAGGGGTCTTCAGCGACCCCAAGATGAAGCTGCTCATCTTCACCGAACACAAAGAAACGCTCGATTACCTGGTGGGTAAGCTCGCCGCCTGGGGCCTCACCGTCACCCAAATCCACGGCGGCATGAAGATCGGCGACCGGGACACCCCCGGCACCCGCATTCACGCCGAGCGGGCCTTTCGCGAGTCGGCCCAGGTCATGGTGGCGACCGAGGCGGCCGGCGAAGGGATCAACCTCCAGTTCTGCTGGTTCATGATCAACTACGACATCCCATGGAATCCGGTGCGCCTCGAGCAGCGCATGGGCCGTATCCATCGCTACGGCCAGGATAAGGATTGTCTCATCATCAACTTCGTGGCGATCAGCACCCGCGAAGGCCGCGTCATGGCCAAGCTCTTCGAGCGCATACAGAAAATCGAACAGGACCTGGACCCCAAGCAGACCGGTTCAGTCTTCAACGTCCTGGGCGACGTGTTTCCGGTCAACTTCCTGGAGCGCATGGTGCGCGAGATGTATGCCCGCAATCAGACCGAGGCCGCCATCAAGGAGCGCATCATCAAAGAAGTGGATACCGAACGCTTCCGCTCCATCACCCATTCCACCCTGGAGGGGCTCGCCAAGCGCGAGCTCAATCTATCGGCCATCATCGGTCGGTCCGCGGCGGCCAAGGAGCGACGCCTGGTGCCCGAAGTGATCGAGGACTTCTTTCTCCAGGCGAGCCCGATCGCCGGTCTGAGCACGAAGGCAGTGAGTACCAAGGGCGTGCGCAAGGACGCCCACATCTATCAGATCGGCAAGGTCCCCCGCGGCCTTTGGGGTGTCGGAGAACGCCTGGAACCCCGTTTCGGTCGGTTGGGCCGGGACTATGGTCAGATCGTCTTCGACAAGTCGTTCCTGGAGCGCGACGCGACCCTGGAATGGGTCACGCCCGGACATCCGCTATTCGAGGCGGTGCGCGAGGACCTGGCCGGGAAGACTGGCAAAGACTTACAGCGGGGCGCGGTCTTCTATGACATCCACCGTGCCACTCCGGCCCGGCTGGACTGCTTCTCCGGCGCCGTCAAAGACGGTCGCGGCAACGTCGTGCATCGCCGCATTTTCGTCGTGGAGTCGGAGGCCGATGGTCGGCTCAACATCCGACAGCCGACCCTGTTTCTCGACCTGGTTGCAGGTGAATCGGGGCATACAATCCCTGACGGCGCGACCTTCGCGGGCGATGCCCAGGTCAAGCAGGCATTGATCGAGCAAGCCCTTGATCCGCTGCTCCATGAGGTCGCCGACGAGCGCCTCAAGGAGACAGATATCGTCCGCCGCCATCTGGAGATCAGTCTCAACGCCTTGATCAACAGGGAAAGCCTGAAGTACGCCGACCTGCATCTGCGCACCGAGGCGGGGGAGGTCAATCTCAGGCCAGCGCTCAAGCGCAGTGAGGAACGGCTTGATGAGCTGAATCACCGACGCGAATCCCGGCTGACTGATCTGGATCGCGAGCGGCACTGCACCATCGCCGATATCCAGCATCACGGCCGGGCCTGGGTGTTGCCGCATCCGCAGCGCCAATCCCCGGGTATCGCCCCGATGGTGCGGGATGAAGAAATCGAGCGGATCGCAGTCGCAGCGGTGATCGCTCACGAGACTGCACGCGGTTGGGTGGTGGAGAGCGTGGAGCAGGAGAACCGCGGCTTTGACCTGATCTCCCGACGGCCGCATCCGGAAGACCCCGCGACGGCCGTCGAAGTGCGCTTCATCGAGGTAAAGGGGCGCGCCGCGGTCGGGGACATCGCCCTGACGAGCAACGAGTACAAGACCGCGGAACGCCTGAAGCGGGATTACTGGCTTTACGCGGTGTTCACTTGTGCGACGACGCCCAAGGTCCATCTGGTGCAGGACCCGGCGCGCCTGGGTTGGCAACCGGTGGTTCAGATCGAACACTACCATGTCGGCGCGGAGCAGATTCTCGCGGCGGAGAGCCAGTAGAGCTAAAATGACGATGGAGTTGATGTTATCTGACCATGCACGAAAACGCTGCCTTAAGCGTAGGATTCAGGTCGATTGGATACGGCAAGCGCTGGATAGTCCCGCGCGCATCGAGAATGATGCGGAAGATGACAGTTTGGTGCATGTTCTCTATCCGGTCCCCGAGCGGGCTTTTCGGGTCTTGCGTGTGATCTACAACGAGACCGTTGATCCAATATCTATCGTCACAGCCTATTTCGACGACGAGGTGACATTGCCATGAAGCTCGAATTTGACCCGGCGGCGGATGCCGCGTATTTTGAAATCTCTCCGGTGGAGGTAATGACGACCAGGGAGATTGAGCCGGGAATCATTGGCGACTATGATGCCGACGGGCATCTGGTCGGGATCGAGATCCTGTCCGTGAGTAAGCGCGCCCGGCCGCAGTCCTTGGACAAAGCGGCCTAGACTCCGATCAGCAATCGTGCCGGATGTCACGCCCCTTCAGGGCTGGCGAGGGTGATATGCAGCACCCAGGGCGCTGCCCTGGGCTGGTATGTGACGCCCCTGCGGGGCTTGCAAGCCCTTTGGAAAATGGAGACGCCTGTTTGTGACCGTATACCCCAAACGTTTGATCGAGGTCGATCTGCCGATCAAGCGCATCTCCGCCCATGCGCGGCGCGAGAAATCGATCCGGCACGGGCATATCTCGACCCTGCATATCTGGTGGGCGCGGCGTCCGCTGGCCGCCTGCCGGGCGGTGATCTGCGCGGCGCTGTGGCCGGACCCGGCGGATGACCGGTGTCCGCCGGCCTTCAGGCAGGTCGCGCGGGAGCGGATGCTCCACTGGGCGCGTGAGCACCTGCGGCTGGCGAGCCCTGAGAGCGCGGCGCGGATGGTTGCCACCCAGAAGGACCCCGACCGGCTCGCGGACCCGCTGGTGTTGCGCCGGGCGCTGCTCGATTTCATCGCGGACTTCGCCAACTGGGACAACTCCACCGTCCCCGCCTATCTCGCCACCAGTCGCGCCCTGACCCAGGCGGCGCATGAGTCCTTGGGCGGGGTGCCGGGTACCCGCCCGCTGGTCGTCGACCCCTTTGCCGGCGGCGGCTCCATCCCGCTG
Organism: uncultured Thiodictyon sp.; assembly: GCF_903828115.1. Taxonomy (GTDB): domain Bacteria; phylum Pseudomonadota; class Gammaproteobacteria; order Chromatiales; family Chromatiaceae; genus Thiodictyon. The sequence continues at coordinate 2,969 of NZ_CAIKKU010000204.1, read as the reverse complement.
GAGGCACTGCGCGTGGGGGCGGATGCCTTTGCCAGCGACCTCAATCCGGTAGCCGTGCTGCTCAACAAGGTCGTCCTCGAATACATCCCCAAGTACGGGCAGCGGCTTGCGGATGAGGTCCGCAAGTGGGGGGGGTGGATCAAGCGCGAGGCCGAGAAGGAGTTGGCCGAGTTCTATCCCAAGGACCCGGACGGGGCGACGCCCATTGCCTATCTGTGGGCGCGGACCATCCGATGTGAGGGTCCCGGCTGCGGGGCTGAGGTTCCGCTCATCCGTTCACTTTGGCTGGCCAAGAAGTCCACCCGCTCCATTGCCTTGCAATTGATACCAAGGCCCGCGGCTAAGCGGGTGGACTTTCGGATTATCCACAAGAGCCGTGACGGTTGGGTAGGCCAAGACGATTCGACATACAAGATCCAAGACCCGGAGTTGGACGGTACCGTCAAGCGCGGCTCTGCCACATGCCCCTGCTGCGGATACACAACGCCGGTGGTACGCGTCCGAGAGCAACTCAAAATCAGGACCGGCGGTTCAAACGACGCTCGTTTGATGTGTGTTGCGACGCTTCGAGTAGGAGAACAAGGACGATTCTACCATTTGCCGACTAGACAGGATCTGGTAGCAGTCGAAGCCGCGTCTGCGAAGTTGACTCAGAAGGAGAAAATTCATGCCGGTGCCATTAGACTTGTTCCCGACGAAACGATTTGTCTTAACGAGATTCGCCGTATCAGTGTACCAATTTACGGAATGACTTCTTGGGAGCATCTTTTTACCCGGCGGCAGTTACTTGCACTGACAACCATCGCTGGTCTTATTGACAAAACAGGCATGGATGCTGACCCAGAATTCACCGTCGCAGTACGAACGATCCTTGGGCTCGCCGTAAACAAGCAGGCCGATCTGGGCTGTGCATTGACGCGATGGAAGCAGGACGCAGAGTGTCCCGTAAATCTCTTTGGGCGCCAGGCTATTGGCATGGTTTGGGATTTTGCAGAGACGGTCGTCATTTCAGATTCAAGTGGGTCTTGGACCAGCATGTTCGAGAGAACTGCATATGCACTTGAATCTAGCCTCGACTCGTTTATGACTACAGGCCAAATATTTCAGTGTTCCGCCACTCAGCATGTTCTTCCGAGCGATTCTGCCGATGCACTGATTACTGATCCACCGTATTACGATGCAGTTCCTTACGCCCATCTCTCTGATTTTTTCTACGTTTGGCTGCGTCGGAGTCTCGCAAAGGTCCATGGAGATCTGTTCGCGCTGTCTGAGGTTCCGAAAGAGGATGAAATTGTCGTTGACCGTCCGCACGTACTGAGTAAATCCAAGAAGGACATCGCTTTTTACGAACGCGAACTGACTAAAGCATTTGTCGAAGCACGCCGAGTGCTGCGTCCCGCTGGTGTCGGCACCGTCGTTTTCGCGAGTAAGACCACGGCAAGCTGGGAAGCTATTTTGAAGGCTGTCGTCGATGCGGGTTGGATTATCACGGGATCATGGCCGATCGATACAGAGATGGAAACGCGCGTCTCGGCCCAAGGCCAATCCCGCCTCGCCTCCTCGGTCCATCTGGTCTGCCGCCCGCGCGAGGACTCCCACGGCTCAGTCCGCACCGATGACATCGGCGCCTGGCGCGACGTGCTGGCCGAGTTGCCGGTGCGTATCCACGACTGGATGCCCCGCCTGGCCGAGGAGGGCGTCGTCGGCGCGGACGCCATCTTCGCCTGTCTCGGCCCGGCCCTGGAGGTCTTCTCGCGCTATGCCCGGGTGGAGAAGGCCAGCGGCGAGACCGTGACGCTCAAGGAGTACCTGGAACAGGTTTGGGCGGCGGTCGCCAAGGAGGCCCTGTCGCTGGTCTTCGCCGGGGCCGACACCGCGAGCTTCGAGCCCGATGCACGACTCACCGCCATGTGGTTGTGGACCCTGAACGCGGGGTCGCCCTCTCCCCCGACCCCTCCCCCGGGGGGGGAGGGGAGTGAAGAGGACGACGAGGAACCCGTGGCCAAGGGCAAGCTGAAAGGCGGATTCACCCTGGAATACGACGCCGCCCGCAAGATCGCCCAAGGCCTCGGCGCCCACCTGGAAGAGCTGCCACACCTGGTCGAGATCAAGGGCGATCAGGCTCGACTGCTACCGGTCTCCGAGCGCACCAAACACCTGTTCGGTAAGGATGAGGCGCAGACCCCGACACGCAGAGACGGCAATAGGCAGCCTGTGCAGGGCGACCTGTTCAAGAAGGGCGAGGATGAGGTCGGCTGGGGCCTCACCGGCGCCCCCAAGGCCGGCGAGACGGCCCTGGACCGTATCCACCAGGGCATGATCCTGTTCGCCGCCGGCCGCGGCGAGGCCCTCAAGCGCTTCCTGGTCGAGGACGGCGCCGGCCGTGATCAGCGGTTCTGGGGGCTTGCCCAGGCACTCTCTGCCCTCTACCCTGCCCACACCGAAGAGAAGCGCTGGGTCGATGGGGTCTTGGCGCGCAAGAAATCACTCGGCTTTTGAGAAACCAACATGGCGACCGAATCGATCGAACTGGGTGACGATCTGCTGTCCGCGCTCCGTCGGACACCGAACGGGTTCGACCAGGAGATGCGTATTGAGGCGGCCACGCAGTTGTATGCTCAACAGCGCGTGTCCCAGGGAAAAGGGGCGGAGATCGCGGGTCTGTCGCGCGCGGAGTTCATCGACGCGTTGGCACGCTGTCGGATTCCGGTGAGTCAGGAGACCTTTGACGAGTTGATGGAGGCAATGCGACGCGAGGACTGAGCGGCATCGATCATCGTCTGCACCGCAAGGAGACCGGAGGTCGAGGCTTTACCGTGAAAGTCCGGCGGGGACATTGTGGGAGCGGCTTTACCGTGAAAGTCCCCTGCGTAGCCAGGCCATCCTGGCCTGGCCAGGCTGGAACAGTCAGGGCTGGAAGCCCTGACTACGCAGGCTCGCTCGCCAGCGATCGGCATGACTTTCATCTG
>NZ_CAIKKU010000203.1 GCF_903828115.1 uncultured Thiodictyon sp. | reverse complement strand
GCTCAAGAGCCAGCGTCTGGAGCTTCCCGACATGGCTTACACGCTCGACGACTTCAAACGTGACACCTACCGAAACCGCCGTGCCGACCGCACCCGCTCCGCCAACCGCCCAGCATCCCTGACATAAACCGTATTCCCTCCCCGAACGCGCCCCATGCAGCGGCTCCAACACCCGCTCGAACGGCCGATAGCGGAAGGTCTCGAACCCCTGCCCCAGCATCGCCACATGCAACGCCTCCTCATCGGACCCATACCGCCCACCGCTGTCGTTCATCTCCATCATCACCGCCAATAGCCCCGGATCGGCCAAGGTCCGCACCGCGACCGGAGGGTGCGCACGGCGCACCCTACGCCAATGGTCCGAGCAATTGCGTCAGGTGGTACTAGCCCCCCGCCTGCGCCCAGTATCCAAGATACTCCTTCGCCGCCAGTCCCGTTGCCTCGAGTGCCTCGATACTCGGCACCCAGCACTGCACCCCCTGGCAGCCTCCAAAAGACCGATAATCTGCCCCTGCCGGAACGACCGCGAATCCAGCCCGCTCAAACGGCGCCACCGCCCGGCGCAGATGCCACGCGGAGGTCACCAGCAACACCCGGTCGACCCCCAAGGGTTTCAGCAGTGCCCGGCTGAAGGCCGCGTTTCCCAGCGTATTGCGGCTCGCCGACTCCAGCAGCAATGCCGAGCGCGGCACCCCCAACCCGGTCAACAACTGCGCGATCGCCTCGGTCTCCGGCTCCTGCAACGGCGGCTCGATCCGCCCGCCCGCGCTCACCACCACTCGCGGCGCACAACCCGCATGGTACAGCCGTGCCGCCTCCCACACCCGATCGGAACCGCCATGCAGACGCGCGCGCACATCGCCCTCGACCCTGGGCCGGACCGCACCGCCCAGCAACACGATCGCATCGGCCGCAGGACAGGCCGCCGCGTCCCGTGGCGGGTACGCGCCCTCCAGGCTCGCCATCAGCGACTCCGCCACCAACGGCGAGGAGGCGAGCCCGATCACTGGCAGGCCACCGACGACGAGCAGCGAGCCCGCCCGGCGTGCACGCGGATACCACAGCAAGACCAAGCCGAAAAACGCCAGCCCTAACCCCAGCGGCAGGGGCATGACCGGGGTGGTCAACAGGCGTTGGAGAGCCAGCCAGTCCATTTCAAAAGTCCCTGATCAACCACCTTCGCTCCCGACGCCTGGGCAAGAATAGGGGATGGTGATTGGTCTCGAAACTCAGCGCCAGTCCGCGAGCCTGCCATCCATGGCACTGGATTCCGGCATCCTGCCGGAATGACGAGCCCAAAGGACAGACACCGACGCGCGTCGTCCCGGCAGGATGCCGGGACCCAGTGCCACGGACGGCAACCCGCAGGCCAACTGAGGCACAGCGCTAATCACCTAGGGGACTATTCGTGATGGTCGACTCACCCAGGCGACGCAATCGCTATTCCGGCCACCACGCGCCTGACATCCGTCGCGGCCAGGGGGCCGCTCCTACGGCGTCGGAGCGGCCCCCCCGGCCGCGACGGGTTGCCGCAAGGGCGCGCGGCCGCAGTTGAGAGCAACCCAGATCCGGCAATTGCTCACGCCAAACGCCCCGCCGCAAAGCCCACCGGCCGCGCCGGGCGGCGCGGTCGGTGGACGGCCCGGCGGCCTACTTGACCACCGGCGGCACGTCCTTGTTGGTGCTGAAATCAAAGAGCCCGTAGGCCGGGCAGAAGCGGAAATAGGCGGTCGCGATCAGGGCCGCGCCGATAATGGCCGCCACCCAGCTGTCGCCGCGCATCGCGCCGATGAGCAGGAGGACGGCAACGCCGATGCGGATCATGCGGTCAGTGGTGCCGATATTGTTTTTGCTGATGTCGAAGTTCATAGCGAATGCTCCAGTTGCGGATGATAGACCTTGGCCTCCGTGCCGGAGCGGTCCGCGGCGTTCCCGGATGGGTCGGCGCTGCGGTACCGGTCCTTCCCGCCCGCGTCATTGCGGATGGGAAGCCTTGAGATAATTCAATTCATGACGATTCGTCGCTTCACCGGCGCCGGTGCCGGGCGGTCGGGTGATAAAGCGGGCCGTCGGCTGCGCGCTGGGCGCCAGCCACCGGGCCAGCGCCTTCTCCACCTCGACCAGCAGGAAGATCGCGAGGCCGACACCGATCGGCAGCAGCCACTCGCGTGCGGCCAGCGGGGCGGTATGGAACCAGAGGTTCATGACCGGCACATAGACGAAGAGCCCCTGCAGGACAATGAGCAGCCCGACCGACAGCCAGGCCGCCGGATTGGTAAACCACAGCCGCGGCCGCAGGCTCGATTCAGTCAGTGAACGGCAATTGAACAGGTTGTCGTAGATGGTGCGACCCTGTTCCACCGCGTGCTCGATCGAGGCGAAGTTGTCGTCGGCCGCCTCCAGTTCGGCCCCGGTCACGGCGCGGCTGCCATCCCCGATACCCATTTCCCTCCCGATGGCGATGGCGGTGCCGGGATGGTCGCCGGTGATCATCTTGACGCGGATGCCGGCCTGCCGGAAGGCGGCGATGGCCGCCACCGCCTCCGGGCGCGGCGGGTCGACGATACCGACCAGCCCCAGGAAGACCAGACCCCCGTCGAGATCGGCGGGACTAAGATCGGTCTTGCCGTCCGGGGGCGTGCCGACGGCGGCGGCCAGCACCCGCAGCCCCTGGGCGCCGAGCGCGTCGACCTGACCCACCCAGTAGGCGGTGTCCAGCGGCTCGTCGCGGCCGTCGGCAGCACGCTGACTGGTGCAGCGCGCTCAAGCACCGGGCCGGGCGCCCCCTTCACGAGCAGCCGCAACCCGGTGCGCGGTATCTGATGGAGCGTGGCCATAAGCTTGGCCGTGGAATCGAATGGAATGACCGCCAGCCGCCTGGCCTTGCCGGGCGTGAAACCCGCCTTGCGCGCCAGGGTGCACAGGGCCCCCTCGGTCGGCTCACCGATAACCTTCCAGTGGCCGTCGTCCTCGGCGATCCCCGCATCGTTGCACAGGGCCGCCACCTCGATCAAGGCCAGGAAGTCCGGGGTTTCGGCAAGCGCTACGGCAAGGCCCGCGTGCCGCACCAGACCGTCCGGGGCATACCCGATCCCGGACACCTGGTACTGCCGGACGCGGGTGACGACATGACGGACCGTCATCTCGTTGCGGGTCAGGGTGCCGGTCTTGTCCGTGCAGATGACGGTCACCGACTGCGCGATCAGTTGGCCGATGCGTCCCAACTCGGTGCGCGCCCCGGTGCCGGTGACGACCCCCAACCCGGAGCCGCCGGCGACCAGGGTGCCGGCATAGGCCGCGCCGCCGCGGTCGCCGATCCCCGCCGACTGGTCCACCGGGTCGGTGCCCTTGTCGGCGGGCACCGACTCGCCGGTCAGCGCGGACTCGTCGATGCGAAGACTGGCGGCCTCACTCAGGCGCAGATCGGCGGGCACCCGATCGCCGGCCACCAGCCGCACGGTGTCACCCGGCACCAGATCGGCCGCGTCGAGTCGTACCCACTGGCCGTCGCGCCGACAATGGGTGCGCAACGCGAGCATGGTGCGGATGCCCGCCAACGCCTGCTCGGCCTTGCCCTCTTGGATGAAGCCGATGACGGCATTGATGAGCGTTACGGCGAGGATCACCCCGGTATCGACCCATTGCCCCAAGAGCGCCGTCACGAGTGCGCCGGCGAGCAGGATGTAGATGAGGCTGTCATGGAAATGCTTGAAGAAGCGCATGATCGGCCCGGTCTTGGGCGCGGCCTGCAGCCGATTGGGGCCGACGGTTGCCAGGCGCTTGGCGGCCTCGGTACCGGCGAGCCCCTCGGGCGTACTTCGCAGGGCCGCGAAGACCTCGGCAACCGGCAGCGCGTGCGGGGCGCCGACGCCGAGCCCGGCAAGCGGGGCCGCGGCCGCACGCACCGGCGCGCGATCGTCATGGAAATCGAAGCGATAGAGCAGCAGCAGTGCGATCAACACCCCGCCCAAGAACCAGTCCGGTCCAATCAGCCACAGTACGAAGGGCACGGCCAGGATGAATACCCGGGTGCCCCGGTTATAGTAGCCGCCGGCACGATCCAGCGTATCGGCAATAGGTTGGGCCGGGGGACCACTGAAGAACCCGTCCGGCAGATTGATGACTAAGCCGATCAGGATACAGGTCGACGCAAACATGGTTGCGGACATCACCCAGTTGCGCAGCGTCTCGATCGCCAGCATATCCTTGCCGTCGGCGCGCACACTCTCGACCCAGGCCCGGCGCAGCCGGTTGGAGCGGCCCTGGTGAGTGCATTCGGGGTGGCGGCGAAAGACGCCGATCGCATAAACCTTATAGCCGAGCAGGAGCGCCAGGCCCAGGGCATCCAGACCCCAGACCCAGTGCAACCAGGCGAACTCGATGAGCGGCGTCACATCTCGCCCCATTAACGCGTGTAGTAAGTGGAGTCTCGCGACACGGTGGTCGTTCTGGTCGCGCGCCCCGGCGCGCTGGTCACGGTTTCGGTGGTCCTGGTGAGCGGACGGGCCGGGGCCATGATCACGGTTTCAGTGGTCCCCGCACGGGCCGGGGTCACGATCACCTGATCGACGCTGGTCCGCCCGGTCTGTCCGGTCGGACCCTGAACCCCCGAGGGTCCTTGCGGTCCGGTACAGGCGCACAGGCCGAGTGCCGCCACTAACGCGACCGATAGTGTTTGATAGTTTAACTCTTTTGTAGCAGAAAGTTCGGCGCGCCGTTGCAGGCGGACCGGAGCAGGATCACCGACGCCGACGGTTACCCGCGGCACAGGGCTCGCCGGCCGCTGCATCGTGATATCAGCAAGCATAGGCCGCAGCCCCTCCGGCGTCGGTGCGCCGGCGTACAAAGGCGGCGGGCGCGACCTGACGGACCCTTACTTGGCTGCCTTGAGGTCGTCCTTCAGGTCGCCAAGGCCGGCCCCGACCTTGCCCTTGTTCTTTTGGATATTTCCCTCGAGTTCCAGGTCCTTGTTGCCGACCACGTGGCCGGTGACTTCCTTGATCTTGCCCTTTGCCTCTTCGACGCGGCCTTTCACTTGCTCTTTGTTCATGACCATCTCCTGCTGGGACGTTTAAGCCGTGACCACGCTGGTCATGACCCGGGCGAGGAATGATCGATTCCATCGCTACAGCGACACTCTAGGTCTCATTGCGAATACCGTCGGTGCGGTAACGCACCCCGATGACAGCCCGCGACGGCCTTGGCCCCATGTCCGGCCGCGCGGCCTCGTAGGGTGGACAAGCGCAGCGCAGTCCACCAGGCGGCGCGGGATGCGGTGGACTGCGCTATCACTTGTCCACCCTACGCTGCTACGCGATCGCCAATCAAAAGTGCGATGACCGGACCGGCAATGACCAGGAGGTCTGCGTGAAGGAGGCCAAGGCGGTCGAGACCCGTATCCGGGCCGACGCCGAGGCGCAATTGAAGATCTGGGAGGCGGACCAGACGGCGATCGAAAAGACTGCCGCAACGCAAACCAAGGCGAAGGAGGAAGGCACCGCGGCCCGCCAGAATGCCACAGCGGAGAAGCGTGAGGCGAATTACGCGGTGGCGCAGGCCAAGTGCGGCGCCTTGACGGGTGCCGACAGTGATCGTTGCCTGCAGGAGGCCAAGGCGAAATTCGGCATGTAATCAGGCCCGGTGGGCAGGGACGGCCCAAGTCAATCGCGTCGCTGCGCGGGCACCCCGGTGCCGCCGCCGCAACGACATTTCAAACCTGGAGAAAATCTCATGAATCGTTCGATACTGATGGCCGCGCTGCTCGCCGGCCTGACCCTGGCCGCCTGTGACAAGACCCCCACCGTGGTCAATGTCCCCGCCGCGGCGCCTGGCCCCGCCGGCCCGCAGGGCGCCACCGGCGATCAAGGCGCCAAGGGTGCGGCCGGCCGCCAGGGCGAGACCGGCAAGTCCGGTGAGAGTGCCCCGGCCGAGCCGGCGAAGTAGTTGCCGGGAGAGCGCGGACCGATGGTCACCGGGCAGTAGCCGGCAACCAGGGACCGCGCACTTCGACCCCGCACGACGCCAGGTTCGGCGTCGCGGGGCCTTCACCCCGGAAAAAGCAGTTCAGCCGCAAATGAATGCAAATGGACGCAAATAATCAGAGACTTGGCTTTAACTGGGTCGGGCTTGCGCCGCGACCGCCAAAGCTCCGAAACTTAACGAATTGTAGGCCAACCATCATGCGTGCAGGAACCTCTAAGGCCTCACTCGTGAGGGGAAATCTCCTGCCGCACAGCCCGCTTGGTGCGGCAGTGGCGCAGCGTGCCGAGCAGGTCGGCGCACTGGTCGTCAGACGCAGACGCACCGCGCTGGATTACCGACGGGAGCAAAGCGAGGACCTGCGCATTGCGCTCGCGCACTGGTGGTCGCGCTTCAACGACCCGCTGCTCAGCACCCTCGTGACCGACGCCCTGCGGGCGAACACCGATGTCCAGGGCGCCCAGGCGGCGCTGCGGCAGGCCCGGGCGCTGCGCGATGTCGCGGCGGGCGCACTGTGGCCGACGCTGGACGGCGCGGCCTCGGCCCAGCACAGCAGCGCCGGTGGCAAGAGTACCGGCGAGCGGTTTCAGGTCGGTCTGGACGCGAGTTGGGAGCTCGACATCTTCGGTGTCAACCGCAGTGCCCTGGCGGCCGCCGCGGCGACCGCCCGCGCCAGTGCCGCGAGCCTGGGCGACGTGCAGGTGTCGATCGCCGCGGAGGTGGCGCTCGCCTACATCCAACTGCGTAACGCCCAGGCCCTGCTCGCGATTGCGGATGACAACCTGGCGAGCCAGCGTGAAACCCTGCAAATCACGCGCTGGCGCCTGCAGGCCGGATTGACCACCTCACTGGAGGCCGAGCAGGCGCTCACCCAGACCGAGCAGACCAGCGCCCTGGTGCCGGCCATCCAGACCGGCATCGCCCAGTCCCGATACGCACTGGCGGTGTTGACCGGCCGCCCGCCCGCGGATTTGGCAACAGCGCTGGCCGCGGTGGGTCCGGTGCCGCAAGCGGCGCCGGGCCTGGTCCTGAGCTTTCCGGCCGAAACCCTGCGGCAAAGGCCCGATGTCCGGGCCGCGGAGGAGGCGATGCGCTCGGCCATGGCGCGGGTGGCAGAGGCCGACGCGGCGCGCGCGCCCAACTTCAGGATCAGCTGCTCGCTGGGGCTCGACGCCCTGACGCTAGCCGGGCTGACCCATGGCGCCTCGGTGGTCAGCGTACTGCTGGCCGCCGTGACCGTGCCCATCTTCGACGGCGGGACCCTGCGCGCCCAGGTGCGGGCCCAGCAGGCCGCGCTGGATCAGGCGGGTTCGACCTACAAGGCGGCGGTGACACCGGGCATCAGCAACGGCCGTCTGACCGAGATCACCGGCGGCGACCTGCAGGCCGGGATGCAGGTGATCACCGACCAGAAGGCGGCGGCCGGGAAATGAGCGCGCCATCCACGGCAGCACGCACCGCGGCCCCGATCGCCGCCAGCGCCCCGCTGATCCACCTGCGCGGCGTGACCAAGGTCTACGGGACCGGCGCGGTCGCACTGTTGGCGCTCAAGGGCGTCACGCTCGACATCCGGGCCGGCGAGTTCGTCGCGATCATGGGGCCCAGCGGGTCCGGCAAGTCGACTGCGATGAACATCCTGGGCTGTCTGGATACCCCCAGTTCCGGCCAATACCTGTTCCTGGGCGCCCATGTCGAGGCCCTGTCGCGCGACCAGCGGGCGCGCCTGCGCCGCCGCTACCTGGGCTTCGTGTTCCAGGGCTTCAACCTGCTGGCGCGCACCTCGGCGCAGGAGAACGTGGAACTGCCGTTGGTCTATCGCGGCGACAGCGCCGCGGTGCGCCACGCGGCCGCCGCCCGGGCCCTGCGCTCCGTGGGTCTGGGCGGCTGGGAGCACCACACCCCGGCGGAACTCTCCGGCGGGCAGCAGCAGCGCGTCGCCATCGCCCGCGCCATCGTCACCGAACCGGCCGTGCTCCTGGCCGACGAACCCACCGGCAACCTCGACACCCAGCGCAGCCAGGAGATCATGGACCTGCTGCGCGCCCTGAACACGGACCACGGCATCACGGTCCTGATGGTCACGCACGAGCCCGACATGGCCGCCTATGCGCGGCGCCTGGTGCACTTCGTCGACGGGCGGATCGACAGTGATGCACCCAACCCGCACCCGGTTACATCGAACCCATCACCCCGGAAAGAGCAGTCATCCACAGATGAACACAGATGAACACAGATGAACACAGACACCATCGTTGTCGTTGTCGTTGTCGTTGTCGTAATCGAAAAAGCGATGCAATTTCGGGCGCGAGAGAATCCGAGGCGCTACGATAAGCTC
>NZ_CAIKKU010000202.1 GCF_903828115.1 uncultured Thiodictyon sp. | reverse complement strand
TTGACTCGTTACTTAGCCGCTCGCAAACGATGGGTTTCGCTGCGCTCTACCCATCCTACGGCGCTATTGCTTCTTACGCAGCGGCGAAAGACCCGCCTCCCCCGTCGTCGTGGGTTGGCGCCGCTTGCCGATCGCCTTGCGGTCGCGCTCGCGCTCCTTGACCCGCGGCTTGTCGGCGGCGGGGGCGGCCCTGGACTTGGACGCGGACTTGCGGGGGCCCTTGCGCTTGCCGGGGCCGCTGAAGGCGGCCTTGAGCCCGGGGATGGCGCGCGCCTGGAATTCGAGCCCGAGATAGCGCTCGATGCTCTCCATCAGGTTCCATTCCTTGGGACCGACCAAGGCAATCGCCAGGCCCTTCTCCCCCGCCCGGCCGGTGCGCCCGGTGCGGTGCAGATAGTCGTCGCCGCTGCGGGCCAGCTCGAAATTGACCACGAGTTGGACCCCGGGGATGTCGAGCCCCCGCGCCGCCACGTCGGTCGCGATCAGGATGCGCACCTGGCCCCCGTGCACCAGGCCCATGACCCGGTTGCGCTCGCGCTGATCGAGCTCGCCGTGGAGCACCACGCTGCGCTGACCCTGGCCCACCAGCAAGGGGCCGAGCGCGATCGCCCGCTCCCGCGTATTGGTGAAGACCAGGACCTTCTCCGCCGGCTCGTTCTGGAGCAGCCACAGCAGTTGGGCCTGCTTGTGTTCGGTGTCGTCGCTCAGGATCACCTGATGGGCGATGTCCGGGTGGCCCTCGCGCACCGGGTTGATCACCAGCACCCGGGGGTCGCGCAGCAACTGGTCGGTGATGGCGGCCAGGCCCCGATGGTGCAGGGTGGCGGAGAAGAGCAGCGACTGACGCGCCGGGTTGGTGTGACCGATGATCGCGAGCACGTCCTCGGCAAAGCCGAGATCGAGCATCCGGTCCGCCTCGTCCAGGACCAGGACCTCAAGATCCCGCAGGTCCGCCGCACCGCTCTGGACGGACTCCAGCAGCCGGCCCGGGGTCGCCACCAGGATCTCGGGGTTGCGCCGCAGCGCGGCGAGCTGGCGGTCGTGCCGCTCCCCGCCGATGATCACCGCCGCGGTGAGCCGGGTGAGGCTCGCCAGGCGCATGAAATGGATATAGATCTGCCGCGCCAGCTCGCGCGTGGGCACCAGGATCAGGGCACGGGTGGCGCTGCGCGGCGCACGCGCGTTGAGCAGGCGCTGCATGATCGGCAGCAGGAAGGCGGCGGTCTTGCCGGAGCCGGTGGCGGCGGAAACCAGCAGATCCAGCCCGTCCTGGGCGAGCGGAATGACCTGCGCCTGCACCGGGGTGGGCGTCTCGAAGCCGGCCTTCTCCAGGCCACGGACGAGCGCCTCCGGGAGCATGAATTGGGAAAATTGTGGGTTCATCGGCGGCACCATACCAGGAAACGGCGGCGGCGGGGCGGGAGGCTCAGCCCAGGGTCCCGAGCCGTTGCCCCAGCCGCACCGCCTGGCCCGGGGCCAGGGCCGGGTCCCACGCCAGGGCCCCCGGCGGAAAGAGCAGGACGATGGTCGAGCCCAGATTGAAGCGGCCCAGCTCCTCACCGCGCCCCAGGTGCACCTGCCGGGACTTGCCCGTGTAGTGCCAGCGTCGGCAGCGCAGCCCGGACAGGGTGGGGGCGACCTCACCCTCCCAGACCGTCTCGATCCCGCCGACGAAGATCGCCCCCACCAGCACCAGGGCCATGGGGCCCGCATCGGTGCCGAACAGACACAGCACCCGCTCGTTGCGCGCGAAGAGCCCGGGCACCCGCTGCGCCGTCATGCGGTTGACGCTGAACAGTCGGCCCCCCAGATAGGTCATCTCCGCCAAGTCCCCGGCGAGCGGCATGTGGATGCGGTGATAGTCGCGCGGAGAGAGATAGATGGTCGCGAAGCGGCCCCCGTCGAACAGGTGGTGGGCGTCGGTCCCGCCGCCCAGGAGGTCGCTCACCGAATAGTCCTGGCCCTTGGCCTGGATGATGCGCCCGTCGACGATGGTCCCGATCTGGCTGATGGTCCCGTCCACCGGCGAGAGCACCGCCGCCGGGTCCGGGTCCAGCGGGCGGGCGTCCGGGCGCAGGGCGCGGGTGAAGAAGGCCGCGAGGTGCGGGTAGGCGGCCAGGTCCGGCTCTGCCGCCAGGCCCAGGTCGACGCCCACCAGGCGCACATAGGCGCGGATCATCCAGCCCTTGAACGGCGCCGCCTCGACCCGCGCGAGCCGGTACATCAGGAGCGACAGCCCATGCTGCGGCAACAGATACTGGAGGCCCACAAAGAGGCGCGCGCCCCAACGTGACACCCAGCGTGAGTCCCGGCTCGATTGCGTAGCGTTCATTGCCCCTCCGGCAAGCGTAAATTCCAGATGCGGTCAGCCGCCGCTGGTCGGCCAAGGCGCGCGGCGGCCCTGTTCGGTCGGTCCCGGGCCTCATCCGGATTTTACGGACCGCACCCCCGGGCGTCGAGTGAGCAATCCAAACCACGAGGTCCCCATGAGCGACAACAGCGACAAGATCGAAAAGACCGAGGCGCAGTGGCGTGCCGAACTGACGCCCGAGCAGTACCGCGTGGCCCGCGAGCGGGGCACCGAGCCCGCCTTCACCGGCCGCTACTATGACACCAAGGAGCCCGGCCTCTACCGCTGCGGCGCCTGTGGGGCCGAGCTGTTCGATTCGGCGCAAAAATACGACTCCGGCAGCGGCTGGCCCAGCTTCTGGCAACCCGCCAGCCCCGTGGCGATCGGCACCGACACCGACAAGGCCCACGGGATGCACCGCACCGAGGTCCACTGCAACCGCTGCGGCGCCCACCTGGGCCACGTCTTCCCCGACGGCCCCCGCCCCACCGGGCTGCGCTACTGCATCAACTCGGTGTCGCTGGACTTCGCGCCGAAGGCCAAAGGAGCAGGGGCGTCCCGCCCCTGCGAACCAGAGGATACCTGAGCCACGCGAGCCCATCTCCCGGGAACGCCAGCCGATGCGCCCGAGCATCCCAAGAACCCGCGCCTGGCTCGAACCGCGCCTGCGCGCACTCTGGAACCGCATCCCGGCGACCGCCGTCGAAATCGCGCTGCTGTGGATCGGCGGCCTCGCCCTCGGCGCCCTCGCCTTCCAGGCCACCCTCGCCCTGCCCCTACCCGCCGCGCTCGCCTGCTGGGGCGCCGCGGCCGGGCTCGGCCTGCTGCTGCCCCGCCGGGCCGAGCCCGTCCTGTGGGAGGAGGACGGCCGCGAGCAGGGCCGGGAGCCCGCCCGCCTCCAGGCTGCCCGGGACCGCCAGCAGGTGTTGCAGGCGCCCGATCTCCACGGTCATGACCGGCAGGCCCCGCTGCCGCAGGCGCGCCAGGAGCGCGGCCAGTTCGGGCGGGAGCCCGGGGACGCTCACCGCCGCCCCGGCTCCCGCAGGACCTCGCGGTCGTCCTGGTCCTTGACCAGGCAGTGCAGGTGCGGCAGGTCCGGCGTCATGGCGATGTGGTGGACGATGCAGCGGCGCAGGAAGGCGTCGGGCAGGCGCCGCTCGCTGTTGCTGGTGACCAGCAGCGGCGCGCGCAACTGGATGGCCGCGTTGACCGCGAGCCGCAGGTCCGGGTCCGGGCGGTTGGCGCGGGCGCCCTCGGTGTGGTCGGTGAGGCTCGCGGGCGGCCGGGCGGCTTCGAGCCGGCGACGCGGGGCGGCGCTGTCGTGGGCCGTCCAGTCGCAGTGGTCGGGCAGTCCGCTCAGGACCTCGAAGTCGCTCATGGCCGTGGGCCCCGCAGTGCGTCATAGGCGGCCTGGAAGCCGGTGTCGTGCAGCCGCTCGAGCGCCTCGACCGTGTCGGCGAAGACACCGCCGGTCTCCCCGCAGACCCAGTCGGCCACGGTGAAGGGGTCGAGATCCGGGTGCTGCTCGGTGAGGAAGGCCTGGAGCCACTTGGTGCCGGCGGCCCGCGCCTGGTCCGACTCGCCCGCGGCGTAGAGGGCGCAGATGAGCTCGAAGGACCAGCCGCAGCACCCGGCCAGCGGCTCGCCGTCGGCGGCGCTCAGGTGCCAGGGCAGGCGCAGCGGCCAGGGCGCGCAGGGGGCGGGGGCGCAGCCGATCTCCAAGGCGACGGCGACCCTCTGGGCCGTGGCGCCGGGCGGCAGGCCCCAGAGGGTCGCGGCGAGCCGCGGGAACAGATCTGCCCCGTCCCGGCCGCCGAACAGGAGGCGATAGAGAGCGCGGCCGATCCGCTTCCGGGCCTCCTGGTCGGCGCCCGGGAGGCTGCGGTCCGCCTCCGCGCTCAGGGCCTCGAGCTCGGCCCGCGCGATGGCCGGCGGCGCCAGGGCGACCGGCTGACCGCCGACCTTGAAGACGCGGCGCAGGCCCTGGTCATCGACGCAGAACTCGACGGTCAGGCACTGGCGGCCCTGGACCTGGGTCGGGCCGGTGCGCGGGGCGGCGGCACGGGCCGCCAGCCGCCGCTCGGCCTCGGCGGCCAGGGCGAGCAGGGCGTCGCGCCGCGTCGCCTCGGGGGCATCCGCCAGACTAGCCGTTACGGGCCAGTGCCTGGATGCCGTGCAGGTCGGCCTGGCGCTCGGTCCCGTCCCAGCGAGAGTTGAAGGGCTTGATCGGGTCGCGCCGGTCCGACGCGAAGTGCGGCGAGGGGCGCCGGTAGAGTGGCAGCAGGTCCAGTTCGCCGGAGCGCCAGCGCTCGATGAAATAGGGTAGCTCGCGCTCCAGGATGTACTCGCCGCCGCCCTGGCGGCGCCCGAAATAACCGTCGGACAGGATCAGGACGGCGACCGCGGCGCGGTCCATCCCGTCCTGGATGCGCTCGTCCCACCGGTCGCCGGTGCGGATCCCGGTATCGTCCCAGAGACGGTCGCCGAGCCCCTGGTCGAGCAGCCGTTGGCGGACCTCCTGATAGATCGCCGGGTCCCGGTGGGAGTAGCTCAGAAAGATGAGGTCGCGCGGCTGGTCGGTCATCGCTGCTCCGGGTGCGGTGCATAAAACCCGGACAAAAAAACGGGGCCAGCCGGCCCCGTTTTCACACATCCCTGTGCGCCCTAAGGCGCGCTTTCAGCCTATCAGAAGCTGTGGTTCATGCCGATCGAGAAGCCGCTCCAGTCGGAGTTTTCGATCTTGTCCGAGACCTTGGTATAGAGCAGGAAGGCCGCGGTACGCTTGCTGAAGTTGTAGTCGTAGCCGATGGCAAACGAACTCTTCTGCTTGTTGTTGACCAGGATGTCGCTGGCGAAGTACTGCCCGAGCGCGCTCGCCTCGCAGGTGTAGCGGAAGCCCACGGCGTTCGGATCGGCGCAATTGTCCAGGTCGGCACGGCCCCACATGGCCTTGACCATGTTGTTGCCGAAGGCGTAGCCGGCCGACACCTGGAAGAAGTTGCCGTTGGACTGCGTGGGGGCGCCCATGATGTTCTGGCGCTGCTCATAGATACCCGTCAGGGTGAAGCCGTTCCAGTCCAGCAGCCCCAGGCCGACGCGCACCTTGGTGTCGCTCTTGGCCGTGCGGTCTTGATACAGGACCATATAGTCGGCGTTCTGGCTCTCCCAGTTGCTCTTGTCCAGGGCCTCGTAGGCCACGGACCCATAGAAGGGGCCGTTCTTGTAGATGGCGGCCACGGAGTAGGCTCCGGCGATCGAATCGGCATTCTGGTCGAGCGCGCCGAGTGCGGTGCCGCCACCCTGCGGGACGATGGCCGCGGCGATCTGGAAGCCGCTCCAACTCGGGGAGATATAGGCAACGGCGCTGTCGGCCCGCAGATCCTGGAAGCCGATGGTGGCGTTCGCGTCGGCCAGGGTGTCGGCGAAGAGATCCAGCTTGGCCGTAGAAACCTTCATCGGGGTGTCGTGACGACCCATCAGGAAGGTACCCCAGTCACCCGCCAACCCGATGAAGGTGTTGCGGAAGGAGAAGCCGGAGTTGGTCACCGTGGTGCCGCGGTTGCCGTTGGCCAGATAGGTATCGCGGTTGGCGTTGCTGATGTCGACGCCGATTTCAATCTGGTAGACGGCCTTGAGCCCGTTGCCCAGGTCCTCGGAACCCTTCACGCCCAGGCGGTCGGCCGGACCGTTGACGTTATTGCCCAGGTCCAGGCCCCAGCCCTTGAAGGACTGACCAGCCTTGTAGGAACCGTTGACCGCCGCCGCGTAGGCGAGCGTCTGCAACTGGTTCAGTCGCGCCGTCGCGTTGTTGTAATACGCTTGGGTGACGTTGCCGATCTGCAGGTCGCTCGTCAGCTTCGCATGCTGACCCGCGAAATAGGCATTCATGCTGTAGGCGCCGGCTAGCGGAGCCACGGTTGCGACCGCCATGTTCTGGGCTGAGGCCAGGTTCGCCTGATAGCTGTTCCAGGCGCCTCCGGCAATCTTATCGTAAGCGTCGGCCGCCGCGACACTCGCCTGCGCCGCGGTGGCGCCTTGGGCGAGCCGGGCGTTGTAAGCGGCCACACCGGCCTGGTCGGCCGTTGTGATGACCTGAGCCGGGCTGTAATTGTAGCCGTTGGCCAGGGCGGTCGCGCCGGCAAGCTGGGCCCAGTTCTGGGCATTGAGCGGGTAGGCCGACTTCAAGGAGATCGCCGCGGCCTGGTAATAAGCTGCTTGTGCCTGCGGGTTCAGGAATCGAGTGACCTGCGATCCCTGTGAGGCGGTCGGCATAAAGGCGGTGCTGGCAGCGGAGCCGGGCACCGGCTGCCCGCGCCAACGGTTGTAGTTCAGCGCGTTGTTGGGATCACCGCTGAAGCCGGTGCCGGCACCCATAACAGTGACAGGCCAGCGCTGGGCGGGGTAGGTTCCCAAGGCGCTCAGGGTGTCGTAGTTAGCCGAGGTGCCGCTCTTGAAGGTGGCGAAGTTGAACTGCGGGCGCAGGCCTTCTTGACCAGGACGGTGGAAGGTGGCGTTGCGTTCGACGTCGACGTAGTCGAGGGAGACGTTGAGCTTGCCGTACAGGATGGCCTCGGCCGAGGCGACTGCCGGCACGGCCAGGGCGGCGGCGACCGCCAGGGTGAGAAGGTTCTTGTTCATCATGATCTCCGCTGTTGTGGATTCAGCAACAAGGACTGCATAAACTTTCACGCAATCGTGCTTTGCGGGTTGAACTATAGACGACCCAGGAGACGCTTGCAACAGTGTCGAGAAAAAAAGAGACACCGGAGACATGTGTTGCTTTTTTGACGCAACAGCGGGGCCGGGCGTCGTTGTCGTTGTCGTTGTCGTAATCGTGGT
>NZ_CAIKKU010000201.1 GCF_903828115.1 uncultured Thiodictyon sp. | reverse complement strand
GTGGTCGGATTATTCGACAACGACAACGACAACGACAACGTACCGGAATCTCGGTCACCACATCAGTTCTGATCGCACCCTAGCCATGTCCCGCTGCGATCAGGACTCACCCGAGCAGCACATCCTTGGCCTCGTTGATCTTGGCCGCCAGATAGTCCGAGCCGCCCCGGTCCGGGTGCAGGCGCAGCATCAACCGCCGGTGGGCCGCGAAGACCTCGTCCTGGCCCGCGTCGGCCGCCAATCCCAGGACCGCTCGCGCCTCTTCCGGCACCATGCGCAGGGTCGGCGGCAGCTTCGTGTCCACGGCCGCCCGCGGCGCGGCAGGGCGCTGCACCGGCTGTCCGCGCTCGCGCTCCAGATAGACCTCCAGGGCCTCGGCGGAGGCGATGTCCATCTGGTTCCAGCGCACGAGGAGTTCCAGCAAGTCCTGTGTGGAAACAGCGTCCAGCGACTGCCCCTGGTGGACCCCATCCAGGAGTTCACCGCTGATATGCCCGGAGAGCTGATCGATGGCCAAGCGCACACCGCGGGTCGCCACCCGGGACTCGTGGGGTCCCTGGTAGTTGCGCGGCCCCTTGAGTTCCCGCACCCACAGCGCGGTGGCGCCGGCCACCGCGCTCGGCATGACGATGAAATTCAGCACCGGGATCAGGCTGAGCCCGGCCGTCGCGGCGCCGAACCCCAGGCACAGGCCGCGGCGCTCACGCAGGCGCCGGCGCTGCTCCGGAAACTTCAGCCCGTTGTTGCCCATGGGGTAATCCGCGTACTGGACGGCCAGGATCCAGGCGGTAAACAGAAACCAGAGCACCGGGCCAACCAGGGGCACGAACAACAGCAGCAGAAAGGGGATGGCCCAGAGCAGGGCGTAGAGCACTTTTCTGGCCTCGTCCCACAGGGTGGGCACCAGGTCTTTGAGCAGCCGCACCGCACCCCCGTCCTGCTCCAGGGGCCGCCCGGTGAGCAACAGTTCCACCTTCTGCGCGAGCAGCCCGTTGAAGGGCGCCGCGATGAGATTGGCGATCAGCGAGAACCCGTAGACCACCAGCACCAGGAGCAGCAGGACGAAGAGCGGCCACAGGACCCAGTCCAGCCACTGGAGCCAGCCCGGGACCCGCCCGTGCATCCAGGTGATGAACCCCTCGAACCAGGACACCCCGGCCGCGATGCCGGCCGTAAAGACCAGAATATTGATCAGCAAGGGAACTATGACGTAGCGGCGCAGGCCGGGGCGGCTGATGAGGCCGATGCCGGTCAGCAGATAGCCGGCACCGGAGGCAGGATCGACGGGCATGGCTGGATTCGCTTGGTTTATACCGGGACGACAGTATACCGAGCCCGGACCCGCAACGCCGAAAGGAGCCGGGGCGTCCCGCCCCGGCGTCTACCAAGCCCGGACCCGCAACCCCATCCGCAGCGACTCAGACCGGCGGCAGCGTCAACACCCCGGCCAACCCGCAGTAACCGAACTGCTGGTGCTCCGATTCGAGCGCCGGCGACAGGGGGTCGGCCGGCGGGTTCACCCAGCGCCAGGCCATACAGTGGCTGCCCTTGCAGACGATGTGCTGCTGGGCGCCGGAGACCACCGGACAAAAAAAAGCGCTTGGCGCCTTCTTCTTTAGTTCCAGTCGATCGGCCGGGAGCGGCGACGGGGGCCGCGCCCGGGCTCAGGCCACCGCGGCCGCCGCGTCGCTCTGACCTTCCGTCAAGGCCCGGTGCATGACGATGTTGAGCATGCGCATGGCCGCCGCGACGGCGGCATAGACCTGGTTGGCGTGCACCCCGCGGGTCTTGAACTCGCCCTGATCACCCTCCCCCTCCCAGGTGATGGTGCACTCGGTCAGCGCATCGCTGCGTCCGCCCTTGGGGATGCGCACCTCGAAGTCCTTGAGCCCCGGCAGGCTGATGCCCTGGCGCTTCACCAACCGTGCCAGGGCGTTGTCGAAGGCGGCGAAACCACCGTTACCGCTGCCCGCGGCGCTGAAGACCTCCGCGCCCAGGCGCAGCTTGATGCTGGCGGTGGACTCCAGGTCCAGGCTGGAGGTGACGGTGCAGGCGAGCAGTTCCGCGTGGTGATAGTCCTTGCTGTCCAGGACCTCGGCAATGATGAAGGGCAGGTCCTCGATGGTGATGGTCTTCTTGGAATCGCCCAGCTCGACGATCCGCGCCAGCACCCGGCGCTGGTTCTCCTCCGACAGGCTGATGTCGAGGCGCTCCAGGTTCTTCGCCAGCGACGCCTTACCCGCCAGCTTGCCCAGGGCATACTTGCGCCGCCGCGCGAAGCGCTCCGGGGAGAGGCGCGTATGGTAGAGACTGCCCTTGCGGTCCCCGTCGGCATGGATGCCGGCGGTCTGGGTGAAGACATCCGCCCCCACGATGGGGGCATTGTCGGCGATGCGCTTGCCGGAGAAGTACTCAACCAGCTCACTCACCCGGGCCAGATGGCTCTCATCGATCCCGATGGTGAACCCGAGCTGGTCACGCAGGTTGACCGCCACCTCCGCCAGGGACGCATTGCCCGCCCGCTCGCCCAGACAATTGACCGTGCAATGCACCGCCGCCGCGCCCGCCGCCGCGGCGGCCAGCACGTTGGCCGTCGCCAGGCCATAGTCGTTGTGGGGGTGGAAGTCGAACCTGACCCCGGCAAAGCGGCGGATCATGTCGCCCATGGCGTGCGTGACCCGCTCCGGGGTCATGACCCCGAGCGTGTCCGGCAGCATGAAGTGGGCGATACCGCAGTCCGCCAGGCGCTCCATCAGGCCGTACACATACCCCGGCTGGTCCTGATAGCCGTTGGACCAGTCCTCCAGGTAGATATTGACCTTGAGGCCGCGTGCCAGGGCGATGGCGACCGTCTCGCGCACGTCCGCCGCGTGTTCGTCCAGGGTCTTGCCGAGTTGGCCGCGGCAGTGCGTCTCGCTGCCCTTGGCGAGCAGGTTCAGCACCCGCCCGCCGACGCTCGCGATCCACTCCACGCTGCGCCCCCCGTCCACAAACCCCAGCACCTCCACGCGCTCCGCCAGCCCACGGGTAGCCGCCCAGTCGATGATCCGGGCCAGCGCGTCCTGCTCCCCCGGCGACACCCGCGCCGAGGCCACCTCGATGCGGTCCACCCGCACCAGATCCAGCAGCGCCTTGGCGATGTTCACCTTCTCGTCCGGGGAGAAGGAGACCCCATGGGTCTGCTCGCCGTCGCGAAGCGTCGTGTCCATGATCAGGACGGTGCGGGGGGAGTCGGTCATGGGCAGGTCTCGGCAGGCATCAGGGGTCCCGGGCAAGGGCGTGCTCCCCTGTTTCATTGGCTCACATCGCCCTCCCGGGGGGTGGGGCGACCACGGTGGTAATGATATCACCCAAATCCGGCCCGCCGCCGCGTCAGGCGTCGGTCCGGCGCGGGCGGAGCCTGATCCGGCGGCACCGATCCAGGGCGTCCCAGCCCAGACGCGGGAGGGGTTTACCGCGCGTGCGCGGACACCCGACACCGCTGGCGCGCGGCCTGTCGGCCCACGCCACGCCGCACGTCTGGAATAGTCTAGACTGGCGCCCAACAGCCCGGTGTACGTCGGGGATCACCATCAGGCAGCAACGACAACGCGCAACTTGTCGCCAAGGGCTACCAAAGTTCCAATCCAGGTATCGAAAGAGAAACTCATGGCACACCCACTCGATGAAGAGACGCGCAAGCAACTGTGTTGATTCACTTAGCACTCGCGCTCCTAGTACCCCGCTCCAGCTATTCTTGCGCCTGCTCAAGCCCCGAAGGGGCGCGATATACCAGCCCAGGGCAACGCCCTGGGATAGCGTTGTTTATTCGGCCTAGCCCTGAAAGGGCGTGACATCGGGAGCCATG
The DNA here is from genome assembly GCF_903828115.1 of uncultured Thiodictyon sp. Classification (GTDB taxonomy): domain Bacteria; phylum Pseudomonadota; class Gammaproteobacteria; order Chromatiales; family Chromatiaceae; genus Thiodictyon. The sequence goes on along the minus strand of NZ_CAIKKU010000201.1, from coordinate 17,778 downwards.
CCGTTATGTCACGCCCTTTCAGGGCTACGCTCTGCGATAACCCATACCCAGGGCGTTGCCCTGGGCTGGTATGTTCGACCCCGTTGGGGTCGATACGCAAGATAAGCTGAAACCGGGTACTAGTCGTAGGGTGCGCCGCGCGCGCCCGAGCCACCCCGCTGCCGTTGCGTCTCTGCGCAAGGTGCGCGCGGCGCACCCTACGCCGAGGGCATCGCGCACCCGGGCGATCACCTCCGGGCGCAGAGAGGCTGCGGTTGATCGCCGTCGCCAGGATTTCGGTCGGCGCCACGGCACACCCTGCGCTCGCGGTGCGGCCTAATGGTCCGGGCGGTTCCATCGTGCGGTACTCGGCACTTGGGCTGTGAAATTGCCCGGTGGCCCCTGCGGCAACGTCTAGCCAGGCTCGACTTACCACAGTTGGGCGGGTGGCCGGATTGCCGCGCCGCGGCCCGTCCAACGGACCCAACTGAGCAGACGCGGCTCCGGGATGCCCAGTCAACGGCCGCGTCAGGTTTCGGCGCGAAAGTAGCGGCATGACAACGGGCTATTGGTGCTCAAGATGAGGTATATTTGGCGCCGGTATCCATATTTCCGTCCAAGCCCCTCAAGAGCCAACACATGGATAAAATCAAAGGGCCACAATTTCTGCGATTCTGTATCCCAATTGTCGAGACCTTGCAGGATCTCGGTGGTTCTGGGCAACCGAAAGAAGTGACCAACGCGGTTCTGGAGCGCCTGCACATTTCGGAGCACGAGCAGGCTGAGACCACCAGGAACGGCAGTTCGCGCGTACGCAACCAAGTTGCATGGGCACGATTTTATCTGGCTACAGTGGATGTCGTCGATGCTTCTAAACGGGGCGTCTGGGCGTTGACTCAAAAGGGCCGAACTCTTCAGCTCTCGCCAAACGCCGTTTCGCAACTGTTTAAGAATGCGCAGGCGATTTTGGCCGCTCGTAGCGAGAAGCCAAGAGCCGTTTCCGATGGCGCGGAAATCGCCCCGCCGACGGAGCCGCCTGGTGATATTCCAGGCACCCGATCCCTTCTCGATGTTCTGAAGTCACTCCCCCCGGAAGGTTTTGAACGCGCGTCGCAGCGACTACTGCGCGAGTCCGGGTTCGAGCGCGTCGTCGTCACTGGCAAGTCCGGCGACGGGGGCATTGACGGCAACGGAATTCTGCAGGTCAATCCTTTCGTTAGCTTCACAGTGTTATTTCAATGTAAACGCTACGCCGGTTCGGTTTCTGCATCACAGGTTCGCGATTTCCGCGGGGCGATGGTCGGACGAGCTGACAAAGGCATCATCATCACGACCGGCACCTTTACTACAGAGGCGGTGAAGGAAGCGCGACGCGACGGGGCTCCGCCCATCGAACTGGTCGACGGCGACACATTGGTCCAGATGTTTGAGCGCTTGGAACTTGGAGTCAAACCGAAGACCGTCTACGAAGTCGATGAGACGTTCTTCGAGGAATACCGCTGATGGGAACATCCAACTGATCCAGCACGGGCGCCAGACCGGGACGCCCAGGCCCGCACAGCAGCGCCTGCAGCATCCCCATGGCGGTGCGCGGCACGGCCCCGACCGCCAACGCCTCACCCAGGCGCAGGAGGTCGATCTCCGTGGCCGAAGCCCAGTAGTGTCTCCCAAATCTGCATCGCGGCCCCTGCCGTGTCGTCGTTCAGCCGCGGATGTTAACCGACCGGCGGCCTGGAAGCGCCAACTCTGGGAGCACCAAGCGCCGACGGAGATTGCGCAGGCGATTGCGCAAACAGTGCAACGCCTGACATCATGGGCCGATGACCACATCAGAGACCGACATGGACGACCGACGTGCCGCCTGGCCCGTGCGCGGACTCGCGCGTCGGTTCCCGGCCGACGACCTGGAGAGTTTGCAGACCTTGCTGAAGGAGTACGCCTATCGCCTGCCCGACGAACTGCCGCATGGCGTTGAGTTTGTGCAGGCCGGCGGACCTGGCGACGATTTCTACATGGCCACCAACGGAAAGGGCGGGTTCTGGTTCCGCGAAATCGAGCATGGGTCATTCACAGTGGCTATAGCTACACCAGAACCGTCGACCGGTTGTGGCGGGTGGCAGGTGCGTGCGGTCTTGGTCCGCGCGATCTGGCGGGGCCGTTGGCAACGATCAATCGCGCGGCGGATCTACTGGAAGGCTCACGCCATGTCGCAACGATTCTTACGCGACACAGCGGCCATTCTCAGGTCAAGATTCAAGCCGCCTTGGATTTGATCTCACTGACGGAAGAGCGCTTTGCCTCCTCGCTGGGAGAGATCAAATCATTGTAGAGAAACTCAAACCGGAGATCGTCATCAGAGATTTCCCTGATATAAGCATCCGAGCGGGCGCCGTCGTCGCGCATCGCAAAGAGCATCGCGAGACCAACCAGGGCCTCGTCAGGGGAGACGGACGCACGGTAAGCCGCCGCGTCGGTGTCTGCCAGATAACGCAGTTCGTCGGGGGTAGGGGCGTAGTCGAAAATCGTTTCCATGGTGGGGCGCCGTGTGAGGAACCTGTGGTCAGTATAGCCCGGGGCACCGGGGAGGAGGGTAACCGCTTGCCGTCTTGGCCGCTCCACTGGCTTGCGGGCTAACGGCACCGTGGGACGGCGTCTCCGCCGCAGGTCCGCGCCGCGCCGGTGTTCGGCGCCCCCAGGGCGGCGCTCCCGGGTTGCACCCCGTCGGCACTGCGTTTAGCCTTCCCCGGCCGCACCACCGTCGGCCGGAGGACCGCAACAACATGAACGACGACCAAGCACCGGGCTTTGCCACCCGCGCCATCCATCACGGCTACGACCCCCTGGACCACGAGGGGGCGCTCAATCCCCCGGTCTATCTCAACTCCACCTACGCCTTCCCGGACATCGCCGAGGGCCAGCGGCGGTTTCGCGGCGAGTCGCCGGGTTACATCTATTCGCGCGTCGGCAACCCGACGGTCAGCGTCCTGGAGGCGCGCCTGGCGAGCCTGGAGGGCGGCGCGGCGGCGCTCGCCACGGCCTCGGGGATGGGCGCCATCACCTCGACCCTCTGGACCCTGCTGGCGGCCGGCGACGCCATCGTCGCGGATCAGACGCTGTACGGCTGCACCTTCGCCTATCTGGAGCACGGACTGGCGCGCCTGGGGATCGCCGTGCGCTTCGCCGACCTGACGCGGCCCGCGGAACTGGCCGCCGCCCTGGACGCGCACACCCGCGTGGTCTTCTTCGAGTCCCCCGCCAATCCCAATATGCGCCTGGTGGACATCGCCGCGGTCAGCGCCATAGCCCGGGGGCACGGGGCCCTGACGATCGTCGACAACACCTACTGCACGCCCTATCTGCAACGCCCGCTGGAACTGGGGGCGGATCTGGTCGTGCATTCGGCGACCAAGTATCTGGGCGGACACGGCGACCTGCTGGCCGGCGCGGTGGTGGGCAGCGCCGAGCTGATCCAGCAGATCCGCTTCTTCGGGGTCAAAGAGATGACCGGGGCCTGCATCTCGGCCCTGGACGCCTATCTGGTCCTGCGCGGACTAAAGACCCTGGAACTGCGCATGGAGCGTCACTGCGACTCGGCCCAGACCCTGGCGGAACTGCTCGCCGGCCACCCGGCGGTGGCGCAGATCTGGTATCCGGGCCTGCCGTCCTTTCCCCAGGGCGACCTGGCACGCCGCCAGATGCGCCGGCCCGGGGGTATGATCGCGCTCGAACTGCGCGGCGGCTACGCGGCCGGGGTGCGCTTCATGGACGCCCTGCGGCTCGTCACCCGGGCGGTGAGTCTGGGCGACTGCGAGACCCTGGCCCAGCACCCGGCGTCCATGACTCACGCCACCTATGCCCCGGAGGAGCGCGCCCGGCACGGCATCAGCGAGGGCCTGGTGCGCCTGTCGGTGGGGCTTGAAACCTGTGCCGACCTGGCCGCCGATCTGCGCCAGGCGTTGGCCGGGCTCTGAGCGCGGCCGGAGGCCCGCGCCGCGCCCGCCGCGCATCCCGATCGTCGATGACTGACACCACCGGAGCGACCTGCCGACCCATGTCTGACCCAGAATCCGCCACGCCCGAGTCCGCGCCCCCCGCCAACGACCACACCCTGCTGGAACTGCGACTGATGGACGCCGTCGCCGCAACGGTCGCGGTCGACGCGGTGGGGCAGACGTTGCGAGGGCTGGGCCTCACGGCCGCCGTGCGCGACAGCCTGGCCACGGTCCTGGTCCAGCTCCTGCTGGAGGCGCGTGAGCGCGAGGTGTTCGCGGATGATCCGCCGGTGGTACAGGTGACGCTCGGCCTTCACGGCAACCAGGCCCGGGTGCGGGTGAGCGACCTGCGCATGCCGCGGTGGGGCGAGGAACCCAAGCCCTGCCGGTCCGACCAGTTGGTGCGCCAATCGCGGCTGGATGGGTTCCACCGGGGCGAGCAGGGCAACAGCGGCAACTGGAGCGAGTGCATCCTGAACCTGCCGGCCGCGGCGGGCGGCACCCCGCCGGACCTTGAGATGCCGACGGATACGCCGCGGGTGACCGCGGCGGCGGCCGCGGCGGTGCAACTGCGCGAACTGTGCGCCGCGGATGCCGAAGGACTGGTGCGGCTCATCTATCGGGTCTATGGCTACAGCTACCCAAAGCCCGAGTTTTATTCGCTGGAGGAGATTCGGCGCCTGCTGAAGGTGGGCGGATTGAGGGGCATTGTGGCGATCGATGACACCGGCCAGGTCGTGGGCCATGTGGCCATTGTCCCTGATACCCCTTACCTCACCTGCGAGTTGGGGCGCCTCGCGGTGGACCCCGGCTACCGGGGGCATAACCTGGCCGCGCGGCTCACCGATCAGATGCTCGCGCTGGCGGGCCGGGCCGGCGTACCGGCGCTCTGGGCCGAATGCGTGGCCAATCACCCGGCCTCCCAGCGCACCTTTCTCGCGGCGGGCGGTACCGAGGTGGGGTTGCTGCTGGACGCCTTTCCCGCGATGCGGATGTCCCGCTTCGCCGCTCCCCTGCAGGCGCGCCAGAGCCTGGTGCCGATCGCCAAGGTCCTGGCGCCGGGCCGATCCTTCAAAGCCCATCTGCCTGCCCATCTGGAGCCGATCTACCGGCAATTGATCGGCCAACTCGGCCTGCAACGCGACCTCGACACCAGTGACCGGACGCCCTCAGGCACCCTGGCGCTGCACGTCGCGCTGCTCCCCCAGATCAACGGGGGCTTTGTGGCCGTGGATCAACTGGGCAGCGGTGGGGTCAAGCGCGTCCGCGCGGAGATGGCGGCGATGATCCAGGCCCGCATGACGGTCATCTATCTCGATATCCCGCTGGCCGAGGCCGGTGCCGGCCATGCCATCGACGTGGCCTACCAGCACGGTTTCATTTGGGGCATGTTGTTTCCCTGCGCCCGCGCCGACGGCGACGTGCTGCGCCTCCAGTGGCTTGGTTCGCAGGTCCTGGACGTGAACGGCATTGTGTGCGCCACTGAGCATGGTCGGGCGATGAAGGAGTGGGTGCTCGGGGAACGGCAACGTCGGCTTGCCGGTTCCTGAGCCGTCGGCGGCCGGTAAGGGCCGCGCCGCGCGCACTCGCGCGAGCCACGTCAGCAGGCGCCATAACCAACGAGAGGACCCAGTCATGCCGATCAGCAACTCGCGTCCGGGCCTGCTACCCCTGATCTTTGCTCTGCTCCATGTTTCCGCGGTCATGGCCGCGGGCGGCACCGACCACCAGCAGCACCAGCCCTCTCTCGCTTCCGCGGCCTTCGTAGATCGCGGCGCCTGCCCATTTGAATGCTGTGAGTATACCAATTGGATTGCCAAGCGCGAGATCGCCGTCCATCAGGAAATGAGCGAGGCATCGCCAGTCATCTATACTGAGGAAATGACTGGACAACATTATCGATGGCGAACTTCGGCGCAGCTGCGCAGCGCCCTACTCTGCGTTGGACTGATTCTCTCTGGTTGTGTGACCGATCCCGTGTTACGGCAGGCAATCTCGGAAGCGTCAGCCAATCCCGGACCGGCCATTGCGAAACTGCGCCCCTTCGCAGAGGAGGGGAACATTGATGCGATTGTTGAGATCTGTGTCGCATACGGACGAAGTATTGACTCCAGCGCTCCCCTCGACGAAAGGAAGCGCGCCTTCGAGTGGTGTCGGACGGCGGCGAGAAGCGGCTCGGCGGCATCGCAATACCATCTCGGGAATTTTCATGCATGGGGCATCGGGACGACCGAAGATCGCAGCGCAGCTCTGCAGTGGTATCGGCAAGCTGCAAGTCAGGGACATGTCGCCGCTGAGGATGCTGCCCGGGCGTTGGAGGGGAAGCCGTCGATCTGCCGCAACCCGATAACCGGATGCCGATTAATGTAGCCTCTTATTGGGTTCACCCGACTTCACCAACTTTCACCCGCCCTCGGCCGGGTCTTCACCAAGCCCCGCCAGACTGTCCCGGTCCATCAACCGACCGGCCCTGCTCATGGGCTCACTGCTGCACCCGTCGGCTCGACTGGTACGCCGTCGGGCGCGATGACCGGCGACCGGGCTGACCAGGCGGCGGCCCTCAGTGGACCGGACTCGCGGCGCCGGCAAAAAAGACCTCGGCCGCCGGGTGCAGCGGCAGGGTCAAGCCGACGGCGGCGCTGCGGCGGTTGATCTGTGACCCGGCCGCGGACCCGGCGGCAACGAAGTCGATCCCGCCGAAGAGGGCACCGAGCACCAGGTCGACATCGGCCCGCGGCAGGCGCTCCGCGGCCACCAGCAGGGCGGTCGCCGCCAGCGTCGGTACGGCCTCGACCTGCCCCGGGTAGGTGTCGGGCGGCAGTTGGATCGGCACCAGCCCGGCGGCCTGGCCGGCCAGCGCGTGCTGGAGGTCCGGCGCGATGGGCAGGAGCCGGATCAGGCCCAGCGCCGCCGCCGCCTGGATGCGGGCGGCCGGGGCGCTGATGGTGGCAATGACCGCGTCGACCCGTCCCGCCGCCAAGTCCGCGAGCCCCTGCTCCAGACCGCCCTCCCGGACCGCCGCCAGACCCTTCACGTCGACCCCGGCCGCGGCCAGGAGCAGGAGGGCGTTGGCGCGACTGCCGGAGTTGGGCTGGCCGATCTCCAGGCGCCGGCCAGCCAGGTCGTGCGGGGTCCGCAGGGCGGAGTCGGCGGCCACGATCAGGTGCAGGGGCTCGGGGAAGAGGCTGGCGAGCACGCGCAGGGTGGGCTGCGGACCGGCGGGCGCGAGGCCGTCGCCGCCCGGCAGCGCCGCGGCGGCGAGATCATTCTGCACCAGGGCCAGGTCCGCCCGGCCGTCGCGCAGCAGTGCCAGGTTCTCCGCGCTGCCGGCCGTGGTGAGCGCGTCGGCGGTGCGGCCCCGCGCGGTCAGGGTCTGCGCCAGCAACTGCGCCACCCCCTGGTACTCGCCGCCGGCCGGACCGCCGGCCAGGATGAGCGCGTGTTCCAGGCGGTCCAGGCGCTGGGTGATGGTCACGTAGGCCTGGTCGAGTTCCTCATTGATGATCCTGTACTGGCGCTTGGGGTCGGCGCTCTGGCGCGCATAGAGCTGCTTTAAGCGCGCAAAGAGTTGCTGGGACGCGGCGCTGCTCGCGGGGCTCAGCGGCGCCGAGGGGGTCCCGACGCCGGGCAGGGTCACCGCGACCGGCACCCACCCCTCGGCCGCGGCGGCGTCGCGCACGAAACTCGCGCTGCCGTGGACATAGACGCGATCACCGCGCCGGTTGCCCGCCTGGTCCAGGCCGCTCACACCCAGCGGCGTGGCCCCCAGCAGGCTCGCAAAGGCGGCGATGTTGAGCGTGTCCCAGGAGGAGAAGTCGAGGTCCCGCTCCAGGCCGAGCACGGCGTTGAAATAGACGATTTGCCGGGCGCGGCCCTGCGCGTCCGCGGCCAGGGGGCCGCTGCCCAGGCGGCGCAGGCGCTCGATGGCGAAGGTCTGGGGGCCGAAGGCCTGGGTCAGGCGCGACTGGATCACCGCGTCGAGCGCGGCCTGGTCCGGGGCCTCCCGGCAGCCGGTCAGCAGCAGCACGGCCAGCAGCAGCCAGAGCCCGCGGGTGAGTTGCATCAGGGATCGCTGCATGATCAGAACCCAAACCAGGGCAGTGCCAGGAACCCCTGGATCACCAGGGCGTTGGTAATGTCGATCAGGAAGGCGCCGATGATCGGCACCACAGGCGCAGCGACATCAGGGCCATGGTCAGGAAGAGCGACAGACAGACGGTGCCGAGCAGTTCCACCGTGGGCCCGTCCACCCGGTAAAACCCGCGCAACCCCAGGCTATTGCGCAGCACGATGCCGGTCAGCAGGCACCACACGAAGGTCGGCAGCTTAAGGCCCGGGATCTGCACGGTCTCCGCCAACAGGGTGCCGACCCCCAGGCACAGCATCAGCAGCAGCACCGTCTCCATCAGGGACTCCGGGCTCAGGGGCCGCCGCTCATCGGTGCGCAGCGAGCCGGGGCCCTGGTCCGCGGCCGTGTCCCAGCGGGGTTCGAGCCCATGCCGCCGGATCAGCCACTGGGCCGTGGGTCCACCCAGGATGCCGCCCAGCACCAGCCCGAAGGTGGCACAGGCCATGGCCACCTCCACCGCCCCCTGCAGGTTGTTGACCTCCCCGAACAGCTTGCCATAGGCGGCCCCGGTGCCGTGACCGCCGGTCAGGGTCGCCGAGCCCCCCAAGAGGCCCATCAATGGGTGCAGATCGAGTCCCTTGGCGATGGCGATGCCCAAGGCATTTTGCAGCAGCAGGGCCAGGATCACGACGGCGAACAGGATGACCAGCTTACGCCCGCCCCGGGCCAGGGTACGCAGCTCCGCGCTCAGCCCAATGGTGGAGAAGAACACCAGGAGCAGCGGCGCCTGGGCGCGGGTATCGAACTGCACCTGAAAGTCCCCAAACCGCGCAGCCGTCAGCAGCAGCGCCGCCGCCAGCCCGCCCACCACCGGCTCCGGGATGCTGTAGCGTTGCAGCACCGGCACCCGCGCGATCAGGGCCCGCCCCGCGAGCAGGACCAGGATGGCGGCGACCGCCGTCAAAGCGAGCGAGACCTCGACCTGCATGGGTAGCGTCCAGTCGGGATGAATCGGAAAGGCGGTCGCGGGTCCGGGCCTGAGGTGGGCGCGGCGACCGTTCGTCGGCGGGGGTAAGGTTAAGCGAAAACGACGCGCGATGCAGCAGCGTACTGGGAGCGCCGCACCCCAGTGCGGCGAGACCTCTCTGCGACACGGGACGCCGCGTTCGGCTGAGCCGGCTGGGCGCCCTGCCCGCGAATGTCCCGGCCAGCCTGCCCGCGTTGCGACCGCCCCGCTGCGCGCGGGCCTGGTGTCGTCCCCGCGACCGGGCGCCCGGCCCCCACTCCGGGCTATACTCGCGGCGGCTCCACCGGAGGATCACCGTGTCACTCAAGACCAGACCCAGCTACCAATTCGAGGACTATCTCGCAACCGAGCGGGCGCAGACGCAGGTCAAGCACGAATATGTGGACGGCAAGGTGTTCGCCATGACGGGCGCCTCATTCAATCACAATCTGATCGTGCTCAACCTGGGAAGCGAACTGCGGGCGAAGCTCAAGGACCGACCCTGCCACGTCCTCCCGAGCGACATGCGCGTGCGCATCCAAGCGGCGAACGCCGGCACCTATCCGGACCTGGTGGCCCTGTGCGAAGCACCCCGCTTCCATGACCAGCGGCGCGATGTGCTCATCAACCCGGCCCTGCTCGTCGAAGTCCTCTCCCGCTCCACGGAGGCCTATGACCGCGGCGGGAAGTTCGCGATCTACCGCCGGCTGCCGAGCCTCAAGGACTATGTGCTGGTGAACCGCGACCGCCCCCTGGTGGAGGTCTATACCCGCCAACCCGACGGTCGTTGGCTGCTCGACGCGATGGAAGGGATGGATGGCGAGGTCCGCTTCGAGTCCATCGCGTGCGCGGTGGCCATGCGGGAGATTTACGACAAGGTGGATTTCGAGGCGGAGTAGCATCTTCATCGGTCAGTCTTAGCGCCGGACAGGAATCGATCAGACAGGCCCTCTGTGAGTATCGCAATCCCGTCGTTCGGGTATTCGTCTTAGCCGACGGGCGAGCATCCCCCGATTTTGAGCCCGATGGCACTGTGATCGGCCTCGATACTGAAACCGCGCTAAAATCCCCCAACCCCGGCACCGCCAGGGCAACCCGGGGGGACTCGCCATGGCCCCAGTCAGCGTACTGCACATCCGCCAAGCCGATCGCGTCGATGGACACTACCCCATCCGGCTGCGCCTGCGCTGCCCGGACCAACCGGACCTGGAGGCCGAGGCGCGCATCGCCTTCGCCCTCAGCGCCCAGGAGCAGGAAGACCTGCGCTGGTACCTGGAGGACTATCTCCAGAACCCGGGGGCCGTGGAGCCGGTCCAGATCGAGCAGATCGAGACCCTGCTGCGCACCCGCGGCGAGGACCTTTACCGGCAGGTCCTCGCGGCCAATCCGGACACCCAGGCCCTCTGGTTCGCCATCCGCAACCAACTCGCGGATCTGCGCATCGAGATCGCCTCCGGCATCACCGGTGCCGCGGCCATCCCCTGGGAGCTGATGCGTGACCCGGCCTCCGACTCCGCCATTGCGCTGCGGGTCCGCGCCTTCGTCCGGGTCCAGTCCAACCCCAACATCGCCTTCGTCCCGCTCCCGCCCCCGCCCCCGCGGGGTCCCGACGACGACGGGCGCATCCGGCTGCTCTATTGCTGCTGCCGGCCCAATGGCACCGACGACGTGGGCCTGCGCGCGGTCGCCAACCGGCTGCTGCAGGGCCTGGGAGCGCAGCGGCCCCGCTTCGCGATCCGGGCACTGCGCCCGCCCACCTATGAGCAACTCCAGAAGGACCTGACCGACGCCAAGGAGGCCGGCCGACCCTTCCACATCGTCCACTTCGACGGCCACGGCGTCTATGCCGATCTGGCCGACACCGCACTGGCCGGCTGGCAGGATCAACTCTCCAACCACAGCCTCGGCGCCAAGTCCAACGGCAAGCAGGGCTATCTGATCTTCGAGCACCAGGGGGGCAAGGACAAGGTCCGCCCGGTCCCGGGCGCGGCGCTCGGCCAACTGCTGCACGACAGCGGCGTCCCGGTCCTGGTGCTCAACGCCTGCCAGTCCGCCATGCACGAGGCGAGCGAGCGCCCGGCCGACGCGGCGAGCGTCCACGACGAGGTCCGGGCCATCGGCTCGCTCGCCCAGGCGGTGGTGGACCAGGGCATCCCGGCCGTGCTCGGGATGCGCTACAGCGTCTATGTCGTGACCGCCGCCCAATACATCGGCGCACTCTATGCCGCGCTCGCCAAGGGCCGCGGCCTGGGCCAGGCCGCGAGCGAGGCGCGCAAGGCATTGAGCCGCAACCCGGAGCGCTGGGTGGGGCTCAAGCCCCGGCCCCTGCAGGACTGGTGCGTTCCGGTGATCTACGAGGCCATCGACCGCCCGCTGCTCGCGCCCGGGCAGACCGCGACGCTCAACCCCGGACCGGACCTGGACCCGGTCCAGAACGACCCGGCGCTGCGCCGCTATTGCCCGGACCAGGGGTTCGTCGGCCGCGACGAGACGCTCCTGATGCTCGATCGCGCCTTCGACACCGCCCCGGTGGTCCTGCTCCATGCCTATGCCGGCCAGGGCAAGACCGCCACCGCCGTCGAATTCGCCCGCTGGTACGCCCAGACCGGGGGGCTCGGCGACCAACCGGTGGTCCTGCTGACGTCGTTTGAGGTCCACACCGACCTCACCGATGCGCTGAACCGCATCGGCCAGCGCTTCGCCCCCATCCTGCAGGCCAACGGCATCGAGTGGCACAGCATCAACGACGAGACCCGGCGCCGCACGCTGGTCCTGCAACTGCTGCGCCTGATCCCGGTCCTCTGGATCTGGGACAACCTGGAGCCGGTCGCCGGCTTCCCGGCCGGCACCCAGTCCGCCTGGACCCCGGCCGAGCAGGCGGACCTGGCCGATTTTCTCAAACAGATCAAGCTCGACCGCCAGACCAAGGTCAAGCTGCTGCTGACCTCCAGGCGCGACGAACAGGGGTGGCTGGGCGGCCTCCCGCGGCGCATCCGGATGCCGCCCATGTCCGCGGCCGATGCCGCGCTGCTCGCGCTCGAGCTGGGCCGGGAGCGCGGACTGGAGCGCGCCGGGATCAGCGACTGGCAGCCGCTGCTCGACTATTGCGCGGGCAATCCGCTGACGCTGCGGGTGCTCATCGGCCAGGCGGTCGGGCTGGGGCTCAGCGGTGCGGGTCAGATCGCCGCCTTCGTGCAGGCGATCCGTGACGGCGCCCGCCCGATCGCCGATGGCCAGGGCGGTGGCGACGCGGACGCGGAGCAGGGGCGCGACCGGTCGCTGCGCGCCTCGCTGGACTATGGGTTCGCCCATGCCTTCTCGTCGGCAGAGTTGCCGGTCGTCGCGCTGCTGCACCTGTTTCAGGGGGTGGTGGATGTCGATGTGCTGGCCTTGATGGGCGGAGGCGACCATGGGCTGCCGGCGTTGCAGGGCCAGGACCGGGACCGGCTCACCGCACTGCTGCGACGCGCCGCGGACATCGGGCTCCTGACCCCGCTCGGGGGGACCCTGATCGGAATTGGGTTCGGCATCCACCCGGCACTGCCCTGGTTCCTGGGCCAGGTCTTCGCGCGCTGCTACGACGGCGCCGAGGCCCGCCCGGCGGCCGGGGCGGCGCGGCGCGCCTGGGTCGAAGCGGTCGGGGCCCTGGGCAATTACTACCACGGCCAGGTCATTGCAGGTCACCAGGACGCGATCCAACCGCTCGCGCTGGAGGAGTCCAACCTGCTGCACGCCCGCCGGCTGGCCCGACGGCAGGGCTGGTGGTCGCCGGTCACCTCGGCCATGCAGGGCTTGCGGTCGCTCTATCAGTACCAGGGGCGCCTGACCGAGTGGTCCAGGCTGGTGGCCGAGTGCGTGTCGGACTATTGCACGGCGGACGATGGGCCCGTCCCCGGGCGGGAGGACGGGTACGGCCTGGTCATGGATTATCGTGTCCGTCTGGCCCAGGACCTGGACCACGACCTCGCCCGCGCCGCCGACTTGCAGGCGAAGCGGGTCGACTGGGACCGGCAAGCGGCGGCCGAGGCCCTGGGGCTGCCGGGGGATGCGCCGTTGGATGCCGAGCGGCACAACCGCGTCCGGTCCCTGGGGGTCTCGCTGGCGGCGCTGGGCACGATCCTGCGCGAGCAGGGCAACGGCGACTGCGTCGCCCGCTATCTGGAGGCCATCGGGCACTGTCGGCGCATCGGCGATACCGCCGCCGAGGCGATTACCCACTTCAACATCGGCCACGCCTACAAGGACATCCCAGCCATCCGCGACCTGGACTCGGCCGAGTCCGCCTACCGGCGCAGCCTCGACCTGTTCGATCCCAACGATTCACTGAACCGCTCCAAGTGCCTGCAAGCAATCGGCATGGTGCATCACGAACGCTTCGACGCCGCGCGCGCACGGGGCGAGCCCGAGTCGGTGCTGCTCGGCCAGGCACAGTCGGCGGAGACCCATTTGCTGCAAGCCTTGGCGCTCTGCCCGGTCGGCGCCATCGCCGACCTGGGGCCGATGCACAACCAGTTGGGCGTTCTCTATAAGAACCTCGGCCAGACCGAGCGCGCCCGCGAGCACTACGAGCAGACCCTGCAGTTGGACGAGCGCACCGGCAACCGCTACGGCGCCGGCCAGACGCGCTTCAACCTCGCGCTCCTGTATCGCGACTCGGCCAAACGCGAGGCCGCCCTGCCCCGCCGCCGCGACCTGCTGCACCGCGCCCAGGCCTACGCCCACTCCGCACTGCGCGACTTCGGCCACTACCAGGGCCGCGCCGCCGATCTGGAGGCCCGGGCGCAGCAACTCATCGACTCGATCGCCCGGTCGCTGGCCGAGCCGCCGCCCCCGTAGGGTGCGCCGCGCGCACCACCCGCCGCCCGCGAGCCCCGTCGAGCGGGTCAGGCGCGCCCCCTTCGCCCTGCCCGTCAGGCCCCGTCGGTGGCGGCGCGCCTTAGCCCGACGCGGCGGCGCCGACCCTGGGAGCGGCCCGCGGCCGCGATCAGACGCCGCCGCAACCCGCCACGCCGCGTTTCCCGCGGCGCCCCTGTGGGAGCGGCTTCAGCCGCGACCCAAGGCCGCGGTGACCCGCGACGCTCGGGCAACGCGCGAGGCCTCGTCGCGGCTGAAGCCGCTCCCACAGCGTCGCTGCGCGACGTTCAATGCAAAGCCGCTCCCAGGGGATCGGCGCCGGACCTTAACGGTCACCGCCAGGCCGCTGGTCCGCTGGTCCGCTGGTCCGCACAGCGGACCCTACGGGCTTCAACCGCCGGGCGGATCAGCACCGTAGCGCCGTAGGTCGGGTTAGGCGCGCCCCTTCACCCTGCCCGTCACACTCCGTCGGTTGCGGCGCGCCGTAACCCGACGCGGAGGCGCGGACCGTCGGGTTACGCTGCGCTAACCCGACCTACGCCGGTTCCGGAGGTCGGGTTAGACGCGCGTCGCACGAGACATGCAGCAATACGGACGGTTAACCCTGGAAAGAGCAGTTCTTACGCCAAGGCGCTAAGCTCGCCAAGGCATTTCACGGCGTTGTCGAAGTGATCTGGCTCGCCCATCGGGCGATTCGGATGCTGCACAAATCACCTTGTTTCTTCTTGGCGTCTTGGCGTGAGGAATTTCCGGATTTGGGTTAACGCGCGCCGTAACCCCCGTCCCGCCCCGAGTCGCGGGCGCATTCGACGACCGGCGGGGTTACGCCGCCCGGCGCGCCAGCGGCAAACGCAGGTCGACTTCATCCCATGGCACCCGCACCCGGCCATCTGCGCCGCGCTCCACCACCATCCACTCCATCAGGGCGGCCACATCACTGCGGACCTCCGCGTCATCGCGCCCCAAACCGCGCGCCAACTCGGCGGTGGTCAGCGGACCCTGAGCACTCAGGTAGGTCAGGAGCGCCCAACGCCCGAGCGAGAAGACCTCCAGCAGTTGCGGAAGCGACTCGAAACCGATGCCGAAGTAGGGCTCCGGCGTCTCGCCCGCGTCCAGGGACTCCATAACGCCGCGGGCACGGTCGAGCAGGTCGGCCATCGGCTCGGCCACCTTCACATGCAGCACCTTCATCGGTTCGCCTCCACGTCTTTCCGGAAATCGCGCAGCAGGGTCGGGATGTCAGCGAGGAAGGGCCATCCCCCGCGCGCCCTCCTGCCCCGCGCCTGCCTACAATGTTGGCCGGGACCATGCTCAACGCCGTCGGAAGCTTCAGTTTGACCTGGGTACCGGCCCTCCCCAAGGGGACCACGAGACCCGGACCCGATCCGTTGCGACCGTCAGGATGGCGCCGGCAGCCAAGTCCTCTGCGTGGCGCGCCAAGGCTTCCCCCATGAGTGCGATACGCGCACTCGCGGGCACATCGGGAAGCCGCACGATGCCGCAGTGTGCCTCGCCGGCACGAAAGACCAGTGCGCCGAAGTCGGAATCGATGGTAATCAAGACGCGCTCCTCACGCCTTGCCCACTCCAACAGGGCCTGATCGCCCGGGTCCGGCCACACTTCGGTGGCGCTGCGCACGTCATGGCCCTGCTCGCGAAGCCAGTCGGCCAGCCGCCGGCCGGCGCAGCGGTCGACGAGAAACCTCATCCCCCGAGAACCGCTATCCGCTCGATCCGGTCATGAGCGACGACCGCATGGGCATACGCGAGGCAGGCCGTGATGTCGTCCGCCTCCAGACCGGGATAGTCGGCCAGGATGGCGTCGGCGGCCTCACCTTGCGCCAACAGCGACAGCACCATTTCCACTGAGATCCGCAGGTCGCGGATGATTGGTTTGCCGCCGAATACGTCGGGGCGCGCTGTGATTCGGTGCAACAGGTCGTCTCGGTTCATGGGCCGCTCCGGTCAAGTCGGTGAGTCTGCTGGTCGGATTATGCACCTGGGACCGCGGACGCGGGGAATCTGCGCATGATGTGGGTCTCGTCTTGCACCCTGGAAGAAGCATTTGTTTCACGCAAAGACGCAAAGACGCAAAGTTTTTCAATGCGATATCTCTGTCGCACGGTTCGCCTGCCGGGTGCCGGGGTCATTGTTTGCAAGGTTCTATTCTTCTTTGCGTTCTTGGCGTCTTTGCGTGAGCAATTGCGGATTCCAGGTTCTGGCCGTCACCCCGGAACATGAAAGTTCCTTGCGGGAGCGGACTGCGGCCGCGCCGCGGCGAACGCCGATGCCGCGCTCCTCACGCGACCCGTCGCGGCTGAAGCCGCTCCCACAGCGTCACTACGCGACTTTCGCGGTAAAGGCGCTGCCTTGGCATTACCGCCCTGCCCCGCCCTCAGGCCGCCATAGCCAGCCGCAGATCGGTCTGGGCATCGGCCCCCGTCAGGCGCAGGTCGTAGCGTTCCTGCAGGATCTTAAAGACGTTGGGCGTGATGAAGGCCGGCGGATTGGGGCCCAGCGTGATCCCCCGGATGCCCAGATGCAGCATGGTCAGGAATACGGCGATGGCCTTTTGCTCGAACCAACTGATCACGAGCGTTAGCGGCAGGTCGTTGACGCCGCAGTTGAAGGCCTTGGCAAGGGCGGCGGCCACGGCGATGGCGCCATAGGCGTCGTTGCACTGGCCCATGTCCATCAGGCGCGGCAGGCCCAGGTGCTCGCCGTAGTCGTGGTCACGGATGCGGAACTTGCCGCAGCCGAGCGTCAGGATGAATGAGTCCGGCGGGGTCGCCTGGGCATAGTCGGTGAAGTAGTTGCGCCCCTTCTCCGCCCCGTCGCAGCCGCCGATGACGAAGAAGCGGCTGATCTTGCCGGCCTTGACCGCATCGACAATGGTCTGGGCCTGGTCCAGCAGGACGGTGCGGTGGAAGCCGATGGTGGATTCGCCGGTGGGCTGCTCCTCGCAGGGCGGGCCAGCCAGCGCGGCGGCGATCACTGGGGAGAAATCGCCATTCGTCAGGCGCTGGCCATTGGGCACGGCGGTGGCGCGGGTGGTGAAGAGCCGGCCGCTGTAGCTCTGTGGGGGGATCAGGACGCAGTTGGTGGTGCCGAGCACCGGCCCCGGGAAGGCGGCGAACTCACGCTTCTGGTCCTGCCAGGCGCCGCCGTAGTGGCCCGCCAGGTTGGGGTGCCCGCTGAACTTCGGGTACATGTGGGCCGGCAGCATCTCGCCGTGGGTGTAGACCTTGATCGCGGTCCCTTCGACCTGTTTGAGCAGGTCCCAGAGGTCCAGCAGATCATGGCCGGTGACCAGGATGCCGGGGCCGGCCTGGGTGCCCTCCTTGACCTTGATCGGGGCCGGCTTGCCGAAGGTCTCCACATGGCCCTCGTCGAGCAGTTGCATCACCCGCAGGTTCATCTCCCCGCATTTGAGACACATCTCCAGCAGCGACTCCAGATCGAAGTTGACGTTGGTCATGGTCGCGAACAGGGCCTCTTCGATGAAGGCGGAGACCGTCTCATCGTGCTTGCCCAGTCGGCGCGCGTGGTTCGCGTAGGCGGCCATGCCCTTGAGCCCGTAGAGCAGGGTCTCCTGCAGTGACTGGACGTCCGCGTCCTTGCCGCAGGTGCCGGGGGAATTGACGCAGGCGGTCTGGCGAAAGGTCTGTTCGCATTGATTGCAGTGCATGGGGGGGCTCTTCTGTCGCTTGAGGTTCGGGGTCGTCGCTCCGCCGCGGGCGGGCCGACGCTGGACGAAGAGTATCGAGGGGGGTGGACAGAAGGGCCTTGATTCAGGTCAAGCCTGACCGGGCGTCGTTGTCGTTGTCGTTGTCGTGGTCGTGGTCGTTGTCGTTGTCGGTGTCGTTGTAGTTGTGGTTG
>NZ_CAIKKU010000200.1 GCF_903828115.1 uncultured Thiodictyon sp. | reverse complement strand
GTGGTCGGATTATTCGACAACGACAACGACAGAGTACCCGGGATCTCGGCCACCACATCAGTTCTGATCGCACCCGGGTCAGGCCCCGGCCTGCCCCTCGCGCTCGGCGATGAAGGCCAGCGCGCGGTCGAGACGGCGCAGCGTCGCCTCCTTGCCCACCAGCTGCAGGGTGACATCGATCCCCGGCGAGGCGGCCCGCCCGACGATCGCCACCCGCAGCGGCTGGGCGACCTTGCCGAGTTTCTCGTCCAATTCCTCCGCCACCCGCTCCACCGCCCGGTGCAGGGACTCCGGGGTCCAGTCCTCCAGTGCCATCATCTCGAAGGCCGCCCGCAGGCGGGTCAAGGCCTCGCGGGCGACGGGGCGCAGGTGCTTCTTGGCCGCGTCGGGATCGTAGTCGGCAAAGTCCTGGTAACAGAAGGCGCTGATCGCGGCCAATTCCACCAGGGTCTTGGCGCGGGCCGCCTGGGCCGCGACCACCAGTTCCGGGTCCGGTCCCTGGGTGGGGTCGATGCCCAGCGCGCCCAGGTGGGTGCGCAGCAGGTTGGCGACCCGCGCCGGGTCCGCGAGCTTGAGATATTCCTGATTGAGCCAATCGAGCTTGTCGGTGTTGAAGCTGGAGGCGGCCTTGTTCACGTCCGTAATGTCGAACAGGGCGATCATCTCGTCCAGGGTGAAGACCTCCTGGTCGCCGTGTGACCAGCCCAGGCGCACCAGATAGTTGAGCAGGGCCTCCGGCAGGTAGCCCGCGTCCCGGTAGGCGATGACGCTGACCGCCCCGTGGCGCTTGGACAGCCGCGCCCCGTCGTCGCCCAGGATCATGGGGACATGGGCGTACCGCGGCGGCTCCACCCCCAGCGCGCGCAGGATGTTGATCTGGCGCGGGGTGTTGTTGATGTGGTCGTCCCCGCGGATGACGTGGCTGATGGCCATGTCGGCATCGTCCACCACCACCGCGAGGTTATAGGTGGGCGAGCCGTCGGTGCGGCGGATGATCAGGTCGTCGAGCTCGGTGTTGCTGAAGACCATCCGGCCGCGGATCAGGTCGTTCACCACCACCGCGCCCTCGAGCGGGTTGCGGAAGCGGATCACGTGCGGGCTCGCCGGGTCGATCGCGCGGGCCCGGCAATGCCCGTCATAGCGCGGCTTCTGCTTGTCGGCCATCTGCTGCTCGCGCAGCCCGTCCAGGCGCTCCTTGGGACAGTCGCAGCGGTAGGCGAGATCGCGCGACAACAGCTCCAGGATCACGGCGTTGTACCGGTCGAAGCGCTCGGTCTGATAGAAGGGTCCCTCGTCGTAGTCCAGGCCCAGCCAGCTCATGCCCTCCAGGATGGCGTTCACGGACTCGGCGCTGGAGCGCTCCAGGTCCGTGTCCTCGATGCGCAGCACGAACCGCCCCCCATGCTTGCGGGCGTGCAGATAGCAGAAGAGCGCGGTGCGGGCACCACCGACGTGCAGATAACCGGTGGGGGACGGGGCGAAACGGGTACGGACGGTCATGGTCGCGCGGGACTTCCTGGGCAGGGGACAGGGAGAGGATTCTACCAGAGGCGCAGTCGAACCCGGGGCCGGCGCGGTGGGCGGTGCGACTGGACCTCAATTTCTTGACCCCAACGGGGTCAGGCATACCAGCCCAGGGCAACGCCCTGGGTGGACAGTTCAAATTTGACTGAGCCCTGAAAGGGCGTGACAAAGGGTCGGACGACAAAGGATGCAGCTATGTCACGCCCTTTCAGGGCTGATCGGCTCAATTTCTCTATCCCAGGGCGTTGCCCTGGGCTGGTATGTCAGGCCCCTTCGGGGCTCCAGGCGCCAACACAATCAAGCGCGATCAGGTCGTTACCCGGCGCCAAGCCTACCCCATCCGATGCCGGAACAGCCACCCCGCCGCCCCCAGGGTGGCGAGTGCGATCAGGGCCAGGGGCCACATCTGTCCCCACAGCAGGTCGAATCCGGCCCCCTCCAGAAAGACCCCGCGCAGGATCACCAGGTAGTAGCGTAGCGGATCGACCAGGGTCAGTGCTTGGACCGTCGGGGTCATATTGGCGATCGGGGTCGCGAACCCGGACAGCACCACCGCCGGCACCATGAACAGGAAGGCCCCGAGCAGGGCCTGCTGCAGGGTGAGCGCGAGCGAGGAGATCGCGAGCCCCACCCCGACCGCCGCCAGCACGAAGAGCCCGATCCCCAGATAGAGCACCCACAGTTCGCCCTGCAACGGCACCCCGAACCAGTGGACCGCGAGCACCACGACCAGCGATGCTTCGAAGACCCCGATCACGAACCCCGGCATGGCCTTGCCGATCAGGATCTCCAAGGGCCGCAGCGGTGTCACCAGCAGTTGATCGAAGGTCCCCTGCTCGCGCTCCCGCGCCACCGACAGGGCCGTCACCATCATGGTCACCACCAGGGTCAGCAGGCCCACCAACCCGGAGACGAAGAACCAGCGGCTCTCCAGGTTGGGGTTGTACCAGGCGCGCGGCACCAGGCGCACGGGGGGGCCGGCACGTCCGTGGGCGGCCATCCAGTCCTGATTGAACTGGTTGACGATCTGGTTCACGTCGTTCAATGCCACCTGGGCGCTGTTGGAATTACGCCCGTCGATCAACACCTGCACCGGCGCCGTGCGTCCGCTGGCCAGGTCCGCGGTAAAGCGCGGACCCAACTGCACCACCAGCATCACTTGGCGGGCCTCGATCAGCCCGGCAATCTCGCCCTGGCGGCCGATGTGCCCGGCCAACTCGAAGGTGGGCGAGCCCGCAAAGCGCGCGAGCAGGTCGCGCGCCGCATAACCCTGATCCCGATCATAGACGGCATAGGGCACGGCATTGAGATCGAAGGACGCGGCATAGCCGAACACCAGCAATTGGATGAGCGGCGGGATGATCACTACCATACGGCTGCGCTTGTCCTTGAACAGCACGAGGAATTCCTTGATCGTCAGGGCCAGGATATGGTCGAACTGCCCGGTGTCGGCCTGTTCCAGGTAACTCATTGCCTGCCCCCTTCGTGAATGCCTAAAGCGCCATTGTCGTTGTCGTTGTCGTTGTCGTTGTCGTTGTCGAGATTATCGTGGCGCCCCGGATTCTTCCGCACCCAAAATTGCATCGCTTCTCCGATTACGATTACGACAACGACGGTAAAGGCGCCCGCATCGGGCCATGCCCTCAATCAAGGCCAACCTACCCCAGCCGCTTACTCAACAGCCGCCGGCTCAGACCCAGGAAAAAGACCGCCATCAGCGCCAGGGCTGCGGCATTGGGCAGGATCACCGCCCACACATCGCCAGCCAGGAACAGGCTCTGGACGATGGCGACGAAATAGCGCGCCGCCACCAGGTGGGTGATGACGCGGATCACCGCGGGCATGCTGCCCAGGTCGAACAGAAAGCCCGACAGCAGGAAGGCGGGCAGGAAGGTGGCGAGGATGGCGACCATACCGGCCACGAACTGGTTCTTGGTGACGATGGAGATCAGGAGCCCCATCCCCAGCGCGGTGAGCAGAAAGAGGGTCGAGCACAGGGTCAGCACCCAGACCGACCCGCGCAGCGGCACCCCGAACAGAAACACCGCCATCAGCACCGACAGCAGCATCCCGCCCATGCCCAGCACGAAATAGGGCAGGATCTTGCCCATCAGAATCTCGCCGATGGTTACCGGGGTGACCAGCAGGGCCTCCAGGGTCCCGCGCTCCCACTCCCGGGCAAAGACCAGGGCCGTCAGCAGGGCCCCCACCAGGGTCATGTTCACCACCAGCAGCCCCGGCACCAGGTAATTGCGGCTCTGGAGTTCCGGGTTGAACCAGACGCGGGGCTCGGCCGTCACCGGGTTGGTGAAGGCCGTGCCCTGGGCCGCCAACTGGCCCTGCAGCCAGTTCGCCCAGACCCCCTGGACATAGCCCTCCAGCAGACGCGCCGAGTTGGCGTCCACCCCGTTGACGATCACCTGGATCGGCGCCTCGCCCTCCCCCTTGAGCCGCCGCGCAAAGTCCGCCGACAGCACCAGGAGCCCGTCGACCCGATGAGCATCCAGGGCCGCGCGCCCCGCCTGCCGGGTCGCATAGACCCGCGGGGCGAAGTAGACCGAGTGCTCGAAGGCCCCCAGAAAGGCGGCCGTCTCCGCCCCCGGCTGCTCGATGACCAGCCCGACCGGAACCAGGCGGGAATCGAGCGACACCCCATAGCCGAAGAGCAGCAGCAGCACCGCCGGCAGGACAAAGGCGATGGCGATGCTCGATGGGTCGCGCAGGATCTGGAGCGACTCCTTGCGCAGGAGGCCCGGCAGGCGGCGGTTGGTGCGGATGCTCATCATCCTGGTGTACTCTGGTGGGACCGCGATCATAGCAGGGTCATGCCGGGTTGCCATGACAGAACAGCCGTTTGGGCATGTCGTCAGGGTCGGCCCCGTCGCTAACCTGTCCAGCGGGCGAGTGCCCCGAAGCCCTGCCGACGTAACCTCGTGACGACTTGGCGCCGGCCGCCGCGGCCAGTGTGATATTCTCGGTCTTGTGAGCGACATAGAGCGCATTGTTGTCGATACCAATGTCTTCGTCGGCGCTTGCCTTGGCGCCGGGGCGTCCAACGAGGTCGTGGCTCTATCGGTGCTCGCGCCCGAAATGTTTCTACGAGAGGTACTTGGAGGACCGCGCTAACCCTTGACCTGCCTGAGGAGAAGTTGCACCGACTGGAAGTTCTCGCCCAAGCCCGTGGCACCAACGTCGCCCAACTCTTCGAGGAGATGTCCACGGTCGTGCTCGCCAGGCCGATGCGCAGACCCGGTTTCGCCTGCGTGCGCAACGGGGTGCCGGACGGGAGGCGCGTGGCCTGGAGTTGCTCGACCAGGCCGCCGGCCGCGGCGCGGCATGCTGACTGCCTTGGGACCCGATCCGGCGGTTGCTTGCGGGAACGCCCGTCGATCGGCGCCGGATGGGACGGTGGTCTTTCTGTTGGCACCGGTGGGCAGCCCGCGCGGCTGAGTGCGTCCAGGCTCGGCGGCAAGGGCCGCGGGCGGGACTCACAACAGGGTGCGGATGGTCGGATGAGAGCCTGTACCTGTCCTTCCGAAATTGCCACTAACGAAGCTTATGTGACGTGTCGGAGCGAAGGGCCCGCGTGTTCCCCCGTAGTACGCCGGACTGGGCGGTGAAGGAGCCGTGTCGCTTTCTCGGCATTTTGGAAATTTGGTATACTATCCCGGAATTCCCCCACGTCAGGCAACAGCTGCTGCAAGCAACCAACACCCCACGGAGCGCTTCATGCCATCGCTCGAATCCCAGGAGACCAGCGGCCGGACCCGGGACATCAACATCAACATTCGCGCCCAACGCAACCAGCGCGACCTGATCGACCAGGCGGCCGAGATTTTGGGCAAGACCCGCTCGGACTTCATGCTGGAGACGGCCTGCCGTGAGGCCGAGGACGTATTGCTGGACCAGCGCGTGTTCGTGCTGGACGCCGCGGCATTTGCGAAGTTTCAGGCATTGCTGGAC
This sequence comes from uncultured Thiodictyon sp., assembly GCF_903828115.1. Lineage (GTDB taxonomy): Bacteria > Pseudomonadota > Gammaproteobacteria > Chromatiales > Chromatiaceae > Thiodictyon. Next base: position 3,278 of record NZ_CAIKKU010000200.1, on the reverse strand, counting down.
GCGCCGCCCGCCGACAATCCCCGGCTGCGCGCCTTGTTGGCAACCAAAGCGCCCTGGGAGACCTGACTTGCCAACGGTTGGTGCCTGGACGGCTCCGGCGCCCCTCGCGGCGGCGCATGACCTGACGACCTTTGAGAGCGGCGAACCGACCCTCGACCACTGGTTGAAAACCCGCGCCCTGCGCAACGAGGGACGCGGCGCGTCGCGTACCTATGTGGTGTGCAACGATGACCGTGTCATCGGTTACTACAGTCTGGCGACCGGTTCAATATGCAGCGAACAGGCGCCCGGACCTATCCGGCGGAACATGCCGAACCCGATTCCCGTCATGCTGCTCGGGCGCTTGGCGATTGATCTCGCGTGGCAGCGCCACGGCCTCGGCAAGGCACTGCTGCGCGACGCCATTTTCCGCACGGCCACGGTGGCGCAACTGGTGGGCGTCAAAGCGCTTATGGTCCATGCCCTGTCCGAGACGGCGCGGCGCTTTTATGAGGTTCATGGGTTTGATCCTTCACCGACTCACCCGCGCACCCTGTTTCTGCCTATCGTCTTGTCGAGCGGTGAATTGCAGTGCTCGGAAGAACACGACCGGCAGGTGTTGCGGCTGGATGATTTCACCGCAGCGGACCTGAAAGCCGTTTCGGCGGTTGAGCCTTCGCCGCAAGCCGGCGTTTTTGATGATGAAATTCCATGACCGCCTTATGTCACCCTCCCAGCGCCTACATGCGCCTAGGCGCTAATGCTGTTTATGTGAAGTGGTGGCGGGGACAGGAGACTGCGATCAGGCGCCGGCTCGCTCCGGCAGTTCGGGCATCCACCTGGCAATATCGCGTGTGCCCTGCAAGGTGTTGCGCAGCAGATCCGGAAGCTTTTCCGGCAGCCATCAAGAATATTGACTAACGGTCTTGGGCAAGACGCAGGCCGACGTAAGGGCTCTTTGAAGCGGGCACGTCGCCGCTACGGGCAGACGCGCGCGCGGTCGAGCCGCCGTAATGCCATGTGCCGCCACGAAAAATCTGGTTGCTATATCGGCAAGGACTGTTCCATCCTGAGCCGTCCGACGGTGCTCCATAATAACTATCATGCCAACAGTCCTGAACCCATTCATATACGTTACCGACGGTATCGTAAAGCCCGAAAGGATTTGGTGGAAATGAACCGACGGCGGCGGTTACCAAGCCGCTTGAATAGCCGCCGCAGTATATTTCGCTATACGGAAGGGGCTAACCGTAACCTTGTGCGGCGGCTGTTCGTTATCTTGGCAGCGATCATCGCCAGGGCTGCAACCCATTTGGAAAGTGCCGCCTGGAATATTGAGCATTCCCTGCGCAATGCCCTTGATGACCTGCTCCACTTCCAGCTTCGCTTGGGCCTCAGCCTCGGCCGTCCGCCGCTGCTGCAACTTGTAGTCCAGTAACCGCCTGGCGCCTTGAAGGTCGGCTTCTGTCCAGGCCATTGCGTCGCCTCTTGGCAGCGCCAAGCCCACCAGTATCCCAAGAAGAACTGACAAGCCCCTTGACTTAATGGACGTTTTCTGTATTCCTGTCTCGTCGCAGCACATAGGAGCGTAATTCTCAATTGCTCTAAGTGGAATAGAAAACCCAGCTTAATCGGTCGGTCGTAGCCTTGAAATTGAGCTGGATTGTTTTTCATTATCGCCTGCCATTGGGACTGGGTAACCTCATATCGGCCCATCCGGAATGACCTGACCTTGACCTGATGCGGTGGCCGCGAAAGCTCGGAACATTGTCGGTCGCCGGGATCACAACCCATCTGGAAGGTGCCGCCGGGGATGGCCACCATATCTCGCGTAATGGCCGCGATCGGGCCTGAGCGGACCTGGATCAGTCGCGCTGGCTTGCTGTCCTTTGTCGGCGGTGCCTTTGTCCGTCGGCGTAGCAGAGTTGCGTCGGCTTGCTCCTCACCCTTGTCAACCGGAGGCTGTGTGCCCGTCGGGTCTTGCACCTTCGCGTCCCAAAGCCCGGCTTCGGTCAGCGCCAGATCCCGCAGTTCCGTCGCGCAGGGCGTGGCGCGCCTGGCGAGCGTGCGGTAGCGGTCGGCGCGGTCGCGACTAAACTCGGCGACCAACTCAGGGGCCTGCATGGCGAGTTGATCGAGCGCCTCGCTGGCCGCGGCCTCGTTGCCGCGCTCCAGAGCCTCCCTTGCTTGGGAAACTAATCGGGCTGCGCGCTCCGCCTTTGCGAGGCTCCACTGATGGTATAGGACGGGACCCAGGATCAGCACTGTCAACAGGGTGAAGATGCCGACGGTCCGACGGGGAGGAAGGGAACGCAGGCTACGGCCAACGCGCCCCAGCAGCGCCAGTACGCTGGAGGCGGCAACTCCAACGCGACGCCCGGACCGGCGCCCGCGCGCCAAGGGTTGGGGGGCTGGGCGCCGGGCTGCGCGGGGCGTCGTCGGCGACAGGATCGGCGCTGCCGGTCGGACGGCCGGCGGACGCGGTTGCACCGGTCGCGTCCGGCCCGTGCCCGCAGGGGCCGGGAAGGGGTCGCGTCCCAGGTCGTTGGTTCGGGCGCACCAGGTGCAGTGAGTCCGGCCGCCATAGTAATGGTGCTGCGGATTGACCTGGCACAGGATCAGCCTTGACTCGCCCTGCGCGAGTGCCTTACTCCAGTCCTTCGCGCTGGGGCGCAGTCCGGGGTTTGCGTGTCCGGCCTCGAAGGCGGCGCGAAAAAAATCCGGCAATGGCGGGGCCAATTCGCCAAAGAGTGCCAGTGGCGGGGGCTGGACCACGGATCCGGGCACGAAGGGAAAGAGCCCGCTCCGGACCCGCTCCCCCAGTTCGGACGGCGGGCCTATGCCGCGGAAGGGGTGACTACCCTCTTGCAGGATCAAGAACAGCAACACGGCCAAGGCGAAACGATCATGCTGCTCGTGGAGGCGCAGATGTTGGAGGTTCTTGCCCTGGGACTCGGGAGCGGTGTACTCGGGTTTGCCGACCGGACACAAGTAGGGCGGTCCCGCTGGGTTGGGGACCTGGAAGGAGTCGGTGTCGACTATGGTGAGCAGCGCGGTACGCTGGACCAGGATGTTGCTCTCGTTGAGGTCCCCTATGCAGTAGCCTGCGTATTCCACGCCTAAGTGGACACCGATTCCACGGCAAACTGGACACCCAATCCGCCGGAAACTGGACACTGATTCCAGGGCAACCTGGACACCTGTTCCAGGGCAAGTTGGACACCTGAGAGAGCGAGACGCCGCGCGGGATAACCGTGGCACCCTGGGTTTTTGCCCCCGAGGTGCTGAGAATGAACACG
>NZ_CAIKKU010000199.1 GCF_903828115.1 uncultured Thiodictyon sp. | reverse complement strand
GTGGTCGGATTATTCGATTACGACAACGACAACGACAACGACAACGACAGGGTACCCGGGATCCCGGTCACCACATAAATTCCGATCGCACCCCTGCCCGCCTGCATCATTGACGAAATGAGAATCCGATCTTATTTTCGTCAGGATATACATCCAACGCACCCCGTGCCCCACCCTGTGGGAGGCACTCGCCGCCTTCCCCGCGGTGCTGGTGACCACCCCTTACCCGCCAGCCCGATGGGACAACGGCCTTAGGTACCTTATTCCGCATGATTTTGCACCGCTCAAGCCCCGAAGGGGCGCGATATACCAGCCCAGGGCAACGCCCTGGGTACGACGGATAACAGACCCCAGCCCTGAAAGGGCGTGACATAAGGAACCCCGCCGTTATGTCACGCCCGTTCAGGGCTGGACCGAAAAAACAACGCTAACCCAGGGCGTTGCCCTGGGCTGGTATGTCCGACCCCGTTGGGGTCGGTATGCAACATAAGGTGGAATGGGGGCCTTGGGTGGAACTGCTTCCACCATTGACGTGACCAGGGAAAGGCGATCGACGTCACACCCTGGGCGTCGAGCTGACCGCATCTTCCATGAGCAGAGGCGCGTCAACATTCGGTCGCTCATTGGAAATCTTCGCCTCTTCGGCCCGGAACTGGACAATTAAACGACGTCGTGGCCACTTCCTCGATCTTCTGATACTTCAGATTGATACCGGCGACTTGCTCAAGCAACGATTCCAATGGCTTCATTCGTCTTTCCTCGCGGTTGAGTATCTTAGCTTGATCGCCGCGCTATTTTTGCCCGCCGACCGAGTTGCCGAAGACAATGCCGGTCTGGATCGCGGTCACGGTGGGTACGATCTTATCGAGCATCCGGGCCCAGACCGTCAAACCGGTGGGCGGGACATAGACCACGTCGCCGGGCTCGAGCTGCACGTCCTGCGCCTGACCGGCGATGACCTTGTTGAAGTCGGTGACGAGCAGGATCGGATTGCTCAATGACCCGCGGATCACATGGATGCGCGAGAGGTCCGCATCCGGGGTAAAGCCCTCGGCCAGGGCCAGGGTCTTGGACATCGGCATTTCATCGCGGAACCCGAACAGGGCCGGGGTCTTGACCTCGCCGATGATGTAGACCTCCTTGGACAGGCCCGAGGGGATGTTGATGTAGTCCCCGGACTGCATGGCGACGTCGAAACGCATGTCGCCCTGGCGCAGCAGGCGGACGAAGTCCACCGGCAGCAGCCTGCCCCGGCGGGAGACCAGGGCGTGGGTCAGGTCGGCCAACTCCACCGAACTGGCCCGAAACTGCCCCTTGCTGAGCCCCCCGGCCTTGGCCACCGCGGCGCTGAGGCTGACATCGGTCACCAGGGGGTAGGCACCGGGGTGGACGACCTCGCCGTTGATGACATAAGAGAGGCTGTTGAAGGCGGTCACAATGACCGTGACCTGCGGGGTGAGCAGGTACTGGCGCAGGCTGCTGGTGAGATCGGTGCTCAACTCATCGACGCTGCGCCCCTCGGCCTGGACGTCCCCGACCAAGGGGAACGAAATCTTGCCGTCGGGGCGCACCGGCACCCCTGCGATGCTGAGCTCCGGTTCGTCGTAAACGGAGATGCTCAGGATGTCTCCCTTGCCCAGGCGCGGCACCACCCTGGTCTCGGCGACCACCCGGTTGAGTTCTGCCAGTTGCTCCTCGGTGCTCTGGCGTTGGTCAATCTGGGCGGGCGCGGCCAGGGCTGCCGGGGCTGGGGCCGCGGGTCCCGGTGCCGTGGGTTCGTTGGCGCACCCCGCCGCCAGGACGACGGACAGGACCAGGAACGGGGACAAGGGCCGGCGGCGGTCAACTGGCATGGGGATCAGGATCGGGTTGGGGGTCAGGTGTGGCAGGCGCCGCCGCTTGCGGACGCAAACGGCGCAACCAGCCGCGCCGGGCGGTCCGCGGGGGGGCGGGGTCGAACAGCGGGTCCCCCTCCAGCAACTCCGGGGGAACGTGCGTGACCAGGATGCCGCGGACCTTGGCGCCGCGCTCGTCCAGTAACTCGGCCGCCTCGCGTAACTGTTTGCGCGTCGTCTGGCCGCTACGCGCCACCAGCAGCAGGTTGCCCAGGCTGACGGCGGCCTCCAGCACCGTCTCTTGGGCGCCGATCGGCGGCAGATCGTATACCAGGTTGCGCCCGGATTGGCGCAGGGTATCGAGAATCGTGCGGAATTGGCGGCTGCCCAGTCCGGCCAGGTTGGGGTCCGCACGCGGGACTGTGGGCCCGTCCGGCCCCGAGCCGGGGCGGACGAAGGGCGGCGGGGCACCCCCGGCCTGGTGTTCGATGGCCAGGTCAGAGCGCGGGTAACCGGCGGCGAGCAGGGCCAGATCCGGGGTGCCGGTGCCGCTCAGCAGGGCCGCCACCGCGGCGTCGCCGGACAGGGCCTGGCGTAGCCCGGGTTGGTCCGCGGGCCGACCCAACAAGGCCGCCGGGCGCGTCCCGGCCAGTCGGCGCAGGTCCGCATCCACCAGGATCACCGGGATCTCCTTCAGCGCCAGGGACTGTGCCAGGTTGGTCGCGACCAGGGTGCGGCCAGCCCCGGCATCCGCACTGGTCACCCCCAGACAGCGCCAGTCGGCGGGCTCCAACCGGGTGTCGAGTTCGTTGATCAGGCGTCGGAAGAGATCCGCGACCGGGGCCGCGGGCCACCGCGGGTCCACCAGGGCTGGTGCGCCCGCGGGGACCTGCTGGAACTCCCAGGCGAGTTCGATCCCGGGGATGCCCAGGGCGTCGCGGCGGGTGCGCAGCAGGGGGTCCAGCAACTCCAGGACCAGCACCACGCCGAGTCCCAGCCCCCCACCGAGGATCACCCCGACCATGGCAATGAGCTTTTTCGGCGACTTGGTGGGCTCGGTGGGCGGGCGGGCCGGCTCGAACAGATCGAAGGCCGACTCGTTGCGCCGCATCATCACCGCGGCCTCGTCCACCCGCCCGACCAGGCCGGCCACCAGGTTCTCCGCCGAGGCCATACGCGCCTTCAGCAACTGGAACTCCTTGTCCGCGTCGGTGAGGACCGCGAGCTTGCGGCGGCTCTGCGCGATCGTCTCGGTGAGGGCACCGATCTGTGCCTCACGCACCCGGATGTCACTGGTGAGTGTGCTCTGGCGCAGTTGCAGGTCCGTCAGCTTGGTGTTGGCCGAGTAGAGGTTCTCGGGCGCCCCCTCGTCCTTGCTGTCGGCAATCATTTGCTTCAACACGTCCACCCGGGTCTGGAGCTTGATGACCTTGGGATTCTGCTCCGTGTAGCGGCTGCGCGCCTCCTGCAACTGCCATTCGTAGTCGCTCAACCGGGTCTTGAGTGGATTGCGGTAGACGGAGGACGTGACCACCATCGCGGGCTCGCCCTTCACCGCCTTCGCGACCTCCACCAGGGCCTCCTTGTAGGCCTTGACCTCGGCGGTCTTGGTATTGAGGTCCGCTTCCAGGAGGCTCAGGCTGCCCAGCAGGACCTGCGTCTCGGCATTGAGGTCGGAGACCTGGCGGCTCTCCTTGAAGTTACGCATCTCGGCGGTGACGGTATTCAAGTGCTCACGGGCGGACGCCAACTGGGCGCTGTAGTTGGCGTGGGCGCCTTCGGCCTCCTCACGCCGCAGGTCGCGGCTGCGGCTCACCAGCAGTTCGGCGACCTGATTGGCGATCTTGGCGGCGACCACCGGGTCCTTCCACAGCGCGGTGATCTGAAAGACGTTGGAGTCCTTGGTGATGTTCATCCCGATGGCGGGGCTCAGGGTGCGCGGCGCGGCCTTGAGCCCGAGCGCATCGGACACCGCCTGCAGGGAGCTTGGCAGCTTGACGGTATCGAGCAGGGTCTTGAGATTGTAGTTCTGCAGCTCGAACGGCTTGGACCCGCCGAGCGAGAATTGGTCCTGGCGGGGGTGCAGGATGACCGCGGCCGTCGCCTGCCATTTGGGCTTGACCTGGGTGACCGCGGCGACCAGGAACAGGCCGGCGATGGGCAGCGCGATCCCGATCGCCAGCCAGATGCGCTTGAGGATGCCGCGGGCCAGGCGCTCCAGGTCCAGGCCCGGGCCCTTGGGCGGCTCCGCCTCCTCGCCGCCCATTCCCGGAAAGCCGGGGAAGGGCATGGGGGCCTCGTCGCGGTCCTCGTCGCGGTCTTGCAGTGGGCCCAGTACCGGGCTCAGGTCGAGCGGGGGCTCAACCAGGTCCCAGGCGGTCTCGCCCGGGTCCGTGTGGGAGCCCGCGGCGCGCGCACGCGCGTCCGCCGGGTCCGGCGGTTCGCCGTGCGGCCCGCCTCGACCCTGCCCCGCGAGGCGGTCGCGGATCCGCAACTCCGGGGTCACGGCGGCTCGACCCCGGCGTCGAACAGGCCGCCATGGCGGCGCAGGTCATCCACCACGGTGGCGATCGCGGGCCCGGTGAAGTGCCTCAGCCCCGCGGCCAGGACGTGCTCCAGGGCGAGCTTGCAGATGCGGTTGACCTCGCGCGGGATACCCCGGCTGGCGCGAAACAGCGCGTCCAGCGCCGCCGGGTCGAACGGGAGCTCGCCCTGATAGCCGGCGACCTGGAGGCGGTGGCGCACGTACTCCCGGGTCTCGTCCGCCGTCATGGCCGCGAGGTGAAAGCGCAGGCTCACGCGCTGATCCACCTGGGGCAGGCGGCGCAACCGCTCGCGCAACTCCGGCTGGCCGATGAGGATGACGGTGAGGAAGTTCTGGCGCTCCGAGGCGATGTTGGTCAACCCCTTGACGGCTTCCAGGCAGTGCAGGTCGAGCTGCTGTGCCTCGTCCAGGAGGATGACCAGGTGACGGTCCTGCCCGGCGATCTGCTCGGTCAGCAGCCGCTTGAAGGCGGCCAGACGGCTGTAGCGGTCCGGATAGTCGGCGGCGCGCAGGCGCTGGCCCTGGATTTGGCTCAGGATCTCCAGCAGCAGGTCATCGAAGCCGAGCAGGCTGTTCTCGATGCTGACGCGGGCATGGGTCGCGGGGGCGAGGCGGGCGTGCAGGACGGTGCGCAGCATGGTCTTGCCCGAGCCGATCTCCCCGGTCAGCAGGCCCATGCCCATATTGCGGTCCTCGGCGAGAAACAGCAGGCGTGACAGGGCTTCGGCATGTCCCGCCGACGCGAAGAAAAAGCGCGTATCGCGCGTGTTGTCGAAGGGCGGCGCGGGTGGATTGTGCGCGCTCAGTGGTTGCGCCAAAACACTGGTCATGCCAAGGTTCTGTCCCGTGTGTACCGCGAGGTCAGCCGACATGATGCATACGCTATATCGAGAACGGCGAATTGATTTTCAAGTAAATCAGAGTGTGAACCGGCGTCAAGCCGAGGCCAGACGTCGTTGACAGGGTGCGATCAGCACTGATGTGTTAACGCATATCTCGTAGGGTACGCATCGCGTGCCCACCAAGCTGCGGCGACCGCCGGAGCCGGGTACTACCGCTACCGGACGCTCCCACGGACCGGGCGTCGTTGTCGTTGTCGTAATCGTGGTCGGATTGTTCGATTAC
>NZ_CAIKKU010000198.1 GCF_903828115.1 uncultured Thiodictyon sp. | reverse complement strand
GCGGCCCTTGGTCTGATCGAGAAGGTCAAGACCGGAGCGCTCGACGCGGCCGATGCGTTCGTCGAGGCCAATCGCGATGCCTCGTCGCTGTCGGTGCGCTTCCTGAACGCGGATCTCACCATCCTTTCGCCCGCGGCGGGCATCTCGGTGACCAGGCCCGATGCGGCGACGCTCGTGGTCGACGACGGGTCGGGCAATGGTCTGGTCATCAACGCAGGGGCCGATCCCGCCTTTGTTGCCGAGACGATCGGCACGGTCGCCAAACTCAGCCACAACACCTTCGATCTGGGTCAGGAAGACGGCGTGAACGTCGTCGTACTCAAACTCTGACCGGTGCGGGTCACGAGGCGCCTCGGCGCCTCGCTGTCATGCGCGGCGTCGGGCTTGGTCTGTGACCGCCGTTCGGTTATGGTGCCGCGTCCCTGCCGCCCCGCCATGATGGATCAGACCCAGTGGCTGCTGGTGACCCTGACCGCGGGGGTCGGCGGCTCACTCCTGTCCATCGGTTCCGCGGCCGGCGTCGGCCTGATGGGGCAGGCGCGCGGCATCTACACCTTTTTCGGGCACCTGAAGTGGACCCCGGCGATTGCGCTCGGGTATTTCGCCAGTATCTGGGTGCATCTGTTGATCAATGGTTGACGGCCGGGTTTCGGTGGACATGCCGGCAGCCTTTGTATGCAGTCTGGGTGCCTGTGGCCAATGCAGCGACCCGCCTCCTTGCCTACGTCCTCATCGCCTTACTCGCAGCCTGCTTATTGGCGCCGACTTCGCGCGCCTAGCGCCCAATACGCCAAGGCCGACTAGGGCAAGGATCAGGCTCGCGGGTTCGGGTACCTCGACGCTGACTCCCGTTCGGGTCAGATAGCTCGGGGTCTCGGCGTTGGGATCGGTCGGGGTGCTGAGCTTGATGTCCAACAGGCTGCCGATGCCCGGATAGCCGGCATAGTCGCGGTCATCGACGAACCGGATCGAACTGCTCCAGTTCGAGCCGGTGTCGACCTGAAAGGTCAAGGTAAAGAGGAGGAGATTTGAGTTGGCCGCGTAATCCTGCAGCGCCATCAGGGCGGACCGGTCGAGGTACGAGAGTTGGGTGAAACGCAGCGACCCTTGGTTGATCTGCCCCTGCCCCGTGATGCCCGGGGTGCCGAGCACCGGCCCCGTGTAGGCCCCCAGGTCTGGATGGGGCGCCCGGTAGTCCCACAGGCTGTTCACGTCGCCCAGGTAATCCTCGTTGTAAACTGTGGAGTTGTCGGGGGTGCCGAGCTTGTCGGTGAAGCCGCTGAAGTTGGTCAGCACCATGCGCGCCGGGTCATAGATGATGCCGAAATCGTAACCGGCGACCGCGGTGACGTTGTCCAGGCCGGTGATCGTAACATCGACGCTGATGGTCTCCGTCCCGCCCCCGGAGCCTGGGACGAAGCTGTAAGAATCGGGAACAAGCTGCAACTCGGGGATCGCAAGCGCGTTCGGAGCGGGCAAGAGCGCGAGTGCCGCGGCCCCGAGCAGTCGTCTGGCCCAATCAGTCTTCATGTCGTCGTGCCCCACCGGTTGGTCGCTTGGCTTGTGCTCGGACCCGCGGCGCCCGTGGCGAGGGACCACGGGGTTACGGGCGATCGTTTGGCCCCAGGGCTAGGGCGTCTTAAAGGGCAGACAGGCCCGTTGGTCGTTGATGCTCAGGACCCCATCCCGATTGCAGTCGCCCGAATAGGCCCGCCCCGGTGGACTGACACGGGTCCCGCGGCGGGCCCCGATCAGGTTGAGATCGATGACATCGACCCGCCCACTGCTGTTCACATCGCAGATGGTCGTGCAAGTGTCCAGGAACCCCAGGTCCGCGGTGAGGTTGACGCTGTCGTCGGGCAGCAGCCCCGGATAGTCGTGGGCGCCGGCGCCGACTTCACCGGTTGGTTCGGTGCCGAATGCCAGTGCGAAGACATGGGTGCTCACTCCCTGGGTCGTCGGGGTGCCGCCGTCCTGACCGTTCTCGTCTAAATTGTCGTCGTAGGCGTTGTCGCCGCCGTTGCCTGGCGAAGACGCCATGGCCGCCAGATGACCCCCGGTCCCAAACTCTTCCTTCGGGACATAGACGAACCAGTTGCCCTGAGGCACCAGGTCGAAGAGATAGAAGCCCCCGCCGCTGGTGAGCGTGGTGCGCGCCGGAGTCGCCGTCAGGGGGTTTTGACCCTGCTGGAAGAGCTTCACCGCGACCCCGTCGACCCCGGTGTCGCCCAGGGAAGGGTCGAATCTCCCATTGGCGTTCACGTCGTAAAAAACCAGATTGCCGATGGCAACCAGGGTGTCGAACGTGACGAACCCGGCGTCCAGGGTTGGGTTGTGGTCGCCGGAGGGCTCGCCGCCGACGCTCAGCGTGATGGCCTTGGTAGCCACGGTCCCCTGGGCGTCCGTGTAGGCGTTCTGGTCGAGATTGTCGTTGAGATCGTTATCCGGGTCCGGCGGCGGGCTGCCGCTGCCGGTGGAGGGGATGGTGTCGGCTAGGGCTCCGCCGGTGGCGAAGTTGGCCGGGATCACCTGGAGCACATAGCTGCCTGCCGGCAGGCCGGTGAATTCGTAGAAGCCTGGAAAGCCCGTCTTGGTAAAGCTAGTGGTGGAGGCCACAAAGCGATCCGCGCCCGGGGTGTAGAGGTTGTCGCCATTCGTGTCGGCGTAGAGATAGAGCGTCACGCCGTCGATCCCGGACTCGGTCGCGGGCTCGTAAATACCGTTGTTGTTGAGGTCGAGCCAGATGCGGTCGCCCACACTCAGGGGGCCGGCCGGGAAAACGAGACCCGCATCCTGGTTCAGGACCACGGACCCCGCCACCAGGCTGAATAGGGCGCCCGTGCCGAGGCCCGCCGCGTCGACGGCGATGCGCGAGTCGTTGGACCCGGTGCCCGCATTGGCGGTGGTGAAGCCGCTGGCGAAGGTCCCCCGACGGTCGACCTGGAGGCTGTAGGTGCCGGGGGACACATCGCGGAACAGGTAGTAGCCGGGGTTGCCAAAGCTGTCGTCTGCGGTGACTGTCGAGCGGACCACCTGGCCGCCGTCGCCGAGCAGATCGACGGGCACCCCGTTGAGCCCGTCGCTTGGGGATTCGTCCTGGACCCCGTTGCCGTTGCGATCGATCCAGACATAGTTGCCCACGGTTGCCGTGGTCGCCTCGACCAGGCCCATGTCGATGTCCAGGCGCCCGCCTCCGAGCGCCACCGTCAGGACCGCGGTCTCTCCGGTGAGGGGGTCCGGGTCAGAGTCCTTCTCCGGATCCGAGCCCTGCTCTTGCGGGGAGATGGAATAGCCCGCAGGCGGCGTGAAGCGGACGTAGTAGCTGCCGGGCAGGAGGTCCCCGAAACGGTAGAAACCGTTGTGACCGGCGCCATCCGCGGCGCTGAGGGTTGCGGAGACGAGGGTGTCGTCGATTCCGCCCGCCTGGCCATCCGCGCCCGGGCTCCACAGTTCCACCACCACACCGTTGATCCCGACCTCGCCCGTGTCCTGAATCCCGTTTCGGTTCGTGTCATGCCAAACGTAATCGCCGATGAAGGGCGGGGCCTCGCTACAGTCGATGGTGGTCTGGACCAGATTGGGCTCCGCCGCCTGCAGGGCCGGGGTGAGTCCGTCCGTGCGGGTGGCGAGATAGCCGAATGAGTTGTTGCCCAGTTCCGCGATCTGGGCGCTGACGGGTGCGCGCATGGGCCAGGAGAAGCGCAGGGCGTCCTCCGGGGCGATGGTGATATTGGTACCAAAGCTCACCTTCAGCGCCTTGACCGAGGTGATGTCCGTGGGTGCGATGCCGGTCCAGTCGTTGGTGCAGCCGGAGGGCAGGGCCTGACCCGCGGTCCCGCCGAACAGCTCCGGACGGCAGGGGTTGGTGCTCTGACTGTATTCCACGGTCGCCCCCGAGGGCACGCTGACCGCGCCGGTCAGCGCCGGGGCCCAGTCCGAGCCCCGTGCATCGACGGAGATCACGCCGCGGTCCCCCGCATAGGGAAAGATGTCGTAGAAGATGGCGCGGTTCACCGAAACATTGCCCGGATTGCTGACGGTGAGCCGGTAGCTGAGCGGCCCGTTGCCATAGGTCGTTGCGGTGGATGCGTAATCCGTGTTGCCCGCGCAAGCACCCTTCACCAGCTTCACGGAGTTCAGGCTGGCGTTGGGCAGGATATTGTATAGGGCGTTGCGTGAGACACACAAAGTCTCGGTGCGGTTGCCGTCCTGGTCCAGGTCATTGGTGTCCACCGGCGCCGGCTGGAGGCGGCAGTTCGTGGTGACGACGTCGCCGTTGCTCAGACCCGCCAACATGCCGAGATTCGTGTACTGCCCGGGGAGCCCGGACGCGCCGCTTAGCACCCTGACCGTGATATTCACGGTGATCGCGCGGGCCGGGGTGGCCGGGGGGCCGGACGTCGCGGCCGGGATGGCCAGATTCGGCCAGGTCCAACGCAACACGGTGCCGCTGCCGGTCGGATTGGGGTACTGGGCGAAGACCGGGGCGTCCGCGGGGGCGGGCGGCGTGACGCCGGTCCCGTAGGCGACCGTGTGGCTCAGGTACTGCGTGGTCGCGGGCAAGGCGTCCAGGATCACCGCGTTGCGTAGGTCCGGCCCGTTGGTAGAACTGTTGTTGGTCAGGGTCAGGGTGTAGGTGGTCTGGGTGCCAGGGGTGAAGTTCTGGCCCGTGGGAAAGGACGAGGTGTCGCCGCTCTTATCCATCCGTGGCGCGACAGGCAGGCCGGCCGAGGTCGTCACCGTGTTGGTCGCATTGGTAAGGGTCAGGTTGGTGGCGCTGTAGGTTGCCACGTTCTGAACCGCGGTGGGCACCGCCACCGGGTTGCCGTTGCGGTCCGGGTTCCGAAAGGTGACCCGAACCCGGTGATAGGAGCTGGCGTTGTTATCGAAGCGCTGATACCCCGGCGGGATGGTGCCGTGATTCCAGCGGACCCGGGTGACCGGGTTGGCGTCGGTGGGTGCCGGGTCCAAGCTGGTAATCGCGACATCGGCCGGGGCTGTGTAGGGGTTGCCGGGCAAGTCGTACCAAGTGGTCCCGTTGTCCTTCAACTGGTACTGCACCGAGAGGGAATAGTAGGGGATGAATCTGCCGACCGAGATCTGGTTGACCAACGCCTGGGCCGGGATTGCGTCCTCGACGACGACGTTCTGCTGAGCCACCGACCCGGTGTTGGCGAGAGAGATCCGCCAGTCGAATCCGGGCTGCTGGTCAATAGGATAGGTATTGGCGATGGTGCCTGTATTGCTCTTAGAGAAGGTCCCCCCGGCCGTGCCGGTCACGAATCCATGGGTGACGCTCCCCTCGATGGTCTTCTGGCTGGCCCCGGCCGGGGTGTAAGTGGCCTGAGCGGTATTGGTCACCGAGGTCGGGACGAAGTCACTGGGGTAGAGGACTGAGAAGCTGACGGTCGTGCAGGACGCAGTCGTAGTGGAGGAGTTGACGGGGCGGTTATAGGGCCCGGCCCAGAGGATCCGGTCCGGTGTTCCGGGCGTGAAGACCCCGCCCGTGCTGGCCGAGCCGGTCACGTAAGAGGCCCCGGCGGGGATCGACTCAGCGATGCTGATGTTGGTCGCGTTGAGTGCCCCGATGGTGTTGTTGGCGGGCTGACAGACGCTGACCTGATAGGCCGTCTCCTGGCCCTTGGCGCTGTTCGCCGCCAACCGGGCCTTGGCGATATAAAGCTGGTCCGTGGCCGTCGCCGTGGTGGTCACGAAATTGCTGTTGACCGTGGTCGCGTTGCTGGCCCTGATGGTCGCGTAATTGATCGCCTGGGACCCGTTGGGGGTGCTGCCCGCGGTGAACTTCGCCTGGATCACCAGGGTGCCGGTGGACCCGGCCGGCAGGGTGCCGGGCGCATTGGCGGACTGCGGGGACTGGCTGAAGTAGAAGCTGGCGGTGCGGTTGAGTCCCGTGAGGCAGCTTACGCCGCCCGGAAGCTGCTGATGGGCCGCGTTGCCCAGGCAACTCACGATCTCCACCCCGGCCGGCATCACGTCCGTGACCGAGGCGGCGAGACAGTTTTCGCCCTGGGTCACCGCGGTGCAGGAATAGGAGAGCCGGTACTCGAAGGTCGCGCCCGTCGGGACCGAGGCCGGCGCCTCCTTGGTCAGGGTCAGGGTCGCCGCCTGCGCCGACAGGGGCGCCAACAGGGGCGCCGACAGGGCAATGAGCCAGGCCAGCGGCAGCAGGTACCAGGCTCCGGGTCTGTGATTCGCGAGCCACATAAGTCCCCCCTGGGTTGGCGGTTGGTCCGTTGTCGCCGATGGATTAGAAAGTCTAACCGCACCGCGGCTGAAGTCGCGGGAAACTTAACACCGCAGGACAGTTCACCGCAAGGGCACAGCGCGAGCCGCGGGAGAGATGACATCAGTCTGGATCGCACCCGACGCGAGGGTCGGCCCAGAGCACGGTGAGGCGTCCGTGATACCATTTACACCTATGCTGACCTACCCCGACCTCGACCCCATCGCCGTTGCCATCGGACCACTGCGGGTCCATTGGTACGGACTCATGTATCTCGCTGGTTTCGCCTGCTCCTGGGGGCTGGGGCGCTGGCGCGCCGCGCGGCCGGGCTCGGGCTGGACGACCGAGATGGTGGACGACCTGATCTTCTACTGCGTCATCGGCGTCATCGCCGGCGGCCGGCTGGGCTACATGCTCTTCTACGGGTTCGACCAGATCCTGGCGAACCCGCTGAATCTCTTCAAGGTCTGGGAGGGCGGCATGTCCTTCCACGGGGGCCTGATCGGGGTCATCGCGGCGATGGCCCTGTTCGCGCGTCGGCAGGGGCTGCACTTCTTCCAGGTGGCCGACTTCATCGTCCCGCTGGTGCCCACGGGGCTGCTGTTCGGGCGCATCGGGAACTTCATCAACGGGGAGCTCTGGGGGCACCGCACGGACCTGCCCTGGGGGGTGCAATTGCCCTGTGCCCAGTTCCCGGGTCAGTGCGCGGACCAGGGCCCGGACGCCCTGCTGAGCCCGGCGGTGCACCCGTCGCAGCTCTACGAGGCGGGCTTGGAGGGCTTGGTCCTGTTCCTGATCCTGTGGACCTACTCCAGCCGCCCGCGCCCGCTGATGGCGGTGTCCGGGCTCTTCCTGCTGTTGTATGGGTGTTTTCGGTTCCTCATCGAGTTTGTCCGCACCCCGGACGCCCAACTGGGTTATCTCGCCTTTGGTTGGCTCACGATGGGGCAGCTACTCTCCATCCCCATGATCCTGTTTGGCGGCCTTTTTCTGGTTATCGCCTACCGTCGCCGTTAAAGGAGCCGGGGCGTCCCGCCCCGGTAACTGGACAACTCGGGGCGGCCTTGATCATCGCCCCGGCCAGTAGCGGTCCGTCCGCAACCGGCGGTCGAGGCTTTACCGTGAAAGTGCGTAGTCAGGCCATCCTGGCCTGACGGTGTCGGGGCTGGAACAGTCAGGGCTGGAAGCCCTGACTACGCCGCCCCGCACGCTGGCCATCGAGCTAGCGGTCGAGAGGACT
>NZ_CAIKKU010000197.1 GCF_903828115.1 uncultured Thiodictyon sp. | reverse complement strand
GCGTCGCGTTGGCGAATCGAGGCTGAACTTGTCGGGCAGCAGCGCCGACAGGTCGTAGCGGCGCTGTCCGCCGGGGGTGCGCTCGGCCGTGATCTTGCCACTGGTCTCCCAGCGGCGCACGGTCGCGGGCGAAACCCCAAGAGCTTTCGCCGCCTCGCCTATCCTTACTTTGTACACTTTTTGCTCATGTTTGGCAAAAATGTACAATTTTAATCGCAACAGTTCAAGCCCCTGCCGAAATTGCTGTTCTGCGACCAAAACGTTTACCCTACCGTCGGCTGAGGGTGACGGGCCGCCGCAGCGAGACGGCGCGACCCGAAGGCGGCGCCGCGCGCTGCGGCATCCATGAGTCGGGAGCCACAGAGATGATGTACAGCCGACGGAGATTTCAATGGACATCCTGATCGACATCATCCTCAAGGCCGGCCGCACCGCGGTCGATCTGTCGTTGTTCGTCCTGCTGCCGGTGATGGTGGTCATGCTGTCCTTGATGCGCCTCTTGGAGGCGCGCGGGGCGCTGGACTGGCTCGTCGCCCGGCTGACGCCGGCGCTGCGCCCCTTCGGACTCACCGGGCTCGGCGTCTTTGCCGCCCTGCAGATCAATTTTGTCAGCTTTGCCGCCCCGCTGGCGACCCTGACCATGATGGAACAGCGCGGCACCTCGGACCGCCACCTGGCCGCCACCCTGGCCATGGTCTTCGCCATGGCGCAGGCCAATGTCGTGTTCCCGATGCTGACGATGGGCCTCGCGTTCGGCCCCACCTTGGTCTTTTCGCTGCTGGGCGGCCTGACCGCGGCGGCGACGACCTATTATCTCTTCGGTCGGCGGCTGTCGTGCGCCGAGGCGACGCTGGACGAAACCCTGCATCACCCCGTCGCCGACAACGCCAAGGGGGTGCTCGACGTCATCAACCGTGCCGGCGCCGAGGCCTTCAAGATCGCCATCGGCGCCATCCCCATGCTGGTGCTGTCGCTGGTCGCGGTCACTGCCCTGAAGCGCTTCGGCGTCATCGACCTGATCACCGCGGCCTTGGCGCCGCTCCTGGGGCCAGCCGGGATCGACCCGGTGCTGGTCCTGCCCAGCCTGACCAAATACCTGGCCGGCGGCACGGCGATGATGGGGGTCGTGGACGACCTGCGCCGCGCCGGCCAGCTCAGCGTCGAACTCCTGAATGCCAGCGCCGGCTTCCTGATTTCGCCCTTGGACCTGGTCGGCATCGCCGTGCTGATCGCGGCCGGTCGCCGGGTCGCCGCGGTCTGGAAGCCGGCAGCCCTGGGCGCCTGCATTGGGATCGCGCTGCGCACCCTCGGCCATCTCCTCTGGACCTGAGGGGCGGGGCCTCGCACCCAGGCCATTTCCCAGCGAGCGCGGTTGCTTCCACGCGGGGTCAGCGCAGCATCATCGTTCCGACGATAGTCAGACCCCGTAGCCGGCCGTCGCGCATGATGTCGTACCCCCATTCGCAATGGCGCGCGGTGTCTTCAAGCGCCTTCGCACCCGGGCGCGCGACCAGGCCCGGTCACGACGCGAGCAGCGCCGCAGGCGCAGCGCCGAGCCGAAGGACCGGGATACCGGGGGTTTTCAGCAACTCCCGGCGCACCCACCTAGGCAGCTTAGGACCTTCACTTTGAGATAGTTCACCGATGCAGCCAGTCTCCGTCGTCGTCCCGACCCGGGGCCTGGGCACGGCGCTGCGCGAGCGCTGCGCTCGGACGGCCGCGTGTCTTCCCGGCGCGCAGATCATTGTCTGCGAGCCGGACGACCTGGGTGCGCGCGCGCAGCAGCCGCCGCTGCCGGAGGGCTGGCAACTGGTCAGGGCCCCGCGCGGTCGTGGGACCCAGTGCAACGGCGGGGCCCGCGCCGCCGCGGGCGAGCTGCTGATGTTCCTGCACGACGACACGGACCTGCCCCGCGATGCCGCGGTGGTCCTCGCGGCCGCCTTTCGCGACCCCGGCATCGGCATGGCCTGCTTCCGGCTCGCCTTCGATCGGCGCCACTGGCTGCTCGGCGCCTATGCCTGGGGCTCGCGTTTCGAGTCGCGGCTGACGACCTTCGGCGATCAGGCCATGACCATCCGGCGCGACCTCTTCGAGGCCGTCGGCGGCTTCCCCGACTGGCCGCTGTTCGAGGACGTGGAACTGGCCCGCCGCGTGCGCCAGTGCAGCCACCGGTGCAGCCGCATCGCCAAGCTGCCGAGCGCGGTGACCACCTCGGCCAGCCGCTTCCTGGCCCACGGGCCGGCGCGACAGCAGTTGGCCAACGGCCTCTTGCTCGCGCGCTTCCTGCTTGGCGCCCCGCCCGCGCGCCTCGCGGCCATCTATGAACGGCAACGCGGCGCGCTCCCGCGGGGTGATGCGGCCTGAAGCTCGACCGGTGGCGCTTGCACCCTGTCCAGCACGCCGACCCGGCCATGGACTGCACCACGGCGCCGCGCTTTCATCCCGGGAATATGGAACGGTTCACGAATAAGTCAAACAATTTCATTAGGGGATACTCGTCGCGTCGCGTCGTTGTCGTTGTCGTTGTCGTAATCGAGGTTATCGTAGCGCCCCTGATCCTCTCGTACGCCGGCCTTGATCATAACTGTGCGACACGAAGTCGCGTAAGTAATTGTTCTACTGGAAGTCTCTATATGGCGACCTGATGGAACCGACGGTTTCTCCCGTCGTAGCCTAGGAGCACATGCGAGACTGGTAACGGTCCGGTGTG
>NZ_CAIKKU010000196.1 GCF_903828115.1 uncultured Thiodictyon sp. | reverse complement strand
GACAACGACAACGACAACGACAACGACGCCCGGTTCGTGGAAACGTCCGGTAGCTGTAGGGTACGCGATGCCTACCCTACGAGATATGCGTTAATACATCAGTTCTGATCGCACCCCACCTTGGACTCCGCGCCTTCGGTCGGCGGGACCCGTGCTAGGCTATGACGCTAACCGCAACTGCCCCGGGAGACGCCCATGTCGCAGACCGCCCTTGCCGAACCGCGTCGCACGCGGCCTGAACCGGCCGGTGCCGCACCCCCCTCTGCCGCCGGCCGCTACGTCTCGGAGGAGGAATACTGGCGCGACTACTACCGCGACTCCGACGTCCACTATGAATGGAACAACGGGCGTCTGGAGGAAAAGCCGGTGTCCAACTATGAGACCTTCCTCGTCTACCAGTGGTTCATGCTGCTGCTGGAGCACTTTCTGACCGCCCGGCCCATCGCCAGGATGGTCGCGCTGGAGATGGGCTTCCGGCTGCCGCTGCCGACCGGCACCGTCATCCGCAAGCCCGATTTCGGCGTCGTCTGCAACGACAACCCGCAGCCGTTGTTGCCGCTCGATGCGTCCTATCGCGGCGTTTTCGACCTCTGTGTCGAGGCCCTCTCGGATCAGGAGCGCCGCGACCTCCTGCGCGACACCGTGGTCAAGAAGGCCGAGTATGCCGCCGGTGGCGTCCCGGAATATTACATCATGCACCGCGCGCCTGAGCATCAGGCGTTCTTCACCCGCACCGCGGCGGGCGTCTATGTCCCCATCGCGTCGGAGGACGGCGTGATCCGCTCACGGGTCTTGCCCGGCTTACAGTTTCGCGTGGCCGACCTCTGCCGCCGGCCCGCACACGGCACGCTGCGCGATGATCCGGTCTACGCCGCCTTCGTGCTGCCTGCCTGGCGCGCGCTCGAGGAGCGTGCCGCGGCGCAGGCGCAGGCCTTGCGAGAGGCCGAAGAGCATGCCGCCGCCGAGGCACAGGCCCGACGCGAGGCCGAACAGGATGCCGCCGCGCAGGCACAGGCCCGGCAGCAGGCGCAACAGCACGCCGCCGCCGAATCAAACCGGGCCGACAACGAGTCGCACCGCGCCGCCGCCGAGGCACAGGCGCGGCGGCAGGCCGAGCGGCGCGCGCAGGAGGCGGAGCAGGCACTTGCCCGGCTTCAGGCACAACTGGCAGGCCGCGACGCTGCGCAGTGACCGGCGCCGGGCGGCACGACAGCGAATACTCTGTGAAAGTCAGCCCAGGCCCCGGTGGGAGCGGCTTGAGCCGCGACCCGACCTCACAAGCCGCCGCGGTCCTCGTCGCGGCTGAAGCCGCTCCCACGGGGGATGCGCAGCCGCGCGGCCCGCGTGCCTCTGCCCTGCCCCTATGGTACTTTTGCGCCCTCACACACGCGCCCGCCGCCCGTCGGCTGGCCGTCCCACCTACGCCTCAGGACCCTCACGCAATGGCACTGGATCGATCCGACGTCGAGAAGATCGCGCACCTGGCCCGGCTCGCGGTCAGCCCCGCGGCCTGCGACCGCTACGCCCTGGACCTGACCAACATCCTGGACCTGGTGGCCCGGATGGACGCGGTCGACACCACCGGCGTCGAACCCATGGCCCACCCCCTGCACATGACCCAGCGGCTGCGCCCGGATCGGCCCACCGAGCCCGATCAGCGCGAGCGCTTCCAGGCCATCGCACCCCAGACCGAGGCCGGGCTCTACCTGGTCCCCAAGGTGATCGAGTGATGCACGACAAGACCATGACCGAGCTGGCGGCGGGCCTCGCCGCCCGCACCTTCTCAAGCCGGGAGCTGACGCGCCACTACCTGGAGCGGATCGCACGCCACAACCCAAGCCTCAACGCCTTCATCACCGTCGCCGCCGAGTCGGCACTCGCGGCCGCCGCGCAGGCCGACCAGGCGCTCGCCGCCGGCACCGGCGGGCCACTCACTGGCATCCCGATCGCCCACAAGGACATCTTCTGCACCGCGGGACTGCGCACCAGTTGCGGCTCGCGGATGCTCGACACCTTCATCGCCCCCTACGACGCCACCGTGGTCGAGCGCCTGGCCGCCGCCGGGGCCGTGGTGCTCGGCAAGACCAACATGGACGAGTTCGCCATGGGCTCGTCCAACGAGACGAGCTGGTACGGCCCGGTGAAAAACCCCTGGGACCAGACCCGGGTCCCCGGCGGCTCCTCCGGCGGCTCCGCGGCGGCGGTCGCCGCCCGCCTGTGCGCCGCCGCCACCGGGACCGATACCGGGGGGTCCATCCGCCAGCCCGCGGCCCTGTGCGGCATCACCGGCATCAAACCGACCTATGGGCGCTGCTCGCGCTGGGGCATGATCGCCTTCGCCTCCAGCCTGGACCAGGCCGGCCCCATGGCGCGCACGGCCAGCGACGCCGCGCTGCTGCTCCAGGCCATGGCCGGCTTCGACCCCCGGGACTCCACCTCCATGGACACCCCGGTGCCGGACTATGTGGCCGGGCTGGACGCTGATCTGACCGGGCTGCGGATCGGCCTGCCCAAAGAGTATTTCGGCGCTGGGCTCGATGAGCGCATCGGTGCCGGCATCCAGGCGGCGCTGCGCGAATACGAACGCCTGGGTGCGACGGTCGTCGAGATCAGCCTGCCCAACAGCGCACTCTCGGTGCCGGTCTATTATGTCGTCGCCCCCGCTGAATGCTCCTCCAACCTCGCCCGCTTCGACGGCGTGCGCTATGGTCACCGCTGTGAAGACCCCAAGGATTTGGAGGACCTGTACAAACGCAGCCGCGCCGAGGGCTTCGGCGCCGAGGTCCAGCGCCGCATCATGATCGGCACCTATGTGCTGTCCGCCGGCTATTACGACGCCTATTATCTCAAGGCCCAGAAGGGCCGTCACCTGATCGCCGACGACTTCCGCCGCGCCTTCGGGCAGGTCGACGTCATCATGGGACCAACCAGCCCGACCACGGCCTTCCCCATCGGCGCCAAGATGGACGATCCGGTCGCCATGTACCTGAACGACATCTACACCATCGCCGCCAACTTGGCCGGCCTGCCCGGCATCTCCATCCCGGTCGCCCCGGTGGACGGCATGCCGGTGGGGCTGCAGATCATCGGCAACTATTTCGATGAGGGGCGGCTGCTCAATGTCGCGCACCGGTTGCAGCGGGAGACGGAGTGGCATTTGGGGGTGCCGCAGGCGTTTGAGTAAGTGGAGTGGAAAGCGTCCAACTGCCAGGGACCGTCCTATGTCACGCCCCTTCAGGGCTGGGCATCCTGATGCAAGTAACCCAGGGCGTTGCCCTGGGCTGGTATGTCATGCCCCTGCGGGGCTTTGCTTTCCTGGTGGCCGCCGGCCGGAACGATGATTGAGGCGGCCCTATCCCGCTGGCTGCCAGCCAGCGACCGTTGGCCCCGCGTCAGGCTCGCACCGCCCGCGGACCGAAGCCCCGAAGGGGCGCGATATACCAGCCCAGGGCAACGCCCTGGGTCAAGGCAATTTAGACGACCAGCCCTGAAAGGGCGTGACATAAGCCGCCCGACCTGAACCCGGCCGCTGATCAGCGAATAGACAAATGGATGCCAACAAAGATTATTATGCAACGCTGGGACTGACACCATCGGCCGACGCGGTCGTTGTCCGTGCCGCCTACAAGGCCCTGGCGCAACGCTATCATCCGGACAAGTCGGGGCTTGATCCCGGCACGGCCGGTATGCGCATGGCAGACATCAACGAGGCGTACAGTATCCTCAGCGACCCAGCCAAGCGCGCCGAATACGACAGACTCCGGGAGAAAAAGACCCAAAACGCCGACACGGCCTTTGCGGACGACGACCCCGAACCAAGCGCCGCCAGCCCGCTTGATACAGATTGGACAATCGCGTTGCAGTTCTACCCGGAACTTGAGGGTCTGCGGGCAAGACTGGCAAAGATCTCATGGAAACTTGCGGACGCTTTTCGAGCCAGAATACTGAATAAGAAGGAGTTTGCCGAGGCGCAAACGATTGCTGAAGTACTCGAAAATGAGTTCTTGTCGCTGTATTTTGGATCGAATCCGATCATCGTCAACTTTGCAAAGGCGCTGATCTCGGATGGCCACAGAGATGCGGCGAGAGACTTTAATCGCGCAATCAGAGTCATCGGAAGCGCCGCCGATCCGAGGAAAATGATTCGGGTCATTCTTGAGAAATACGGGATTACAGGGCTCAAGGATTCTTGGCATTACGACAGCACTGGAACGAGACAGGGTATCAATGCTGAACGCTATGCCCGTGAGCATGACTATCCACTAGAAGGAGTTATTGATTGCATCCGGAAGGGAGATATCCCGGGCTTCATGTATGAAGGCGCCTTTTACGTAGAAATCGACGAGAATGGAGAGCCCCTCACTTCAAATTCGATACCGATAGCCAACGACGGGTGCTTATCCATGGCGACCGTGGCGTTGGTAGGGGCGGCGTTATTTCTCATAGTCATAGCCATCATTATCGGCGCCAATCATACGTGAAGGCACCGAAGCTGCACCAAGCGACCCCCCTTAATAATTGATAAACAATGATCAACAAATGTCACGCCCTTTCAGGGCTGAACATCGCATATCGCGTTCCCAGGGCGTTGCCCTGGGCTGGTATGTCTCGCCCCTTCGGGGCTCTTTTTCCCGGCAGGCGTGGGACGGCTCACGCAACCGGTAGCGACCGGACCGATGCGGAACACAAAATGCAGCAAGAGATCAGCCGCTTAGACCGAGCCGCAAGCCGAACTCCAAGCTCGAGGGACGCGGCAATCGAGCACGAGCCGATTGCACCCCAACGGGGTGCCACATACCAGCCCAGGGCAACGCCCTGGGTCAAGCCAATATAGGCACTCAGCCCTGAAAGGGCGTGACATTGGACAGCCGACGGACTGAACCAAGATGCCCCAGTCACTCGCCAAGATCCTGCTGCACCTGGTGTTCAGCACCAAACACCGGGAACCCTGGATTGCAGAGTCAGTGCAACCGCGGCTCCACGCCTACCTCGCCGGGGCCTGTCGCGCTCTGGGCAGTGAGGCGTATCGCGTCGGGGGAACGGATAACCATGTCCATATCGGATGCAGCCTGCCGCGAACTATTGCCGTCAGCGCACTGCTCGAAGAGATCAAGAAATCGTCGTCTCATTGGATGAAACAGCAGGATGGCATCCCGGAGGTGTTTTCCTGGCAAGCGGGTTACGCGGCGTTTTCGCTTGGACACTCCCAGCTTCCAGCCCTGTTGCGCTATATCGACAACCAGCCCGAGCACCATCGTACGCGAACCTTTGATGAAGAACTGGTCGAGATTCTGAACCTGTACGGCGTGGAGTATGACCAGAGGTACCTTTGGGACTGAGAGGAAGAGGTCACGCCCTTTCAGGGCTAAGATTACTCCTTCGCACCACCCAGGGCGTTGCGCCTTAAGCTGGTATGTGTGACCCCGTTGGGGTCAATCCTCCCGCCCAGCCACCTTGCACCTTGGTTTCGCGCGGGAGGGTGTATCGGCCGTCGCCGAGACCCGAAGCCCCAAAGCCCCGAAGGGGCGCGACATACCAGCCCAGGGCAACGCCCTGGGTGGTCTGTCGTTAAGGATCTTAGCCCTGACAGGGCGTGACATTGGCGAGCCGCGTGATCCGGCTGAGGTTCGGCGCTCATCACCCCATTGATGGCGAGGGCGCGACATCGACCTGCTCATCAGGTGAACAGCGTCAGCACGCCCGTATAGCCATAAAGCCGATCCCGGGAGATCTCGCCATTGGCATAGAAGCCCACCAGGGGAAAATCGCCCAGGGTGTCGCGGATCTGTCTCAGCTCGGCGGAGTCCGGGCCGAAGAGGTTGACGCCGCGCCCCAGGCAGGTGCAGTAGACACCCCCGCGCGGCGGCCCGGTGAGACGGCCTGCCAGGGCCTTGAGCATCCGGTCCAGGTCCTCGCGGGCGGTGCCGGTGTCGCGGCGACAGAAGATGAGGCTGCGGCCCTGCTCCATCAGGTCGCCGACGGCCACCAGGCCCTCGGTGGGGTCCAGGCCCACCAGGTTGCGGACCAGATAGTCACCGGTGTCGGAGCCGGTGATCGGCAGCCCCACGAAGATGTAGCCGCCGATGCGCATCAGGTCCCGGGACAGGGCCTCGCCGATGTCCTCCTTGAGCACGTCCAGGGCCGGCCGGCCGTCCAGGGTCATGACGATGTTGCGCTGCGCCTTGGTGATGGTGCGGTGGGGGCCGATGGGTGAACAGCCCTGGCTCAGGCGGGTGACGAGCCCGACCCCCTCGGCGAAGAGCACGCCGGAGAGCCCCCCCTGGTGCAGCCCGTTGGCGATGGTGTAGGTCGTGCCGCGGGAGCTGGCGAGCCCGCCGACCAGGAAGCCGGCGGCGGTGCGCTGCGCGAGCGCCTTGATCAGGTCTTCGCTGACACCGCTCGTCGGGTCCCCGTGGACCAGGCCGAGGTTGGGGTGGCGCTCCGCGATCCACTCGCCATGGCGCGCGTCGAAGGCGTCCAGGTCCTCATCGACCAGCCCCGGGAAGACCCGGAAGCCGTCGGGCGGAAACTCGCCCAACATCAGGGCCGCGGCGGGCTCCTCGTAATACTCGGTGCCGGTGGCGCAGATGCCGATCCCGACGGCGCCGACCCAGGCGCGCACCCCGGTCGCGTCCTTCAGTTGGGCGAGCAGCTCGTCGAGATCCTCCGCCAGCGCGTCGGTCACGTAGAGAAAACCCAGATTGGCGGCGGCGGGAACCCGTGCGAGTTGGTCCAGACAGGTGTCCGCGATCTCCCGCCAGTCGTCCCCGGCGGCATGGGCGAATCGGAATGGGTGCATGGGGCAGGAACCTCAAGCTGTGCGAACGGTCAGCGGCCCTGGTCAGGAGTCCGAAGGTCGGCCCGGCCGCTGGGACTCTACGACGCTGGCCTGACGCTAACACCGGCGCGGACGGCGGGCAAGCCCCAGCGCGATCCCGGGACGATCCCTTGCACCGCGCATCCAGCCCAAGGTGTAGGCCAGGGCGCGGACTTTCAGCGGGTCAGCGGCCTGAAGACGCTTGATCAGCGCCTAACGATCGGAGTGGTACGCGAAACAGGGTGCCCGGGGACTCAAAGACAAAGCCATTGACGCCGAAAACCTGTATAGATTATGGTAGTCCGTGTAGCGTGGAACGCGATAGCGCTCCCGCCGACCTTGAGCGTCGTTCCGACCGCAAGAAGACAGGAGGTCGAGGCTTCAGCCGGTCGACATCGGAGACTCAGTGGCCCTGGTCCGGCTAACGGTCATGGCACCCGCGCCACCCCGGAACATGAAAGTCCTCTCGACCGCTAGCTCGATGGCCAGCGTGCAGGGCGGCGTAGTCAGGGCTTCCAGCCCTGACTGTTCCAGCCCCGACACCGTCAGGCCAGGATGGCCTGACTACGCACTTTCACGGTAAAGCCTCGACCTCCGGTACGAAACGCTTGGGCGGCGGCCGGAATAATGAGCGAGGCCCTTCCGCCATTTGGGCTTCCTGCCGTCAACAGGTTCTTGCCGAGCGCTGGGGAGTCGCTGCCGATGGCTCATCATGCTCAAGAATTACACGACCGCGATTGGCTAGGACCTCTGGATCATCGGCGCCTCAAATCCCATCGACCCCGGCAGTTGGAAGCCCGCCCTGGGTATCCAGGTCCAAGCCGGTCCAGAAAATATTAACGTCATATCAAGGAGATTCCCATGGCAGACTTCGGAATATTTACGAGAAACTACCGTCAACACATTGCCGCCGCCGGAAATGGGGCGTTTTTCGATCATCCGCTCGGTGGGCAACTCCTGCGCGGGCCTTAGACGAAGGGAAAGAAATTGATGTGTATATCGCTCCGGTTGACGGGAACGGGGAAGTTCAGTTTCGGGCAAAATTGAAGAAGGTGGAACTGGACCCGGACGAACATGATTTGCGGGTAAGAAAAATGCTCCAGAGTGCCCCTGGAACTACTATCGCGCGCCGAGTTCAGCCCGTGTAGGGCGGAACGGGAATGACGCAATCGGTGGTAACGCGGGGGCGGGACGCCCCCGCTCCTTTACACCTCCGCCAGGTCCCCTTTCTCCTGAAGCCAGGCACGCCGGTCCGCGGCGCGCTTCTTGGCGAGCAGCATGTCGAGCAGGCTGGTGCTGTCGTCCGTCGCCTCGATCGTGAGCTGGACCAACCGGCGGGTGTCCGGATGGATCGTCGTCTCGCGCAATTGGGCCGGGTTCATCTCGCCCAGGCCCTTGAAGCGCTGGACATTGACCTTGCCCTTGATCCGTTCGGCCTCGATCCGGTCGAGGATGCCCTTTTTCTCGCCGTCGTCCAGGGCATAGTAGACCTGCTTGCCGACATCGATCCGATAGAGCGGCGGCATGGCGACGTGCACATGCCCCTCGCTGACCAGGCGTCGGAAGTGCTTCAGGAACAGGGCACACAGCAGCGTGGCGATGTGCGCCCCGTCCGAGTCCGCGTCGGCCAGGATGCACACCTTGCCGAAGCGCAGCCGGGTGAGGTCATCGCTGCCCGGGTCCACCCCGATGGCCACCGCGATGTCGTGGACCTCCTGGGAGCCCAGCACCTCCGCCGCGTCCACCTCCCAGGTGTTGAGGATCTTGCCGCGCAGCGGCAGGATGGCCTGAAACTCCCGGTCGCGCGCCTGCTTGGCGGAGCCGCCGGCGGAGTCGCCCTCCACCAGAAAGAGCTCGCTGCGGTCCGGGTCCGTGGAGGTGCAGTCGGCGAGCTTCCCCGGCAGGGCCGGACCCGCGGTGATCTTCTTGCGGGTGACGGTGCGCCCGGCCCGCAGCCGCGCCTGGGCGGCGGTGATGGCCAACTCCGCGATCCGCTCACCCTCCGCCGTGTGCTGGTTGAGCCACAGGCTGAGAGCGTCCTTGACCACCCCGGAGACGAAGGCGGCACACTCGCGCGACGACAGCCGCTCCTTGGTCTGGCCGGAGAACTGGGGGTCGATGAGCTTGACCGAGAGGATATAGGCGAGCCGGTTCCAGACGTCCTCCGGGGCCAGCTTGACGCCGCGCGGCAGCAGGTTGCGGAACTCGCAGAACTCGCGCACCGCCTCGGTCAGCCCGCTGCGCAGACCGTTGACGTGGGTGCCGCCCTGGACCGTCGGGATCAGGTTCACATAGCTCTCGGTCACCGGCTCACCCGCCTCCGGGGTCCAGGCCAGGGCCCAACTGGCCGCCTCGTTGGTGCCCTCCATGTCGCCGACGAAGGGCACGGCCGGCACCGTCTCGCAGCCGCCCAGGGTCTGGACCAGATAGTCCTTGAGCCCGTCCTCGTAGCACCACTCGCGCTCGTCCGCCGCCGCCTCGTCGCGGAAGCGCACGGTCAGGCCCGGGCATAGGACGGCCTTGGCCTGCAACAGGTGAATGAGCGGCTTCGGGGCGAATTTGGGGGTGTCGAAATACTTGGGGTCGGGCCAGAAGCGCAGCCGGGTCCCGGTGCGCCCGCGCGCGACGGTGCCGACCGGCCGCAACGCGCTCGCCTTGTCCCCGTGAGCGAAGGTCATCTGGTATTCCTGTCCGCCGCGGCGCACCCAGACCTCCAGGCGCTCGGAGAGTGCGTTGACCACGGACACGCCCACGCCGTGCAGGCCGCCGGAGAAGCGGTAGCTGCCGCCGCCGAACTTGCCGCCGGCGTGGAGCTTGGTCAGGATCACCTCCACCCCGGGCATCCCCTCCTCCGGGTGCATATCGACCGGCATCCCGCGCCCGTCGTCGGCCACCTCCAGCGAGCCGTCGGCGAAGAGCACGACCTCGATGCTGCGGGCATGGCCGGCCAGGGCCTCGTCGACGCTGTTGTCGATGACCTCTTGCGCCAGGTGGTTAGGGCGGGTGGTGTCGGTGTACATCCCCGGGCGCTTGCGCACCGGGTCGAGGCCGCTTAGGACCTCGATCGCTGAGGCGTCGTAGTTGCCTGTCATGGGCCTGTGGCTGATCCTTGGTGCGAATGGGCGGCGGCCGACGTGCGACGGGGCGCGCCTGGTTCGCAGACGCGAAAGCCGTCGGTTTGACCGTCAAACCGCGGTACGCTACCGTAGTTTGAAACCCTGATGCAAACCCCATGAAGAAAGTCGCAGAACCCTCCCCGCCCCCGTTCGAGCAATCCCTAGGCGAACTGGAGGCGCTCGTCGCCGCCCTGGAGAAGGGCGACCTGACGTTGGAGGCGTCCCTGACCGCCTTCGAGCGCGGCGTGACCCTCACGCGCGCCTGCCGGGCCGCCCTGGAGGGCGCCGAGCAACGGGTCCGCATCCTCACCGAAGGCCGCCCGGACGCCGTGCCCGAGCCCTTCACCACCCCTAAGGCCCCCGTCACCGCCCCCCTGGACCATCCATGACTGAACAAGCACTGGACGCCTTTCGCGCGCGCTGTGTCGCGCGCGTCCAGGCCACCCTCGAACGCCTGCTGCCGGCCCCCCAGATCGAGCCCGCACGGCTCCACGAGGCCATGCGCTACAGCGTACTGACCGGCGGCAAGCGTATCCGCCCGCTGCTGTGCTATGCCGCCGGCGAGGCCCTGGGGGTCTCCCCGGCGCTGCTGGACCGCCCGGCCGCCGCCGTGGAGTTGATCCACGCCTACTCCCTGATCCATGACGACCTGCCGGCCATGGACGACGATGCACTGCGCCGCGGCCGACCGACCTGTCACAAGGCCTTCGACGAGGCGACCGCCATCCTCGCCGGCGACGCCCTGCAGACGCTCGCCTTCGAGACCCTGGCCGAGGCCACGGATCTCAACGCCACCGCCCGCATCGCCATGGTCGCCGCCCTGGCCCAGGCCAGCGGCTCGCGCGGCATGGCCGGCGGTCAGGCCCTGGATCTGGCGGCCGAGGGCAAGCACCTGGACCGCGTGATGCTGGAGCACATCCACATCCACAAGACCGGCGCCCTGATCCGCGCCGCCATCCGCCTGGCGCTGCTCGCCAACGGCCCGGTCGACACCGACCACGCCGCCCGCCTGGACCGCTATGCCAAGTGTGTGGGACTGGCCTTCCAGATCCAGGACGACGTACTCGACGTGACCGCCGAGACCACCGTCACCGGCAAGACCCGCGGGCGCGACCAGGACCTCGCCAAGTCCACCTACCCCTCCGTGGTCGGGCTGGCCGAGGCCAAGGAGATGGCGCATAACCTGCTGACCGATGCGTTGACCGCCGTGTCCGTCTTTCCCGCACGGGCCGATCCGTTGCGGTGGGTGGTGGAGTCGTTGATTGTGCGGACGGCGGTGTAGGGTGGAACTCCGCAGGAGGTTCCGCCAACTGGCTGGGGTATCCGCCACGACGCCGAGGCCGAAGATGGCGGAACCCGCTGCGCGTTCCGCCCTACGAACTGTCTGCGCATATCATCCAACGCTAACCGGAGATCAGGAGCACATCATGTCCCAGACAATCCGCGACATGGAGCGTCAGGCACTGCAACTGTCAAGAGAAGACCGGGCGCACCTGGCGGACCGCCTGCTCAGCAGTCTGGCCCTCGATCCATCGGTCGAAGATGCCTGGGCGATCGAGGTCGATCGGCGAATCACCGAATTCGAGTCCGGCAGCGTGCTTGATGTGCCCGTTGAAGACGCCCTGGCCCGCGCCCGCGCAGCCATTCGATGATCGTTTCGGTCCATCGCGAGGCCGATGCAGAGCTGCTTGCCGGAGCCGTCTACTACGCGCAGCATGGGGGCCGCACCGTCGCAGAGGCATTTCTCGACGAATTCGACTACGCGGTGTCACTCCTGCGTGAATTTCCGCAGCTCGGAGCACCATGGCGCGGCCGCGCACGGAAATTTCCTTTACGGCGATTCCCTTACAGCCTGATTTATTACGCAACCGGAACTCGTCTACGCATCGTCGCGGTCGCTCACCAAAGCAGAAAGCCCGGGTACTGGAACGGGCGGTTCTAAGGTCGGAGGATGACAGGGGACAAACTCGATTTAATCGTTTATGGCCGCTGTCCAGCGCGTCTCCGAGCAGTTAAACGTAGTCTGCCCCTAATATTCTCTGACCCAGTGATTTATCGTCTAGCGAGGCTTCTCCTCAGACCAACGGGTCATGATTTTGTTGCGGTGCACGCAAAATTCGACTTATTTGCAACAAATTTGCCTCTCAGAGAACCCCTACCCTGCCCCACACGGAGCCCAGCAATGATTTCCCTTGAGCAGTTTGAGCTTCAGTGGCTCGAAGAAGTCGTCGCAAGCGACCCATCGACGACTCATCTCGGTCATAGATTTGCCGAGAAGATCCTTCGCGACTGGCACGAGATTGATGCATCCACTGCTGAAGTCATCCTTTGCGACGGCGCAGGGGATGGCGGCATCGACGCAGCGGTATTTGTCGCAGAAGACCAAACAGAAGGAATCGAGGGAGACACATGGATTTTGATCCAGAGCAAGTACGGAACTGCGTTCACAGGCTCGGACACAATTAGTTCTGAAGCCCAGAAGCTATTCGCAACCCTTGAAGGAAAGCGTGAGAAGCTATCCTCCCTCTCAGTCGAACTCGTCACCAGGCTTCGTAACTTTCTGTCCAATCGCGGACCGAAGGATCGCCTTGAATACGTCCTCGCCACGACAAGGCGGCTAACCCCAGAAGAGGAGGAGTACCTCGCAAACATAAAAACACTCGGCCGCGCCAAGTTTGGTGATTGCTTCGACGTAGATTCTGTTTCAGTCGAGACGATATATAACAAGGTAGCGGAAGAGGACGCTTTCGGCACGAATAAGCTTCAGGTGAAGCTAAAAACTATAGTCGCAAGTTCCGGTAATATATTGCTCGTAGGAGCGACACGACTCACAGACGTCTTTCAATTCATGCAACAGTACAAGTCCGCCTCAGGCGATCTTGACCTTCTCTACGAAAAGAACGTACGAAAGTTCCTGGGCAACAAACGTAAAGTCAATAAGGGCATTGAGGCAACAATTGAACATCACCCCGAGCGTTTTGGACTGTACAACAACGGAATTACAATTGTCGCTGAAGAGGTTACGAAAGTCAGCACTGACGAACTGGTGTTGACAAACCCATTCATTGTCAATGGATGCCAAACAACCAAGTCCATTTGGTCTGTCCTACAAAGGAAACTAAATTCGGGAGGGACGGCGCCGTCTGATAAGCAGAAAGACTGGGAGGCTCGACTGAACACAGCCGTAGTCATTACGAAGATTGTCGTGGTCGGATCAGAAGGAGAGGAACTTCTAACTGAGACAACGCGATATACCAACTCCCAGAACGCAGTGGGCGAGAAGGACTTTATTGCACTTGAGAAAGACTTCCGCACATGGGCACCCCAGTTTAATTCCAAATACGGCGTGTTTCTTGAGATCCAGCGCGGCGCATGGGAGGCTCGCAAGGCGTATCAGCGGCAAAACCCACTAGCGGAGCCACACTACGCTGAAGCCGCGTATGCTTTCGACCTATTAAAAGCATATGCCGCTGGTTGGCTTTCAGAACCAGGAATCGCATATGCCAAGAACCCCCCTTTTGCTCCTGGCGGATCAATATTTAATAAGATCACAAACAGCGGGAATTTCGGCGTCGAAGGCTTATATTCAGCCTACCTAATGCAAAAATTAGCAAATGAGTATAGCTTCGGGCGCGGAGCAAAAGTACAAACTAGAGGACAAACAAGATATTTATTCATAATGGTCGCCGTTGATCTCGTGAAGGATTTCTTGCTAAACAATCAGCTTGAGTATTCTTTGTCTTCGATTGGTGGCGCCGTTATTCGTCTAAATGAGGCTGGGCTTCTCAAGCATTTTGGCGATGCTGCTGTACAGCTAATTGATGACTACTTGACAAATGGCAACGAGGATTGCCTATTTGTGGAGCCGGAATTCCAAAAGATGCAGGATCTAAATGCGTTCCTAAAGTCGGAAAAACTCGGGAAGGGGGAAGATTTCTCGCCTCGACTCAGAACACAAATTGCGATGACCAAGAAGATTTTCCGCAAGAGTGCGCCCGTAGCCTTAATGAAGACCGCGATCTCGGCGCCGCTGTGTGACGCCATACCCACTTACTAAAGCGCAAGGCAACGCCTTGAACTCGCCGTGTGCATGGAAAACCGCAGGGCATAGCTGGCCTAAACCGTTGTTTCCCGGTTAACTCATAAATCAGAAGGTAACCCGTCCGGGAGCGACGTTGCCGGTCTGCCGATAGGGCATCTGCAAAGCCCTGACGTGAAGCATAAGACGTCCGCGCGAACGTACTTGAGCGGCAGTTCCCGCTCCTGCTTGACGAGATCTTTCCGGCTGATTTCGCGAAATTGCTGGTTGAGCATGAAGTCGCAACCGTTCACAGTCTCGGCTGGTCAGGCATCAGGAACGGCACCGCAGTGCGCGAACTCCTGGCGCCTGATGGTCGTGCGGTACAGCGCGAGGGTAGCGTTAGCACCTTGCCCCCTGGAAATGATTTTTATACCATCCTCACATGACAAGCAAGCACCGCTTTCGCGGGAAATACCGGCTTGAACTGCGCGAACGGGACCACGCCCCAGCCCACGTTCATCTGGTTGGGGGCAATTTCGACGTGCGCATTGATCTCGCCACCCTGGAGGCGGACGGCAGATGGCCCCGCGGGCTGCAAACAGAGGTCTTAGCGTGGGTCGCCGCGCACCGCGACGAACTGTTGGAGGAATGGCACCGATGGCATCCATGAAACGTCCCCGCCTGACCAGCGCCGAGCCGCTGACCGAACACCGACTGCGCTTGACATTCATCGACGGCAGCACCTACACGCTAGATTTCACGCCGCTGCTCGATGCCTCTCCAGGGCTTGCCCCACTGCGGGAGGCCGCTGCCTTCGCCGGAGCAACGGTCATCCCCGGCGAGGGCTGGGCCGTCGTCTGGCCGGATTTTGACATCCAGATCGGCGCCGACACCCTCTGGCTGGACGTGGAGGCACAACAGGCGCCGGATGAGAACACCCGCACCTTCGTGCAATGGCGCTCACGCCACGGCCTATCGCTCACCCAGGCCGCCGCCGCGCTAGGCCTCACACCCCGCACGGTCAGCGCCTATGGAACCGGCGCCCGACCGGTTCCGCGTTACATCGCGCTCGCCTGCAAGGGGTGGGAGGCGGATCGCAGGCAAGGCTGAGTGGTCTAACGGGCGCCGGACGCCCGGAAGAACAGCTAATCGGGCAGCGAATCGGGAACAGACTCGTTTAATTCCTTAGATGCTCCAAATCGAATCCGTCAGCGCTATACACCCGCTGCGGCCAATCCGGAGATTCCATATGATCTCACTTGCCAATGTCACGCATCGTGATCCGGAGATACTCAGTAGGACACCGGTGTTCATAGGAACACGCGTGCCGGTACGCTCGCTATTCGACTATTTGGAGGGCGGTGACACATTGGAAGAGTTCCTGCACCAATTCCCGTCCGTCAAGCGCGCCCAGGTTATCGCGGTTCTTGATGCCGCCTATGAGTCGATTACCGCAGATGCGCATCCTGCTTCATAAAACGCACGTCGCCAGTCTCGTCGCGACGGCGAATCGAATGGCGCCAGGCCGAGTAGAAAACACCGGTCCTTGACCGCTGATTCCTCCGTCGATGAATCAGACGAACAACCGCTCCA
The DNA here is from genome assembly GCF_903828115.1 of uncultured Thiodictyon sp. GTDB lineage: Bacteria > Pseudomonadota > Gammaproteobacteria > Chromatiales > Chromatiaceae > Thiodictyon. Next base: position 5,711 of record NZ_CAIKKU010000196.1, on the reverse strand, counting down.
TCCAAGCCACGAACCGACGTGCCGCATCGGCATCATGGGCAAAGGTCGCCGCCCGAATCGCCGTGCCGAAGGGCAGCGCGGGCTCCTCCTGCCAGGCAAGCCAGGTATGGATGCGGGCCTTGATGAAGTCGGTCTGCGCGAATCCAGCGCCGAGTTGATGGGCATGTGCGGTGCTCTCCTCTGACCAACCCCAGCACGGGTCGTCAGGAGGCACCAAGAGGGCGAGGAAATCCTCCAACTTCACGGGATTCTGGTTGTCGGGCATGAGCCAGACGCCCAGGCGTCGACCATCCGCCGCTGCTGCCACTGTACCTGCCGGGTAGGGCTGGTCCGGAAGCGGGAAACCCGAACCGGTCAGGCGATCACATAGCGATTGCCAGCGATCCCCGACCGCGATGTCCGCATCCAGCACGATTCCGACCCGGCGGCAGGAGCGCAGCGTCACCGGCAGGGCTTCCAAGGCGAGCGTGTCGCCTTTGGCATCGTCGATATAGGGATAATGCGGCTGAGGGTTATTCCAATCCCAGCCGTGTTTCGTAGTCAGCTCGATGATGGAATACAGATCGTCCTTGCCCTCAACGATCAGACGATGGACCGCATTCTGCTTCACCTTGGCTGGGATCATCCCCGCACCTCGATATGGTGACGCGCCGCGATCTCGATGTCCGCCGCCGAATAGCGGACCGCGGCGGTTGCAGTCCGGTCGATGCGATGCACCGAGATGTCCGCCGCCAGTTCGGGGGCGTCGGTCTGGAGCCACGCCAGGGCGCGGATACAATCGCCGCTGTGAGAGGTGGCGAAGACCTGGACATCGAGGCGCCGGGCGGACTCGATGACGAATCGCCACATGGCTTCCAGCGTCGTGTAGTGGAGTCCGGTATCGATCTCGTCGATCAGCAAGACCCCACCCGCCGCGCGCGCCAGGTAGATCGCCTGGGCGAGCAGCCGCATGATCCCGTCGCCGAGGCTGCCCAATGGGATTCGCTGATCTTCCCCGGTCAATTTTACGAACCCGACGCTTTCCGTCATGCGTCCGGTCGCAGTGAACGCGAGCCGCTCGATCGCAGGGTCAATGATCTTCATGGCAGCGATCACTTTTTCTTCTTCCGGGAGAAGCACAAGGCGATCCCACATTTCTTGCAGGACGCGCGGGTCAGCGCCGCCGGTGCCCAGGAACCACACCGCCGCCGCGCCGCCCGACGGCGCAGAAACCATCACGCTACGCCGCAACTCCAACAACGACCCGCCGGCCGAGACTGGAAGGGTCTGATTTCCTTCCGGGTTGTCCGGCCCCGTCATCACAATCTCCAATGGTGACCCCAAATCGGCCTGTTCGGAAAGAAGGTCAAGCTGGACGCCGGGGTCTGTCTGCCTGCGTACCTCGCAGCGGACCCGCAGTTCCATCGCACCGGAATAGCCACTCACCTCAAAGGAAGTGCCTTCCTGTATTCGGTGCCCAAAGAACAGGTGACGCACATCAAATTCAGTTCGTGCGCGGTCATCGGCCGACTCCAAGGAAACCTCGACCCGTCGCCTGGGGCTTCGCAACAACGAGGCGACGCGTCCGCCCAACGCGGCCATTTCGACCGCATCGAGGAGGGATGTCTTGCCGGCGTTATTCTTGCCGACCAGGAGGTTGACGCGCGTCAGCCCGGGAAGCTCGAACGAGTTGAAGGCGCGAAAGCCTTGAACCTTCAGGGAGTCATACATGATCGGCCGTGATCCTCATTTCAACCAATGGCCCTCGAGGCGCAGAGCGCCTGAGACAGGCGTGACACCGCTGGAGCGGTGCCACGAGCGCAAAGCGCAGCCGGCGGCGCGACGGACAGATGACTCGGTGCGGCAGCCGCTCAAAGCACCAAATCCAGCGCCCGCTCCAGATTCGCCACCGTCCGTTCGCAATCGTGCAGCTTGTCGAGCCCGAAGAGCCCGATGCGGAAGCTCTTGAAATCGGGCGGCTCATCGCACTGTAACGGCACACCGGCGGCGCTTTGCAGGCCGACGGCGACAAACTTGGCGCCCGTGCTCAGCCCATCGTCGTTCGTATAGCTCACCACCACGCCCGGCGCCTGGAAGCCCTCCGCCGCCACGCTGCGGATACCGCGCGATTCCAGCAGGGCACGCACCCGCCGCCCCAGTTCCCATTGCTCCGCGCGCACCTTCTCCAGACCGTAGGCCGCGGTCTCCTGCATCACATCGCGCAGCTGCGCCAGTGCGTCCGTGGGCAGGGTGGCGTGATAGGCGTGGCCGCCGGCCTCGTAGGCGGCCATGATCTGGAGCCACTTCTTGAGGTCGCCGGCGAAGCTGGTGCTGGTGGTGGCGTCGATGCGCTCGCGGGCCAGGGGGCTCAGCATCACCAGCGCGGCGCAGGGGGAACTGGTCCACCCCTTTTGCGGGGCGCTGATCAGGATATCGACCCCGATCGCCTTCATGTCTACCCAGATGGCGCCCGAGGCGACGCAGTCGAGCACGAAGAGGCCGCCGACCGCGTGCACCGCCTCGGCCACGGCGCTCAGGTAATCGTCGGGCAGGATGATGCCGGAGGAGGTCTCGACGTGCGGCGCGAAGACCAGATCCGGCCGGTAGTCGCGAATCGCGCTCACGACCTCCCCAAGCGGCGCCGGGGCGAAGGGTGACTGCGGGGCCTCGGCCACCCGCCGCGCCTTGAGCACGACGGATGCGGCCGGGATCGAGCCCATGTCGAAGATCTGGGTCCAGCGGTAGCTGAACCAGCCGTTGCGGATCACCAGGGCCTTCTTCCCGGTGGCGAACTGGCGCGCCACGGCCTCCATGCCGAAGGTGCCGCCGCCGGGCACGATCGCCACGGCCTGGGCCTGATACACGGCCTTCAGCATGGCGGAGAGGTCACGCATCACGCCCTGGAAGGCCTGGGACATGTGGTTGAGCGAACGGTCGGTGAACACTACCGAGTATTCGAGCAGGCCGTCGGGATCGACGTCGGGGAGCAAGCCGGGCATGGTCACCTCGCAAGGACCCGGCGGCGCCGGGCGGACGTGGGGGCAGGTCGAGTGCCTGCGCGAAGCCTGCGATTGTAGCGGTTGTGGGCGGTGAAGGAGGCACTGCAAGCGCCCGTCGAAGGTTCGACACAGGCCGCAGCGTTACCCGAAGCAAGCGCGGCGCTACGCCTGGCAACCGCCGTGACCTGGACGGGCCGGTGGGCGCCGCTTGAACTGCGTCACCCTGCCGGTGCTTGGGTGGTCCCGCCCGGGCCAGCCTGTGAACGGGCTCACAGTTCAATAAGGGCGGTCGGGTACAGTGGTTCCCCTTGAAGAGATCCCCAAACTAGGTGAGCCGGTGCGCTGCGTCACACCCTCGCCGACCCACCCGCGGATACGCACCCATGTCGCTTCATCGCCTGATCGTCATCGCCTCCAGCGTCGGCGCCACGTTCTTATCCGCATCGACCGGTGTCCTCGGAGCCCCCGGAGGGACGCCGGGCGCGGCCCCCGAGCAGGCCCGGATGTTTGGCCGCGGGGCGCCCTTCGCGGTGTCCGACCTGCCGCCGAGCACGCTGCGCCGCGATCTGGAGTCCCTGCCGCCCCAAGCCAGGGCCCATGCGCTCGGCTGGCTGCACGAATTCGAGTTCCCCGGCGCGGATGCCGATACGCTGCGGGCGGATAAGGACGGCGCCATCTTCTATGTCGATGCCATTGCGGTGCCCCAGACCCCGCAAGAGGCCCCCCAAGAGGCCACGACCGCGAGCGCCGAAACGGCGAGTGCGTCGGCGGCCATCGACAGTCCCTTCACGCTGCACAGCCGCCCCGGGGCCTGGGGCACCGTCTATCTCGACTTCACCGGGCACACGCTCACCAAGACCGCCTGGAACGCCAGTGCTGGGGTCGACCCGCTGGTCGCGCGTCCGTTCGACCTCGACGGCAGCCCGCTCACCGTCGGCGCCGGGGAGTCCGCCGCCATCGCGGAGATCTGGCACCGGGTCGCGGAGGATTACGCCCCCTTCGACATTGATGTCACCACCGAGGAGCCGGCGAACTTCGGCCCCACGGTCGGGCGCGTCCTGATCACCTCCAGCACCGACGCCAACGGCAAGGCCATGCCCTCCGGCACCGCGGGCGGCGTCGCCTATGTGGGTGTGTGGGGCATGTCCAACTATGCCTCCTACTATTCGCCCGCGCTGGTCTATTACAATAACCTCGCCAACGGTACGACCTATATCGCCGAGGCCGGCGCACATGAGTTCGGGCACAACCTGAGCCTCGCCCACGACGGCACCGCGACCGTGACCTATTACGCCGGTCAGGGCAGCGGCTATACCTCCTGGGCCCCGATCATGGGCAACAGCTACTACAACAACGTGACCCAATGGAGTAAGGGAGAGTACACGGGTGCGAACAATACCCAGGACGACATCGCCATTATCGGCGCCAAGCTCGGCCTGCTGGCCGACGACCACGGCGACACGCCGGCCGCCGCCAGCCCGCTCCTGGTCTCCGCGAGCGGACTGGTCGCGGCGACCAACCCGCAGGGCGATGCCGACAATCTCTATCCCGAGAACAAAGGCGTCATCGGCCGGGTCGGCGACAAGGACGTGTATTGGGTCAAGGTCGATGCGGGGGCGCTGACGTTGCAGGTCAATCCCGCCTGGGACGCCTTCTACCGCACCGACCGGCGCGGCGCGAACCTCGACCTGCGTGCGGTACTGACCGACGCGCAAGGCAGCGTCGTCGCGCAGTCCGATCCCACCACCGACACCTATGCCTCCGTGAGTACCACGGTGGCCGCGGGCCTCTATTATCTGGAGGTCAGCGCAGTCGGCAGCGCCAATTACAGCGACTATGCCAGTCAGGGCCGCTACTTCATCTCCGGTCAGGTGACGCCCTCGACCGCCGTCAACCAGCCGCCGGTCGCAGCCTTCAATTCCGTCTGCGCGGGCCTGGCATGCACCTTCACCGATCGCTCCAGCGACAGCGACGGCAGCCTGGTCGCCTGGAACTGGGACTTCGGCGACAACAGCACCGCGACCGCCCGGCAGCCGACCCATAGCTACACCGCCGCCGGGACCTATAGCGTGCGCCTGACGGTCACCGACAACGCGGGCGCCACCGCGGCCGCCGCGGGCAGCGTGACACCCACGGCGCCGGCCAATGTGGCGCCGAGCGCGAGCTTCACCGTCGTCTGCGCGGGCCGCGCGTGCCGCTTCACCGATACCTCCAGGGACAGCGACGGCAGCGTCCAGGCCTGGGCCTGGGACTTCGGCAACGGCACCAAGTCGACGCTGCAGAACCCGAGTTGCACCTATGCAGTCAAGGGCAAGTACACCGTCAAGCTCACGGTCACCGACAATGGCAGCCCCAACCTGAGCGCGACCGCCGTAAAGCAGATCAACGTGCTCGCCAGGTGACGCCGACCCGAGGTGAGGACGCATGTAGAGGCAGGGACGCCTCGCGCTCTTTCGGCGCGGCGCGCGACGGGGGCCTCGATCATAAATCCGCCCACCCCAGCTCTCGTGACACCGCTCTAGCGGTGTCACGCATGTGTTGGGCGCTCTGCGCCCCGAGGCCTCCGGGCGGAGTTATGATCAAGGCCCGCGACGGCCTTGATCATAACTGTGCGACACGAAGTCGCGTAAGTAATTGTTCTACTGGAAGTCTCTATATGGCGACCTGATGGAACCGACGGTTTCTCCCGTCGTAGCCTAGGAGCACATGCGAGACTGGTAACGGTCCGGTGTG
>NZ_CAIKKU010000195.1 GCF_903828115.1 uncultured Thiodictyon sp. | reverse complement strand
CAAAAGTGCCACCGCTATCCGCCGGAATTCCGGCGGCGGGCGATTATGATGCACGTCGAAGGAGGGCACACGCAGATTGAAGTGGCCCGCCTGTTGGGCATTCCGCTCTACTCCCTAAAGGTCTGGAAACAGGCGTACAAGAAGCACGGGTATGACGCGTCCCTGTTTCGTTCATCGCCGCCGCCGGCCGGCGGCGGCGATGAACGACCGCGCCTGCCGGCCCCCGTCCGGGAAAAAATCGTCGAGCTCAAACAGGCCAACGGCCGCTGGGGCGTTCGGCGCATCGCCCAGGTGATGTACCGCTGGTTCCTGATGAAGGTGAGCGCCGAGTCCGTGCGTCAGACCCTGCACAAGGAAAACCTGAACGAGCCGGTGGTCCGGCGGCCCAAACGCAATCCGGGCAAACCCCGGTTTTTCGAGCGGGCGACACCCAACCAGATGTGGCAGACCGACATCTTCTGCTTCCGGCTGGGCGGGACCAACGCCTATCTGATCGCCTTCATGGACGATTACTCGCGTTTCATCGTGGGCCTCGAATTGTTCCGCAGCCAGACCGCCCAGTCGGTCTTGGAAGTCTATCGGCGGGCGGTTGGCGAGTACGGGACGCCCAAGGAAATGCTCACCGACAACGGTCGGCAATATGCCACCTGGCGCGGCAAGACCCGCTTCCAGTTGGAACTGGCCAAGGACCGCATCGCCCACATCCGTTCGCAGCCCCACCACCCGATGACCCTTGGCAAGGTCGAGCGGTTCTGGAGCTCCATCTGGGGCGAGTTCCTCGGTCGCGCCCAGTTCGACGACTTCGAGCAGGCGCGCGCCCGGATCCGCCTCTGGGTTCAGTATTACAATCACAAGCGTCCCCATCAGGGCCTCGGCGGCCTCTGCCCGGCGGACCGCTTCTTCGAAATCCAGACCGAGTTGCGCAAGACCCTCGAACAGGGTATCCGCGACAACGTGCTGGAAATGGCCCTCCGGGGCCGCCCCAACGCGCCCTTCTACATGGTGGGCCGCATGCACGGCCAGTCCGTCGTGCTCCACGCCGAGAAGGGCAAACTCAGACTCCGCGTCGATGACGACGACCTAACAAACAACCAGGAACTTGAATATGACATCCAAACCGAAAACTCGTCCGGATACCCCGGATCAGGAGCAGACGAACAAATCCAAACCGGCCAAATCCCGGGCCAAAGCGCAACGGACCCGCCGCCCGGCGAGGGTCTTCAGTTCCCAGCAGAAAGCCCGGGCGGTGCTGGCGGCCTGGACCGAGAAACTCAGCCTGACGGAGATCTGCCGCCAGATGGACATCAATTACATGACCCTCCAGAACTGGCAGAACCGGGCCATGGACGGTATGCTGCAAGCCCTGGAGAACCATCTGGAGATCAACGACACGACGGTCCTCAACCCGCGCCTGCGCAAATTGATGGACCGTGGCGACCCTCAGGACCGGCTTGGCCGCAGACTGATGAAGATCCAACAACAAGAACGGGACAACCCGCCCGCGCTCTGCTAGAAGAGCCCTGTGAAGAGGAAATCCGACGACTTGCCGCGCCGCCGGGCGGAGGTCATCCTGCAGGTTCGCTCGGGCCGGATTACGGCGACCGAGGGGGCCGGTTTGCTGGAGATCTCCCGCAAGAGTTACTATCAATGGGAGGAACGGGCTTTGCAGGCGATGCTTGCGGCCCTGACGGATGGCAGCCCGGGACGGCCGCCGGGCCCGCGGACCGATCCGGAGAACCTCCGCCTCAAGCAGCAGGTGCAGGAATTGGAGAACCGCCTCAAAATGATAGAGGAGGTTCACGAACTGCGCGCGATGATGGCGGACCTCCGCCCGCCCAAGCCCACACCATCGGCGCAACGGCAAACCAAACCGAAACGGAAATCGCCCCAATCGGGACGTGAAAAAAAAAGATGAGCCCCGCTACCGTCATTGGATCGACCGCTTCGAAAGCCTGCGACAGTGCAGCGCCCGCCGCAGCGCCGCCATGCTTTGCCGCTCGGTGCGCCTGCCCTACAGCACCCTGCGGCGCTGTCGCACGCGCCGCCGCGCGGCCTGTCCGATCCGACGCAAACCGGGGCCTGCCAAATCCGGTGCGTTACCCGTGGCCGAGTTCCGGTCACGGGTCGCGCACCTCGTTCACTGCCCGAAACTCACACGCGGCAGCGGCCTCCTTGTTCAAGACTTCCGCGACGCGCTGTCGCGCCGCCGTATCCAAGCCTTCCTGGCAAGCCTCCGCCGGCGCTTCAACCGCCGCTTGCGCAATGCCAAGCTCCACGTCACCTGGCACCTCCCCAATCTCGCCTGGGCCATTGACGCGATGCTGTTGCGTACCTCCGCCGCGGACCCCGGCGTCGTTGTGGTCCTTGCCCGCGATCTGGCCTCCCACTTCCACTTCGAACCTCTGGTTCTTCCCGCCGAGTCCGCACTCGACAATCTCCGCTGGCTCCGACTTCTCATCGCCCGCCACGGCCCTCCGCTGTTCCTCAAACGCGACAACGGCGCCCCCTTCAATGCGGACATCATCAATGACCTGCTCGCCGAGCGCTGCATCCTGCCCATCAACAGTCCGGTCCGACGTCCCTCCTACAACGGCGCCATCGAGCACGGCGTCGGTTCCTGTAAGCGCGCCATCTTCGACGCGCTCGACCCCACCCAACCCGTCCCGGAAATCCACCGGCTCATGCCACTGCTCCGCTCGGTCATCCATCTCCACAACGCCCGCCCGCGCCGCAGCCTCCGCGGACTCTCGCCCGCACGCGCCTACTTCGACTATCAGAACGCATCCTGGTCGCGCACTCGCCGCCACGAAATTTTCCGCTGGATCTCCGCACGTGCGGAATCCACACTCCAAACGAAATGGGAAACGTCCGATCACCACTCCCGCGCCAAGGCATGGCGCTCCGCTGTGGTCGCCTGGCTCCGCTGCCAAGCCCTGATCACCGTCTCCCGAAAACCACAACTGTCACCCATTTTTGCCAATCAAAAACGCTCATAAACACATTTGCAGCACACCCGCGATTCGAAGCGCATTAAGTCCGGCTGTAACTGGCGCTATGGTTGGGGAACTGTGCAATAGTCCTTGCTGTTGCAAAAGCGTAAAAATTAGAATCAGGATTTTAAAAGATAGTGCAAACAAACCTTTTGAAGGACGAAATGGTCTGGGCGTTATTCTTGGACTTGGAAATATTGATCTCGAATCAGGCTACGAATGGACACAAGTCGTAAATTGTCCTAACCATTAATAATGCTGATTTATGAAAAATCTTTTTTTCCT
>NZ_CAIKKU010000194.1 GCF_903828115.1 uncultured Thiodictyon sp. | reverse complement strand
GCAGCCGGGTACCGTCCGGGGCGAAGGCGCAGGCCCAGACCGAACCCGCGTGGCCGGTCAGGGTCAGCAGCGCCGCGCCGCTCGCGGCGTCCCAGAGCCGTAGCGTCCCGTCGCCGCCGCCCGATAGGTCGCCGCCGGCCGACAGCAGCCGGGTGCCGTCCGGGGCGAAGGCGCAGGCCCGGACGGTGCCCCAGTGGCCGGTCAGCCGACGCAGCGGCAGGCCGGGGTTCGCGTGCCCGGGGAGGGGCGCGAGCCGCGGCCGGTCGAAGCCAGCACCGGGCCCGAGGTCCCAGGCCGCCGGGTCCGCTGCCGTTCCCGCGCCAGGACCGATGCAGTGCAAGAACCGCGGCCCGGCGCCGCGGGTCTCGCCCCAGCGACCGCCAGTGAGATCGCTCCGGCGCCAGAGCGTCCCGGAGCACTCGGCCCCGGACCAGTCCGCGCCGGTGCAATCGCAGTGCAGAAACTCCGCCTGGGCGAGCTGGCAGTCGCACAGGCGTGCACCGGTCAGCCGCACGCCGTCGAACCGGGCGCGCCGCAGGTTGCAGCCGCTGAATTCCGCCCCGGACAGGTCGAGCGGCGGCAGGCCCTGTGCCGCGCCCGGCCCCGCGCCGAACTGCCATTCATCCAGCCGGGCACCGGCAAGCACGATCCCGGCCAGCGTCGGCCGCGGCCAACCCTGCGCATGGGCGCGCAAGGCATAGGCAAGCAGCAACTCGCTGCTGCCGGCCCGGTAGGCGAGGCGCCAACCCCCGAGGGTCGCAAGCAGGCGCGGGTCCGCGGCCTCGGCCAGCAGTTGGCCGAGGAAGTCCAGGGTCTCCGGGCTGGGGCGCGGCAGTGCCCAGCGCTCGGGGGCGTCGTCGCGGATGGCCCCGAGCAGAAAGTCGGCCAGGAAGAACTCCAAGAGCGAGGTGTGGGCGAAGCGGAAGCCGCCGCCGTTGCCGGTGCCGGCCCCTGATCCGGCCTTGGCCTCGTCCTGCCGGACCAGAAAGGTCGCGGTGCGCAGGTCCTCATCGAGCTGATCCCGGTGCACGCCCTGGTAGCGCTCCAGCAGGTCCGGCTCAGTCTTGAGCCAGGCGCGGAACCACCGCTCGATCCCGTCGGCGGGCAGCAGTCCGGCGCCGCTCTGCCACAGGTGCGCGGCGAGGTGGGTGGCGAGCAGGAGCTTGTGCTCGGGCAGGATGTGGTGCTTGCCGCCGTCGCGCTCCAGCCAGCGCCGGACCATGCGTCGGTAGAGGGTGACGCCGTAGACCGGGCGGCCGGCGAGTCGGTCTTGCTCGATCTCGGGGATGAACTCGGCGACCAGACGCAGGGTGTAGGGGCGCTGGGTCAGTTCGGTGAGGTTGTGGACCGAGCGGACGGTGTCCAGGATGCGCTCGATCTGGGCCTCTGCCTCCGCGACCCCCGGGCCGGGACCGTCCGCGAACAACGCGGCGGCGAGATAGCGGCGCACCTGCTCTGGGGTCAGCGGCAGCAGCACCAGGGCGCGGTAGGCGGCGGCGCCGTGCTCGCCGCGCTCCTGGCCGGTGAAGTGGGTCTTCTGGTCGCGCAGGGTGCGGAAGTAGTGGGTGCGGCAGGAGATCAGCAGCCTGACCGCCGGTGCGTCCGGTGGGTCCGCCGCGTCCGTCGGCCGCCGTGCCTGGGCGGGCGGCAGCAGCCGCAGCAACTCCTGCGTGAAGGTCTGGCCGTCGGCCGCCTTGAGCTTGACCAGCACCTCGTCCAGGCCGTCGCAGATGACGACCGCCCCCTGCGCGATCCAGCCCTGGAACTGGGCAAAGCGGTAGCGCTCGCCGTCCGCGGGGAGGTCCCAGCCGCGGGCCATACACTCCTCGACGATCTCGGCCAGTGTCGGCACGCGCCGGTCGAGACCGGTCAGGTGGCGCAGGTCCAGATAGAGGGGCAGGGGCCGGGTCTGGTCCTGCTGCCGACGCTGATCGAGCAGCACCGCGAGCCGCTGGCAGGTGACGGTCTTGCCCATGCCGTATTCGCCGAGCAGGGCGAAGAGCGGCGGGGCCTGCGCGGTATCGATCCAGTCGAGCAGATAGGCAATCGCATCGACGCCCTGGTCACGCGCGGCCTGGGCCTCCTCCAGGTCCTTCGCCAGCGTCGTCGGGCGGCCCTGGCCGTCCGGGATCAGCAGCTCGTGGCGGATCAGCGCGTGATCGCGCAGGCCCATGCGCCCGGCGGCGGGTGCACGGGACGCGGGCCGCGCGGCCGGCGGCCCGCCCCGGTCGGTCGGCGCCGGGGCGGGCGCGGTGTCGTACAGCGGGCCCAGGCACAGGGCCGCGTGCACCACCAGCGCGGCATGGTCGGCCGCCCGGCGCTGATCGCGCTCCTTGTTGGGGTTGCCCTTGTGGCCGTCGGCGAAGTCGCAGATCGCCTTGACGATGATCCACTGCACGTCATGCCGGTAGGCGGCGAGCTGGATGCCGACCGCCTCCATCTCACCGCCGACGGCGGTCTTTTCGAGCTTGAGCAGGCTGGTGCGATAGTCCAGGTTGTCGACCAGCCGGTTGCCGGACAGGAGGGTGCCCAGGTGCAGGGTCGGCCAGGTCAGGCAGGCGTCGGGGTCCGTCCGGCAGGTCTGGTCCAGGTGATTGAAGCGCTGGAGCAGGACCGGGGAGGCCGGCGGCTGGTCGCTGCGCAGATCAAAGGTGCCGTCGGCGTTGATGCGGCCCAGTTCATAGCCGCGGATGCTGGTCGAGACCAGCACGTCGCCGATCTGCTGTTTGGCCGGATTGACGCCGAAGGCGATGCCGACGCCGATGATGGCCCGCGGTTGCCAGTCGGCGATGGCGTCGTGGGCGGCGTTCTGCGCCTCGCCCTCACCCTGGCGGCTGACCCGCTGGACGATGGTCATGCCGCCGTGGTCGCCGAGCAGGGTGTAGACGATGCCGTTGCGGGTCGCGATCGGCGGCTGGCCGGGGCCGTGAAAGCGGTCGATGACGGCGGCGGTCTCGTGGTGGTTGAAGGTCAGCAGCACGATGACCGGCAGGTCGCCGGCGGGCAGGCCGCGCTGGTCGGTCACCAGTTGGGCGGGCGGGATGGCGTTCAGCTCGCCGGTGTAGGCCAGGCCCGGAGCGGGCGCGGGGGCCGGCGGACCCTCGAACCAGACCCGGCGGTTGGCCGCGCCGGCCTTCTTGTTCGTGTCGATGGCGACGCGCAGGGCACTGCCCTGGGCCGCGGCGGTCTCGTTGATCGCGCGCAGCAGGCGCTTGAGCGATGCGTTCGCGCCAGCCGGGGTACTGGCGGGGAAGAGGTCTTCGTGGATGCGGGCGACCGCGACCCGGCCGTCGGGCTCGCCCTCGGCCAGGACCAGCAGGCGTTCCGCCAGGCGGCGGATGCCGTCCGTAAGATCGAGCCGCACCAGGCCGGCACGGGCGTTGTAGGCGGGCAGCGGGGTCGACATCAGTGGCCGGTCATACCCCGGTCGCCGCCTCGATCCAATTCTCCAAGACGAGTCCCGCAACCCGCCCAAAATCGTCGGTGTTGTTGGTGACGAGAATCAGCCCTTCCGCCAAGGCATGGGCCGCGATCTTGGTGTCCATGCAGCCGATCGGCAGACCCCTGCGGCGCAGCTCGGCCGCGACGGCGCCGTAACGGTCGGCCGCTCGGCTGCCCCAGTCGAGGACTGGAGTCTCCGCCATGAAGGCGTCGATCAGTTCGCGTCGCTTGGCGGCATCGCTCGGCAGCAAGGCTTGGCCGTAGCGCAGTTCCGCGCGGGTGATGGCGGAGATCGCGACCGCGTTTGCTACCAAGGCCGCCCGCATCCGTCGATCGAGCGACGGATAGCGCTTCTTGAGAAAGTAGCTCGAGATATCCGTGTCGATGAGGTAGCGGATCATGCGGACCAGTCTTCCAGCGGGTTGCGGGGCACCTCGACCGGATTCGACCGTTCCGACAGAAAATCGGCGGGCAGAGGCGCTTCGTCCAGCAGCATGAACAGTGATTTCAGCCCGTCGGAATCGGGGCCGGGCGCCTTGGGGGTCAGGATAATTTCGCCGGTCGCCTCATCCTTGCGGACCCAGACCTCGTCCGCGGTGAACTCGAATCCCGGCGGCAGCTGCACTGTCTGTAGGTGCTTTGTGGAGCGGATTTTGGCGGTTGCAATCATGGGTATCCTCTCGGGGCGAGCAATTGCCCTTAGGTTACACCATTGCCGATTCTTCTGATCGCGCAGGGTGCGCAAGCAGCTTGACTGCCGTCGCGGCCAGCCGGTTCCGGACCCTTGAGTGCCGCGCCGCTGCTGCAATCGCGGGCACCATCGGGTGTCAGTGCGCAACGGCTATACTGTCGCCGACCGGACCCAAGGGCGGGGTCGCGGCCATCGGCGGCGACTTTAAGGAGGGCATGCGATGGGTGTGAACATCTGTCTGGACATACTCCCGGAATCGATCGATTCGGGGGACTGGAACGATTTTTTTGATCAGGCCCGGCAACTGCTGGCCGGGTACCGACCCGCCTTGGTTTCGCTGCGCCGCGAGCGGGTCGGCGATGCCGAGCGTCTGGTCTATACGCGGACGCTCGAGCACGACGCGGAGGTTTTTCGGTCCTGTGGGTACCCGCGATCCCGGCGTTTACCGCGAGTCCCGAAACGTTCGGGACGGGGTTTCAAACCCCGTCCCGCCCGAGACCCCGTCCCGCCGGGGACCCCGTGCCGCCCGGGACCCCGTGCCGCCCGAGCCATCGCCCAAGGACCGCCGACCAGGAGCCGACCGCCGCCATGACCGCCACCGAGAACAGGGTCTTCCTCTCGCACGCCTCCGCCGACGACGCCCTGGTGCGGACCCTCCAGCAACGCCTCCAGGACCTGGGGCAGGGGGTCTGGATCGACTCGCGCGAACTGCGCGGCGGGGACCTGCTGTGGCCGGCGATCCGCCAGGCGATCGAGGACGCGGACGCCTACGCCATCCTGGTCAGCCCGGCCGCGTTGCAGTCGGAATGGGTGCACCGGGAGCTGCGTCATGCCATTGAGGTCCGCCAGCGCCGCGCCCGCTCGGGCGCCGTGGGCCGGCTCGGCCGCCTGCTGCGGCGCCTGACCGGCCGCACGGGCAAGGGCCGGGCGGGCGGGGTGGACTACCCGATCATCCCGCTCTCACTGGACGGCACCCGACTGCTCGCGTTGCAGGACCTGCTCGGCGCGACGCCGCTCTACTGCACGCTGAGCAGCGCACCCGGCGGGGTCGAGGCGGCGCTCGACGCCATCCTGGTCGCGCTCGGCAGGCGCCTGCCGGCCGACCGGCCCGCGACGGCGCCGCCGCCGGACGAGCCATTGGAGGAACTGGTCCTGGAACTGACCGACCTGCGCTTCCAGGAGGCGGACGGCCTGCGCCGCGCCAGTGCCCGCGCCCGGCTGGTCTATGAGCCGGCCGCTGCCGGCCAGCGCGCGGTCCAGGGCGCGCAGACCTGGCGTCTGATCGCCCCCCTGGGCCCGATCGAGGCCGAGGAACTGCGCTGGTATCTGGAGAAATACGCGATCTGGCCGAGCCCCATCTTCCAGGCGCGCGCGGACCGGGTCCGGGAGGCCCTGGCCGACTGGGGCCGGCTCCTCTACCAGGTCGCCCTGCCGCCCCTGGAGACCGCCAACGTCCTGGCCGCCTGGTCCGGCATCGCGCCCCAGGCCGGGCGGCGCTTCTCGGTCCTGGTCGATCCGACCCTGGAGTCCGGGGCCCCGGGGCCCGAGGTCCAGACCGCGCGCGAGGCGGCCACTGCCCTGCTGGCGCTGCCCTGGGAACTGCTGCACGACGGCGACGCCTACCTGTTCCAGGGCGCCCGACCCACCCGCGTGCGCCGCCGGCTGCCCAATACCCGGGTGCTGGAGGTGCCGGCGGTTGCCACCCCGATCCGCATTTTGCTGGTCAGCGCCCGCCCGGAGGACGAGGCTTGCGGCTATATCGACCATCGGGCCAGCGCTTTGCCGCTGGTGGATGCCATGGAAGACTTGGGTGGGCTGGTCGATCTTCGGATGCTTGAGCCGGCGACTTTGCCGGCGCTGCGCGCGGCTTTGAATCGCGCGCAGGATGCGCACGCCCCTTTTCATGTGGTCCACTTCGACGGCCACGGCACCTACGACCGCCAGGTGGGCTTGGGCGGGCTCTGCTTCGAGGACCCGGGCGACAGCGCCCGGTTGGAAGGGCGCCGCCACAGCACCGTCTACACCGACGAGCTTGGGCCCCTGCTGCGCGACCACCGGATCCCGCTGGTCTTCCTGGAGGCCTGCCAGAGCGCCGAGGCCCAGCGCGCCTCCGAATCGGTCGCCTCCGAACTGCTCAAGGTCGGGGTCGCCTCGGTGGTCGCCATGAGCCATTCGGTCCTGGTCGAGACCGCGCGGCGCTTCGTCCTCGCCTTCTATGCCGCCCTGGCCGCGGGCCGGCGGGTCGGCGACGCCATGCTCGCCGGCCAGTGCGCGCTCAAGGACGACGACTTCCGCGGCACCCTCCTGGGGGCCGGGGACCTGCGGCTGGAGGACTGGTTCGTCCCGGTGCTCTTTCAGGAGAAGGCCGACCCGCGGCTCTTCACCGCTGCGGCGGCGCGGGTCCGGGCGGATCTCAAGCTCGCGCTCCGCGGCCGGCTCGGGGCGGTCCCCGCGCCGCCGGAGACTGGCTTCATCGGGCGCAGCCGGGACCTGCTGGCACTGGAGCGGCTGTTGAGCCGGGGACGCTGGGCGGTGATCCGCGGCCAGGGCGGGGAGGGCAAGACCGTGCTCGCGGCCGAACTGGCGCTGTGGTTGGTGCGCACCCGGCGGGTCGAGCGCGCCGCCTTCGTGTCGGTGGAGGGCCACGGGCGGGTGGGCGCCGTGCTCGATGCCATCGGCCGGCAACTCGTCGGGGCGGACTATTCGGTCGCGGCCTTCAAGGACCTGGAGACTGCCACCCTGCCGGTCGAGCGGGCGCTCGCCGAGCGCTCCACCCTGCTCGTGATCGACAACATGGAGAGCGTCCTGCTGCCGCCCTTCATCGCCCGGGACACCCCGCCCGCCCTGACCGAGGAGGCGCGCCTGGACCTCACCGCCATCCTGGCCCTCTGCGCCCGGATCAATGCCCAGGGCGAGACCCGGCTCGTCTTCACCAGCCGCGAGTCACTGCCCGCGCCCTTCGCCGCCGCGGACCACCGGCGCGAGTTGCACCGGCTCGACCGCGAGGATGCCGTCCAATTGGTGGAGAAGGCGCTCGGGCGCGAGACCGGCGGGGCGGGCGCCGCCGCCGAGGCTGAACGCGCGGCGATCGAACAGTTGGTCGAGACCGTCCACGGCCACGCCCGCACCCTGGCCCTGCTCGCCCCCGCGCTGCGCGACCGGGGTGTCGAGGCGACCCATCGCTCACTGGTCGAGCTGATGGTGGAGATGGAGCGCCGCTTCCCCGGGGAGCGCGAGCAGTCGGTCTTCGCCGGGGTCGAGCTGTCGTTGCGGCGGATGTCGGCGGCCAATCGGGAGCGGGCGCTGGTGCTTGGGGTCTTTCATGGCGGGGTCGATCTGGACGTGCTGCGCGTGATGATGGGCTGGGAGGCGGCGGAGTGCGCCGCGCTGGGGGGCGAGCTGATCGGGACCGGGCTCGCGACGGCCGACCCCTATGGCCATCTGACGCTCAATCCCGCGCTCTGCCCCTATCTGCGACGGCGACTGGACCCGGCCAGACTTGCGTCACTCACCGCCGGTTGGGGCCAGGCCATGGGCCAGTATGTCGGGTTCCTCGTGCAGCAGGGGGACCGGAACGCCGAGGTTGCGGCGACTCTGACCCGGCTGGAGTTGCCGAACCTGTTCGCCCTGCTGGATCAGATACAGGCGGCCGGGGATGCGGCGGCGACCATCGGGCTCACCACCTCGCTCTACAGCCTTCTGCGAAACCTCGGCCGGCCGCGCCTGCTCGGGCTGGTCGGGCAGGTGCGCGATGCCGCCGCCTTGGCCCTGGGCGATGGCTGGACCCATGTCGGCTTCGAGGCGCAGCGCACCCGCATCGAGCAGCAAGTGGCGGCCGGGCGCCTGCGCGAGGCGTTCGCGGGCGCGGAGACCCTGCTCCAGCGCGCCCGGGCGGCGGTTGCCGACGCCTATCCGGATGCCGATTACGATCTGGCGGCGGCCTGTTGGCTGCTGGCCCGGGTATTGCTTACCGCCGGTGGAGCGGAACCCGCCTTGCCGCTCCTGGACGAGGCGCGGCACGGCTTCGAGTCCATCGCGCGGGCCCGGGGCAGCAAGGCGGCCGAGAGGATGGCGTCCGCCTGCATCGCCGAACGCGGCGACTGTCTGCTCCGCCTGGGCCGGCTCGACGAAGCAACGACCGCGTACGAGGAGGGCATCCGCCGCGATGAGCAGCGCGGTGCCGACCGGGATGTCGCCGTCGGAAAGAGCCAACTTGGGAGCGTCCGACTGGAGCAGCGCTGCTACCCGGAGGCACTGGCGGCCTATGCGGATGCCCGCGAGCGGTTCACGCGGCTGGACGAACCGGGTAGCGTCGCCACCGCCTGGCATCAGACCGGCAGGGCGTATCAGGAGGCGGGGGAGCCGGAGGCGGCGGAGGATGCCTACCGGAACGCGCTCGCCATTGAGGTACGGCTCGGCGATGTCGCCGGGCAGGCGAGCACGCTGAATGAGTTGGGGAGCCTATATAGCGATGTCCTCGACCGCCCCGAGGATGCGGTCGCCTTCTACAGGCAGGCGGCGGACAAGTTCGTCGAGATCGCCGATCTGGCCAAGGAGGGTGCAGCAAGGAACAATCTCGCTAATACCCTGCGCGGGCTGCGCCGTTTCGACGAGGCGCGCCGGGAGGTCCGCCGGGCGATCGAATGCAAGGCGCCATCCGGACACGCATCCGCACCCTGGACGACCTGGGACATCCTCGCCGCCCTGGAGACGGACAGGGGAGACCCCGGCGCCGCCGGGCAGGCCAGGGGCAAGGCCATCGCCGCCTACCTCGCCTACCGCCGCGACGGCGGTGAGAACCACTACGACGACGGCCGGCTCGCACTCGCCGTGACCCAGCCCCTGCTCGCCGGCGACCCGGCCGCCGCGGCCTCCCTGCTCCAGCAGGTCGCCGCCCGTCCGGCCCTGCCCGAATCGTTCCGGCCCTTCATTCAGTCCCTCCAGGCCATCTGCTCCGGTAGCCGCGACCGTGCCCTCGCCGCGACCCCGGGGCTTCACTACACCATGGCCGCCGAGTGCCTGCTCCTGATCGAGACCCTGGAAGCGGCCGGCCGCTGAGCGGTCGCGGCTTGCCCCTGAACGTCGCGCAGCGACGCTTGTGGGAGCGGCTTCAGCCGCGACGCGACCGCGCAAGGCGCCGTGGCCTCGTCGCGGCTAACGGACATGAACCTGAAATCCACAGATGAACACAGATGAACACAGATGAATACAGAAGAATACAAATGAATACAGATTTTCTTCTAATTATTATGTGTTCATCGCTATTTTCATAATCACCTGCAAGGTGATCTATCGGCCTTGATCATGATCGTGCGACACGAAGTCGCGTAAGTAATTGTTCTACTGGAAGTCTCTATATGGCGACCTGATGGAACCGACGGTTTCTCCCGTCGTAGCCTAGGAGCACATGCGAGACTGGTAACGGTCCGGTGTGAAGCTGCTCTGACAAT
>NZ_CAIKKU010000193.1 GCF_903828115.1 uncultured Thiodictyon sp. | reverse complement strand
AGGACCTGATCCTGGACCTGGCCCAGGGCCATGACCTGCTGGTGACCTTGGAGGAGAACGCCATCGCCGGCGGGGCCGGCAGCGCCGTGTCCGAACTGCTGTCCGAGCGCGGTGTCCTGGTGCGCTGCATCCACCTGGGGCTGCCGGACCGCAATGTGGAGCACGCCGAACAACCGGCCCAGCTCGCCATGTGCGGACTCGACGCCGCCGGCATCACCGCCCGGGTGCACGCCGAGCTGGAGCGACTGGGGCTCGCACCAAGCCCGTGCCTGGGCGCCATCGCCGCCGCGTAAGCCCGGCACGACCGGGAGCGCCGCACCCCAGTGCGGCGCCGCCCCCGCCATAAGGACATCGTATGAGACTGCCAACAGGCCCCACCGCCAGGCGTTCACTCATCGCCCTGATCACGCTCGGGGTCATCCTGCTTCTGGCGGCAACCGCCATCCCGCCAGCCCTCGGCGCCCGTGCCCAGCAGGCCTACCAGGACCTGCTGCGCGGCACCGTGGCGGCCCTGCCCCCCGGCTGGGTCCTGGTGGAGCACTATGAGCGCGGCTGGTTCAGTTCCAAAGCCAACGCCGAACTGACCCGGCAACCCCTGCCCGGTCAGACCCCCGCTGGTGTCAGCCGCATCCATCTGGACAGCCGCATCGAGCAAGGTCCCTGGGCCTGGTTCAACGCCGACCTCTTCCCGGCACT
Organism: uncultured Thiodictyon sp.; assembly: GCF_903828115.1. Taxonomy (GTDB): domain Bacteria; phylum Pseudomonadota; class Gammaproteobacteria; order Chromatiales; family Chromatiaceae; genus Thiodictyon. Next base: position 6,541 of record NZ_CAIKKU010000193.1, on the reverse strand, counting down.
GACGCAGGTCCACACCCGCGTCGAAGTGCTCGCCGATCCGCTGCGGGTTCCGCCGCTGCTCTTCACCACCACCATCGGCGCCAACGGCTCCGGCCTCACGCGGCTGCTGATCCCGGCCACGGAACAGAGCGGCGCACCGGACGGCTTCCGGCTACAAAGTAAGGACATCACCGGCACGGCCCGCTATCGGCCGAACCCGCGGCAGCTCGCGGCCGACCTGACGGTCCCCGGCCTGGCGCTGCTCGACAGCGCCGGCCCCATCGCGCGCCTCACGGACGCCCGGCTGAAGGCCGATCTCACCGGCTGGATCGGCGGACTCTTCACCGGCCGCACCAGCCTGGAGGTCGAATCGGCCGAACTGAGCCCACCGCCGCAACCGAATGCAAACGCCAAGGCGGCCCTGGTCCAACGGCTGCACCTGAGCCTGGAGCAGGTTCCCCAGGGCCAGGCCCCGACGCTGCGGCTCGACCTGCGCCTCGACGCCGCGGCCGAACTGCTGCGACTGGGCAGCGTCGACTACCGCTCCCCCGTCATCGGTCTCGCCGCCCGGTCGCTGGACGCCCAGGCGCTCGCCGAGATCAACACGGCGCTGCGTACCCTGGCGGACGACGGCGCCTCGCGGGCCATGCGCGGACTGGTGGGCGCCACACTGCTGACCCAACTGCTGCCCCGCTTCCTCGCCGCCGGCCCCAGCCTCACGCTCGACCCCTTCACGCTGACCACCCCCGCGGGCCCCGTCGCCGCGCACCTGTCCCTGGGCGCCGCCGCCCAGGGCCCCGGCGCCACCGGCGCCGCCGTCCTGCTGAGCGCCCTGCTCAACCGCGGCAAGGCCAACTGGCTGACCGGCCTCACGGGCGATGGCGCCATCGACCTGCCCCAAGCCATCGCGCTCGAATGGCTCGCCCGCGCCGATACCGCCGTCCCGCCCGCCCCCGCGGAGCGCCTGCAGACCTGGATCGACGGCGGCTGGGTCAGCGCCCGGGACGGGCGCGTCACCAGCACCGTGCGGCTTGCCGATGGGCAACTGAGCGTCAATGGCAAGCCGGTGCCGCTGCTGCGGTCCGTGTTCGGACGCTAGCAGGCTGTCGGACTTCGTGATAAAACGAAGAAGAAACATCAGGCCACCCCGGTCGATGGAATTCCCCCGCGGGAGCGGCTTGCAGGCGCACTGCGAGGCTGCGGTAACCTGCGATGTTGCAGCACCTTGCGAGACCTCCCCCAGATCACCTGCCTGAGCCATCAGCCGTCTTGCCCGGCACCTTCCCTGCGGCTAAGATGGAGGCTATATCCGGACTCGGATAGTTGAATGTCCTCTCCGTCTCGCCATCATCACGCAGCTTTGAGGAACCACGCAGATGTTCGACACTCATCGCCCGATGAAACCACGGCTCGCAGCAGTCCTCGTCCTTGCGGGCGCCATCTTTGCGCCGGGCATCCCGGAGGCGGCGCACTTGCTCCAGCCGGTCAAGCCGATACCCGGCCTGCAGCCTGGTGACCGGTATCATTACGTCTTCGTCACAGTCGGTGTCACGCCGGCCACCTTCGTCACCATAGAGGACTACAACGGCTTCGTCGATATCCAGGCCGATGCAACAGGGCTTTTTCAGTCGCTGGATATTCAATGGCGTGCTATCGCTTCCACGCCCGAGACCTCAGCGCAGACCAACATCAGTTCACTCATCGCAACCGATGCCCCGGTCTTCTTGCCCGATGGCACTATGGTGGCAGCCGCCGTTTCAGACCTCTTCGACACCGAAGAAAACCCTTTGCTGTCTACAATTACCATGACTCAGAACGAAACATTGCGTGCTGAGATGGTTTGGACAGGAACTGGCACCCACGGTGAATCACTGGGCCCAGGCGCATTGGGCGGGACTTCGTCTTTCACCGGTATCGGCCATGCTCAGAACCCATCGGCAGGTTGGTTGCTCGGCTCGTACCGGACCAAGACCGAGCAGTTTTCGCTATATGCTTTCAGCGAGGAGTTGGAAGTGCCCGCGGTCCCCGCGCCCGCCACGGTCAGCCTATTGACGATGGGACTGCTGGCGCTGCTCCGGCGCCGTTCCAGCATAAGGGTCAAGGGGTCAAGGTAAAGGGATCAGGGTCGAATAGCACTGACTTAAGCCGCAGCACTTATAAATCAGCCAGTTACAGCAGGGTCGACAAGGAGCCACGTGGGCGGAGGCGGCATTTTCTTCCCCTGCCCCCCTACGCATGGCCCGAAAGCGGCTTTCGGCGGTGTGGCAGACGATCAGGGTGTACATCAAGGTGTTGCGCCCATGGTCAAAGGCAGGCAATGACCTCGTGGTCCAACCCGGTGGACTGGGCGATGACGCTCGGCGCGACGCCGTTGGCCTTCATCGCCCGGGCGATCTCCAGCGTGCGCTCTTCGCGACCCTTCTCAAGTCCCTCCTGACGTCCCTCCTCGCGCCCTTCTTCGCGCCCCTCGATCTTGCCGAGTCCATAGTTCGACGCCACCAGGCTCGCCTGCAGGTGCAGATCGTCCTGCCAACGCTCGTAGGCGGCGCGCTCCGCCGGTGCGAGCTTGAGCACGTCGAGCTTCTCCTTGGCCTCGCTCAGGCCCTTGGCCGAGAAGCCGTCCTGGATCGCCTCGTGCTTGAGGAAATAGACCCATTCGTCGAGGGTGTCGTGGGCGATGTCGTCGAACCGCTCGACCTTGATCAGGTAATACTCGGGGAACAGCTCGTGGGTGCGCTCGCGCCCCGGAAACAGTTGACGTTGGGCGCGGCTCAAGGCCAACTCGTCGTGCTTGTGCAGGCCGTGGAAGCGGGTGGTGCCGCGGTAGATATAGTCCTCACCGTGGCCCAGGTCGAAATAGAGGATGTTGACCGAGATGACCTTGACCAGGTCCGCATAGGGCTGGCCGGCATCCAGGTGCTCGACCAGGGTTCGGGCGCTGCCGTAGAGCATCCGCGACAGGTAATCGTGCTGGCGCTCGTATTGGACCTCGATCAGCACCAGCTCGCCGCGGTGGTTGCGCACCCTGAGATCCAGGCGGTTGGAGCGGTCGTCGGCCGTGTCGCGGTTCGACTCCGATTCCAGGACCTCCACGATCTGTACGTCCTCGCGCAGCAGCTCGCTCAGGAAGCCCTCGAGGATGCCGAAGTTGGCCTTGCTGCGCAGCAGCCGCTTCATGGCCCAGTCGAAGCTGATGAGCTTGCGCGTTGGCATGGTCGCTGACTCCGGGGGATAGGGATGGGGCGCACAAGTTTAGCTTGTGTCGGTTGGGGGCGGGGCGGGGCAGAATCATCCCATAATGCTGCATGGCCCTGGCCACCACTTGAGCCCCCGGTTTGACTTAACTCGAGCCTGGATCCTTTTTCCGTCAATGGCAGCGCGATTAAGTAAACTGTCCCCAGGATTTCCCTAAGATAGTGATTGATTTTTAGTGGTTACATACGGAATCAGTCTTCCATTGGAAACGCGGTGCTTGGCTTTTCTATCGTTTAAGATCGGCGACCCGGAACTGACGACCAGTCGGATCTCCTCTTCCGATGAGTATTCTAGGTGCTTGAACCGAATGAGTAGGTACTCTCACGCCGGACGGGGCATTCGCCCCGTCCGCAACGTTTGCCCTGAGGCCGCCGGTCCATGCGCAGGGTCGGCGACGGAGTAAATGTCCGGGACGGGGTGACTATCCCGTCCCGCCGCGGTTGATGGAACATACCCCGTCCGGCTCAGGAAACCCTGGTCGGTCCCTGGGGTCCAATGGGGTAGTCTCTGGGGTATCCCCACGAAATCCGCCGCTCGGGTCAGTCGGCCGACGTTGCGGCATGGTTGCTCGCAACCCATTGATTCGGTGCCCCGACGGCATGGAGAAAGTCTTTGGTGACGTATTGGTAATCTGGCCTGACCGTCTCCAGGCGGGCCAGGAACAGCCGCGAATAAACGCGGACCTTGCCCCTGCCGGGCCGCTCCACGGCGGCGCTGCGCGACTTTCGCGCTCGGGCGGCGGCCGCAGGTGGGACGCCGGGGCCGGAAGTCGAGGCTTCAGTCGGCCGGTTCTTACGCCGAATGCAGGCGCGAAACTTTGATAAATATCAAAAGCTTTTTGATTATTGGCGGAGAGGGAGGGATTCGAACCCCCGGAGGATTGCTCCTCAACGGTTTTCAAGACCGCCGCTTTAAGCCGCTCAGCCACCTCTCCGAACGCAACCAGGAAACCCCGCCCCTTGTGCCGCGTCCGATCAGCCCAAGGTGCGGGGCTACCAGGATAACCGAATCCGCGCCGACACCCAAGGCTTTGCCTGCGGCTTGGCGTCCGGTATCCTTCGCGGAACTCGGCTTTTGTCCCCGGGTCTGACACGCTGCCCACCGCGGCGACTTGACCGGCCTCACAACCCAACCTCAACCAGGAGCAAGACCACCATGGCCAACCCCGACTACACCCTGCTGCGCGGCGCCCCGGAGGCGGTCGCGGCCAACAAGGTGCTCAAGAACACCTACCTGCTGCTGGCGGCCACCCTGGGCTTCAGCGCCCTGACCGCCATGCTGTCCATGGCCCTGCACATGCCGCCGATGGTCTACATGGGGGCGGTGCTCGTCTCCATGGTACTCGGCATCTTTGTGCTGCCCAAGACAGCCAACTCGTCCGCCGGCATCGGTGTCATCTTCCTGATCACCGGCCTCCTGGGATTCGGGCTGGGGGCGATCTTGAGCGTCTACCTGGCACTGCCCCACGGACCCGAGACCGTCGCCATGGCATTCGGCGGCACCGCGGCGATCTTCCTGGGCCTCTCCGGCTATGCCCTGACCACCCGGCGTGACTTCAGCTTCCTGGGCGGCTTCGTGTTCGCCGGCATGATGGTGCTGCTGATTGCGATGCTCGCGAACCTCTTCTTCGCCATCCCCGCCCTGTCGCTCGCCATCTCCGCCGCCATGATCCTGCTGATGAGCGCCATGATCCTGTGGGACACCAGCCGCATCGCCCGCGGTGAGGAGACCAACTACATCATGGCGACCTACAGCATCTATCTGAGCATCTTCAACTTGTTCATCAGCCTGTTGCAGTTGCTGGGAATCCTGGGCGACGATTAGTCGGCCGGGATCGAAACGGGCGCTGACGGCCCCCGGCGCACTGCCGGGGGCCGTCAGCCGGGTCATCGACACCTGGAGTGAAACCTCATGGAACTGTTTCTGAAGGTCGCGTTGGCGGCCGTCCTGGTGCTATTGCTGGTGCGTCTGTGGCCCGCCTACAAGCAGTGGCAGGAACGCGGCATCAAGGCCGGGGCCGGCGATTGGGCGGCCGCCCTGCTGCCCTTGGGCGCCGTGGTGCTGTTGGTGGTTCTGCTCATCCTGGCGGTCCGGGCGCTATAATGCAGGCCCGGGGCAGCCGAGCGCACGGTACTACTCGATGGCCGACCTGACAGCGATCGGTGACGCCGACGCGCCGACCGTCTGCTACGCCCGGGTGTCGAGCCACGACCAGAAGGCCGACCTGGACCGCCAGATGCTCGCCGAACGGCAAGCGACCGCCGCTGTAATCGCCGACGACCTTGGGCTTTACCATGCTGATAGCCAACAAGATTGAGTTGCGGCCGACGCCTGAACAGGTAACGTACCTCAATCAGTCATGCGGTGCGCGGCGGCATTGCTACAACCAACTGCTGGCGCACTTCAGCCAACCGGGCGTCAAGTGGTCGAAGGCCGCGGCCTATCAGTATTACATGGCGGTCCTGCGCGTTGCGTTTCCGTGTGATATGCTGCTTGCTCAGCGGACAATGGAATGCGACTGCGGCAGCGTCATGGACCGCGACCTCAACGCCGCCAAGAATCTCGATCGTTATGGGTTGGATCGTCTGGACGCGCTCAAGCCGGACGTTAAACGCACGCAAGCAGATAAGACGGTTTCGGCCGCGCTGGCGTTGACGGCGTGAATACGCTTGAGATAAGTGAATATTATCTCAGACGTTTATGAGCGGCATCATGGGCGGAAAGACCGGGTCGGTCGTACTCTTCTTGCGCAACCTTCCTCCCAACACCAGCCGCAAAGACCTGCGGGAGTTCGTGCAGGGCGCATTGCGTGAGGCCGGCGTGCGAACCCTGCCCTTCGTCAGCGTCTGCGCCAACGCCAGTATCATGCGTATTGCTGACTTGGCGGCCGGCACGACCGAGTACCATGGTCTGATCGAGGTCCGGCCCGCGCGCCTTGCCATGCTGGCGATCCGGGTCCTGAACGGCAGGGCACTGCACGGCTGCCCCATCGAGGTCCGCCGCTATCGCCAGCGCTCCCCTTGGGGGGAGCATCGTCAGCGCCAACAAGAGGCCAGCGGGTCCGCTACGGTGGTCGCGCGCCCCCTGGTGGAGCGACGCCGCGAACACCTCAAGATCGACTTGGTCAAGGCGACCCCGACCGTCCCCGCCCTCATCGAGACCGGCCCCGATCTGCGGGCATTCACCGGAGTCGACCTGGAGCCAGCCCTGGGGTGCGATCAGAACTGATGTGGTGACCGAGATCCCTGGTACGCTGTCGTTGTCGTTGTCGTTGTCGTTGTCGTTGTCGAATAATCCGACCACGATT
>NZ_CAIKKU010000192.1 GCF_903828115.1 uncultured Thiodictyon sp. | reverse complement strand
GCTCACCCAGCCGGAAGCCGGTCATCAGGTCCGCGACCGCCTCGTAATGGCCGCGGGTGAGGTGGCGCCCGGCGACCAGGAACTCCGGCTGGCCCGGCTCGCCGACCCCGCCGGGGACGATGCCGACGACCATGGCGCGGCGCTCCCGCGCGGCCTGATCGCCCGCCAATGGGCGCACCTGCATGGTGAGATAGGTGACATTGGCGGCGCGCGCCACCCCGGGCAGGGTCTGGATGCTCCGGTAGAGGTCATCCGCGAGGTTGGATGGTTCGGCGTAGGGGCCGAGGGTGTCCTTTTGGACCGCCCAGAGGTCGGCCCCGCTGTTGTCGAGCAGGATCTGCGCATCATCCACCATGCCGCGGTAGATCCCGGCCATGGACAGCGTGACCCCGATCAATAGCCCGAGCCCCATGCCGGTAAAGGCAAACTTGCCCCAGGAATGCAGGATGTCGCGCCCGGCCAGGCTGATCATTGCGGCACCCCCGGGAGCTGCCCGACCACCTTGACGGCACGCCCTGGGCGCAGCGGTGCCTGACTGTGCAGGACCACCTGATCACCCGCCTGGAGGCCGGAGCGGACCTGGACCCAGCCATCCAGGTCACGCGCCCCGGTCTCGATGACGACAAAGCGCGGGCCCGCGTCCCCCAGCCGCCAGACCCCGAGTTGGCCGTCGCGGCGGTGCAGGGCCGCATTGGGCAGCGCCGGGGCGGACGGCAGGGCGGCCAGTGCGACCGTGACCTCGGCCAGTTCGCCGAGTCGGGGCAGCGGATCGGGCAGGGTCGCAAAGGCGACCTTGGCCAACAACTCCTCGGTGATGGCGTCGGCCCTGGGCTCGACGCGCAAGACCTCGCCCGCCAAGGTCCCCAGCGGCTGGGAGCGCAGCGCAATGCGGGCCCCCAGACCGGCGGCCAGCGCACCGGCGCCGAGCTGATCGAAGCGGGTATCCACCCACAACTGCCGCGGGTCGATCACCTCCACCACCGACTGCCCCGCCACCACGGTGCTGCCGGGCTCGGCATCACGCGATACCACCAGCGCATCCACCGGGGCCAGCAGGCGCAGATTGGCCCGCTGACGCACCAGGGCCGCACGCTCGGCGCGCACCCGCACCAGGTCCTGCTCGGCGGACTCCAGGTTGGCCAGGGCCAAGGCGAGACCGGCCTGCGCCACCTCGCCCTCCTGACGCTTGGCCTCGACGGTATCCTCACTGGCCGTGCGGACCAACAGCAACTGCTCGTAACGACGCATCTGGGCGCCGGCGAAATCACGTCGCGCCTGGGCATCGCGCACCTGGGCATGGGTCGCCACCACCCCGGACTCGGCCCGGCGCAGGGCCGCGTCCTGGCCGGCGACGCGCTCGTCGAGGTCGACCGGGTCCATCTCACCGAGCAGTTGCCCGGCCTGCACCCGCTCGCCCACCTGCACCTCCACCCGCCCGACCCGGCCGGCGAAGGTCGGACCGACCCGATAGGTATAGCGCGCCGCGACGGTTCCCACCCCGAACAGGGCCGCCGTGATCGGGCGCTGCGCAACGGTGACGAGGGTCACCGGCACCGGGGCCAAGGGACCGCTCGTGAAGGCCAGCCACCCAAAGGCCCCGAGCAGCGGCACCAGCAAGGCAAACAGAGACAAGGCGCGCCGGCCTGGCTTGGGGAATTTCATGGCAGCTCGCGAGGATGGAGGGTGCAAGAGAAAGGCTCGACGGAGGTCCGAACCCTGCCCGGAGGGCCAGGGATCGCCGTCTCGACGAAAGTACCGCTCGCCGTGACCAGCGGCGGTGGTCCCGGCCTTCCGGGGCTGGCCGCTTGGCCGTGCGAACTGCCGCGATAGTGAACGCGGCGGCGCGGTGACGCCTTGATCCAAGTCAATCCCCTGTTCCAAGACCTGATCGCGCCGCTTCCGGCGGTATTGTCGCCCTAGGTGTCGCGGTTTACCTGTGCGCTACATGACATCTGCGCCCGCACCAACTCGGCGAGGAAGTCATGCGGTAATGGCGACTCGTCCAGGAGGGCAAACAGGAGCGCCAAGCGGTCCTCGTCGGGACCGGGCGCTATGGCGCTCAGGGTAATCTCGCCGGTCGCCTCATCCTTGCGCACCCAGACCTCCTCGCCGGCCAGTTCAAAGCCCGGGGGCAGGCGTAGGGTCTGCTGGTGGCCGGTGGTCTCGAGTTTGGCGGTTGCGATCATGGGCGGTCCGTTACGATGGCGACAACATGGGAGGTCTCAACTATCCTGATGCGCCCCACGCGCGCACCTGGTTTCGCATCGGGCATCGGGGCCGCAGTTACCTGCATCCCGGTGCCATGTCGCTCGGCTGCGTGACCGTCACCGAAACGGCCCGATGGGAAGAACTTTATCACCTGCTGATCGTGGCAAGAAAGGGAGATCGAGTTTCGGTCGGCGTCCTGCGGGTTGTCGAGTGAGTGTGCCCGCAGATGGGTAAGACACTGTTCCGCCCCGTCCCGCTCGTCGGTCCGCTGGCGATTCTCGCAATCGTGGCAGCCTGTTCCCCGCAACCCGACCAAGGATTGAAGTTGCAGGCGGGCGACGAGGCCAGACCGGAGGTTATTCTGCGGAAGTTTCGGCTGGGAACGGATGACGCCGACCACCGGCTTGCACAGGCGGTCTATGACGATGGTCTGGCCGTCATGAATCGCCAAGTGGCCCCGGAACTGCGATGGGGACCGGCATACAAGGCGTTCTGTTACAGCGCGCAACTGCACCCCGGATCGGGCCTATCATCAGGCATACCGCACCGTGCGCCCGGAGGTTCCCCATGACCCGATACCTGAAAAGCGATTTACGAGGGCGGCGTCTTCCGCCCGCTGGAGCCGGTTGAGATTGCCGAGCACCAGGAGGTTTCCCTGCTCGAAAGGGGGAAGGCATCTCGGTCGGGACCTTGCACGTCGTCGAATAGCGGAGCGCGCCGATGAACAATGGCCCAAGACCCCTGTCGCGCCTGCTGTGCGCAGCCAATGCGAGAACCGTGGTACGTCCCCTATGTTCCCGCTATTTTCCCGGCGCACGTCACCTCGCGGAAGCTTGCACCGCCAAGGCGCCACGACTAATCTCTGATGCCATGAACGAGATCGCCACACCCCACGACACCTTCTTCCGCGAGAGTTTCGGCCGCCGGGAGATTGCCGTAGACTTCCTGCGGCACCACCTGCCGCCCGAACTGCTGGCCGAGATCGACCTCGAAACCCTGGAAATTTCCAAGGACACCTACGTCTCCGCCGATCTGCGCTCCGCCTACTCCGATCTGGTCTATCGGGTACGCCATCGCGACGGGCCCTTGACGATCGCGGAGATCAAAGGCGAGGTACTGACCCGCCTGGTGCAGTT
>NZ_CAIKKU010000191.1 GCF_903828115.1 uncultured Thiodictyon sp. | reverse complement strand
CTGAACGGAAAGAATTTTTTCCGCCGCCCTCGGCGCGCTGCTATTGGTTCGGCAGGCACCAGGTTGTCGGGACGGCGGGAACCTAGCTATCGCTCAAGCTGAAATCGGTGTCGCTCTCGCTCCACCGATTCAGCTTAGCTTCTTAGTTGCGCGGCCGTGCAGCCTTTCTCGGTGGCCAGCGCTTGGATATGCCGGACGAGGTCGAGGTTCGTTTGAAAATTCTCCCCCTGGAAGCGCGGCGAATGGCGCCGGTAATCGTCGGGCGCGAAATCCTCGAAGCGCTTGATGCTGCCCGTGAGAAAACCGCGCCCGAGCGGAGCATAGGCAACGAAACCAATGCCCAATTCGCGGCAGACCGCGAGGGTCTCAGCCTCGGGTTCGCGTGACCAGAGCGAGTATTCGGTCTGCAACACGGCGATGGGGTGCGCCGCCTGCGCGCGGCGCAGCGTCCGGGGTCCGGCCTCGGACAGACCCAGGTACCGCACCTTGCCGGCGCGCACGAGATCGGCCATTGCGCCGACAGTCTCTTCGATCGGCGTCTGCGGATCGACGCGATGCTGATAATACAGATCGATGACCTCGCCCCCGAGCCGGCGCAGGCTCGCATCGCAGGCCGCGCGAACATAGTCGGGCGTACCGCAGACGCCGCGTTTGGACGCATCGTGCGGATCGCGCACGATGCCGAACTTCGTGGCAAGCATCACGCGCTCACGTCGGTCCTTGATCGCGGTGCCGACCAGTTCCTCATTCGTCCAGGGTCCATACATATCAGCCGTATCGATCAAGGTGAGGCCAAGATCGATGGCGCGGTGAATGGTGGCAATCGATTCCGCATCGTCGCGCTGCCCATAGAAATCGCTCATGCCCATGCAGCCGAGCCCCAGCGCCGAGACCCGCAGGCCGCCGTGTCCGAGTGCGCGGGCATTCATGCGGAATGACATCGATAGATCCTCGTTGGTGAATGAGTCGGAATGCGGCACTTAAGTCCGCGATCGACGCGAACCAGGTCCGCGACAGTGCTTCGTGGCTGCTCGACTCGCCGACGGCGCTGTGCATCGTGTTCCACGATACCTAAAAACCTTCAACGACAGCCGGCAGCGGCGATGCTCGGGAGCGCAGTGGCTCGGGAGCCCTGGCGCCGACCAGGTTAGGGCGCCCGGCGTTGGCATCGCCGGTGACCGCGCAAAAGCCGCGCAGCCGCTGGCTGCCGCAGGCAGTCTCCTCGCCCGAGGGCAGCGGGGCGGCGGGGTTTGCGAGCCAGGCGGCGATGTCGGCCAGCGCACGCTCCCCTTGCAGATCGCGGGTCAGCATGTGCCAGCCCCGCGCATAGAGCACCAGACGCAGGTCCGGGGCCGAAGCGGGCAGGTCGTCAAGCGTGGCGCAGAAGGCCTTGCGGGGGACGATCCGGTCATGCTCGCCGTAGAGCACCAGGGCTGGCCGCGGCAGGTGGGGGGCCGCGGCGCGGGCGCGGTCCATCAGATTGGTGACCCCCCACAGGGCCTTGATCCGGGTCGCCTTGATCACCTGGGGGTCGGCGGCGAGGGCGCGCAGCATTGGTCGGTTGTCGGTGGGCGGGCGGCGGATGCCCTTACCCGTCACCTCCAGCCACGGCACGGTGCTGGCGGCGATGGCGAGCGCCAGGCGCTGAACGGCGGGCATGGTGTCGCGCGACCAGACGGCGGGGGCGATCAGCACGACACCCGCCACGTCGGTCGTGGTGCCGGCGGCCATCACCACTGCGCCGCCCATACTCTCCCCCAAAAGATAAAGGGGCAGGCGGGGATGGCGCTGGTGCAGCAAGGCGGCGACGGCACGCAGGTCCGCCATCATACGATCCTCGCCCGCCCAATGGCCGCGCCCCGCCGTCGCACCGAAGCCACGCTGGTCGCAGGCGTAGACGAGGAAGCCGCGGGCGGCGAGATAGGTACCCAGTGGTGCGAAAGTCCCCGCATATTCGTTGAAGCCGTGCAGGGCGAGCACCACTCCCCGCGCCTCGCGGGCCTCCCCCCAGCGGCGCAGCGGCAGCCGATAGCCGTCGTCCATCACGGCCACCGCTGTCGCGAGCTGCGCCGACCGATCCGTCGATCCGCGACTGGACGGCGACGCCCCGGCGCATCCGGCAAGCAGGACCAGCGCCACAAGGATCCCCAGCAGTGCCGCGCGCCCCGAACGAACGCCGCCCAGGCCCGCGGGGATCTGGAGGCCACACAGTCGCTGGTATACGAACTGCGGCAGTCCCTGTCGGAAAGGGACGGGCAAGTGGCAACGCTGACATCGACGGTCCAGTCGGAACAGCAGTCCAGAGATGCGGATACCCAACATTGATTGGCCAGAATCGAGGAACTGCAACTGTCCGTCTCGGACCACCGGACCCGAGGGGCAGCATGGATTGAGGAGCGCAAGCCCCGGCGCGAACACTTGCGGGTCATCGTCGAACGGGATTCCCGACCAGTGTCACCCGGGTTAGACCCCAACCCTGTGGACAGCCCCGTTCCACGCTCCGGGCCAGCGCCCTTGGGGCCTTGCCAGTGCTTGCGTTTCGATCAGTATCGGTCAGTCATTGATTGCCAGCGAGCCTTAGCCTTTCGCCGCCCTCTGTCAAGCACTGAACACCCTGGACCACTTCTTGGAACCCACCTCATGCCCGCAGGCTTCCTTAACCGCTCGCCGGATCGCGACCGCGGGCGCGCCCCGGTCCGCCATCGCCAGGGCCAACTGCCGGACCTCCTGGGGGTAGACCGGCCGGGGGATGGGCGGCGGCAAGCCGCTGCTCCAGAGCACCATGGAGACCGCGGTGGACCAAGTCGGTGCGCGGCTCGCGCGGCTCGCACAGACGGGCACCGAGGCCAAGGCCCTGTTGGAGCGGATGGACCGGCACCTCAAGCACCGCCGTTGAGCGGGGCTCACGGCGGCCGGCAACCTCGACCGCCTGACCGGCATCAAGGTCGCGCTGCGCCGGGGTCTGGACAAGACGGCGAACGCCAGCGCCGACCACGCCTGGCGGCCCTGCGCGCCAGCCTGGAGCGGCGCTGGGGCATCGGCGATCGACTGGAGCAGTTGGAGCACACCCTCGACGAACTGGAGCAGGCGCTCCGCGCCTACGCCGAACAGCGCCGCCCGCCTGGTCACCTTCCTCCCCGTCTTCGGTTTCCCGCTGGTGCTGTTCGCCGGCTTCTTCGACTTTGCCCTCAACGGTATGCCGCGGGACTGGGGCGCGCTGCCGGGCTGGCTGCTCGGACCCGTCGGCACCCGCCGTGGCCAATGCAGCCAACGGTGGTCCCAACTGGCTCGCCCTCGTGCTGTTCGCCGCTACCGCCGGGCTCGGCATGGTGCTGCTGGCGCTGGGTCTGGCCCGGGTCCGCTGGCTAGATGGGCGCAGGCGCTAACCTGGGTCCGCTGTGCGGACCGAGCCCCGCGCGAACCCGACCGGTGAAGGTCCGCGCAGCGGACGCGGCCCGGCTACAATGGGGCTCAATGATACGGAGCACCCGTGCCGACCTACAGCGCGCGCAAGCCACCCACCTGAACCCGCCGACGCCAGCCATGACCCGACCCCGCCACCCCCGCGGTTCCCGCAAACGGCGCGCCCCGGCCGCCGGGCGCCACCATGACCATAGCTATAAGCAGCTCTTCTCCCACGCCGAGATGGTCCGCGACCTGCTGACCGGCTTCGTGCGCGATGACTGGGTCGCGTCCCTGGACCTGGCCTCGCTGGAGACGGTCAAGGGCAGCTATGTCACCGACGATTACCGCGACCGCGAAGACGACATCATCTGGCGCCTGCGCTGGGCCGACGGCTGGTGCTACGTCTATATCCTGATTGAGTTCCAGAGCACGGTGGACCATTTCATGGCGGTGCGGATCGCCTGCTATATCTCGCTCCTGTATCAGGACCTGATCGCGCAAAAGGCCCTGACCACGGCCGGGACCCTCCCGCCGGTGCTGCCGGTGGTCCTCTACAACGGCGAGTTGCGCTGGACGGCGCCGACGGAACTGTCCGCGCTGATCGACCCGGCCCCGGGCGGGCTGGCACACTATCGCCCCCACTGGTCCTACCTGCTGCTCGACGAAGG
>NZ_CAIKKU010000190.1 GCF_903828115.1 uncultured Thiodictyon sp. | reverse complement strand
GCTCCGACCACCCTCCCGGCACCTGCCCGGGCATCCCGTTGCCACCCCTGGTCAGGGCCAACCCACCCCGCAACAGTCAACGCCAGCGCCCACCGGCGCCGGCATCGCCCGCTGTCAGGCGGCGGCAGGGTTATGCTTCAGGGCTGGTGCGGTGATGTCTTCCTTGACCGCGACGAATTTGACGATGTCGCCGCGATCGTCACGCACCGGGGAGATGGTGGCGGCCTCCCAATACAGGGAGGTGTCGCGGCGGCGGTTGCACAATTCCCCCTTCCACACCCGCCCGGCCGAGATGGCCCGCCACAGGGCCTGATAGAAGGTTGGGTCTTGCGCGCCGGACTTCAGGACCCGCGGGTTGCGACCCAATACCTCGTCCTCGCGATAGCCGGTGACTTCGCAGAAGCGGGGGTTGACATACTCGATGGTGCCGTCGGTATCGGTGATGATCACGGAGACGGGGCTCTGCTGCACGGCGCGCTGAAACTGGCGCAGGCGTACGCGGGAGGGTGCCGTGGTCGTGGGCACGCCGGCCCGGCCACCCCCGCGATCGGGCAAGGCCACGCCGATGAGTGCGCGCAGACCCAGGACCCCCGCCAAGGCGCCGTCGCGGTGCACCACCGCCAGGGTGCGGACCTGGCGGGACTGGAACAGGGCACGGGCCTCGGGAAGGGAGGCACCGGTGGCGATGGTGGCGAGGGCGGGCACCTTATCCGGTTGATCGATCAGCCTGGTGGTGACCAGATCTGCACCCTCGTGCAAGCGGGCCAGCAGACTGCCTTCGGTGACGATGACGAGTGGCTGCGACCCGTGCGTAAGGACGGCGCAATCGCTTGGCGCGGTCGCAACGGCCGCCAGGACTTGAGCCAGGGTCGCATCAGGACCCAGCCTGGTGGGGTTCGGGTCCATGACATCGGCAACCGTCAGGGCGCCGATCAATTGGGCCGCGGACAGGTGCAGAAAGAAGTCGGTTTCGCTCACGATCCCGGCCGGGGTGCCGTCACGCCCGGTTACGACCAGATGCCGCAGGCCGGTGCGACGCATCCGCCCGTAGGCACTCGCGAGGCGGGTGTGCGCCGGAAGGTTCAGCACGGGATGGCTCATCAGGGCCGCCACCGGGGTCGCGAATGCGATTCCACGGGCGGCGGCCCTGATCAGGTCATGACCCGTGACGATGCCGGCCAAGGCGCCATCGTCGGTCACGAGGACGGAGCGGATCCGGCGTGTAGTCATCTGGTCCAGGGCGGCAGACAGGGGCGCGTCGGCGGCGATGGTCGCGACGTCCTGGGTGATGATGTCCTGAAGGCTGAGTGGTGGAAGTACCCTGTGCGGCTCAAAGCCGGTTTCTCCAGCCCGCCAGGGGCTTGGCTGCGCGGTGAAGGGGGTCAGTCTATGCGGCGTTGCGGCTTGATGCCACAGCGGACGCGCGGGGCGGTGCAGCAGGAAACGAGTGGGGGATGTTGCATGAGCGAAGGTGTCCGGCAGGGCCTGTCTGAGTTCAGCAGGAAACAAAAAAAAGAGAAGTTGTTGCGGCCACTGCCGCGGTACTAGGTTTGTACTAAATACTACTCTATATTACTAGAAGCGGGGCAGCGCTGAAAAAGCTCGGTGGCGCAATGTGTTAGAAGGTGTTTGTGAACGGTTCCGGGGGAAAAGGGACGGCGGTCCGTGGGAAGGTGGCCGCTCAAGCGTGGGAAAGAGGCCGGTCGAGACGGGGAAGATGGACGGTGGAGCGTGGGAAAAGGGACGGTAAGGCTGTGGATAAGGTGGCGGCGCGATGAGTCGGCGGGGCGCGCGGCGGGCGGTGTGGCGTTGGGCTCGGGGCCGGATCGGGGGCTGGCGGGGCGGCTTCAGAGCGGCTTAGGCGATTGAAAATAGAATGTTTATGTTGGTTTTTCGGGTGCCGCCGGGGGTTGCTGATGGTGAGTTTCCGTGGGAAAGAGGACGGGGCTGAAGGGGGGGCTGCGCGTGGTCGGGGTGGCCGCGGGTCGGGTCGGGAGAGGGGCCGGCTGGTACGGCGGGCTGGGGGGCTGGTGCAGGGGGCTCTGCCGGTTCTGAAAAGTTTGGGCAAGAAGGGGTTCTAAGTGTCCGATATCGCGGTGTGCACTGGGTTGGCTTCGTGGGAAAAGGGACGGAGACTGAGGACGACTTGGGCTCTGGCGGGACTGGCAAGCACAGGGGGACGGCATGCGGGCCAGGGCGGTGGCGGCGGTCGGTTTTGGTGGGAAACAGGGCGGTGGGGCAGCGGTTCGGGGCGCGGCGGTGCAGATCCAGTTGGGCGGGAGCCGGCTCGCCGGCCTGGCGCGGCGGCCCGCAGATGACCCGTGTAAGGCTTTGGGGGGGGTAATTCGCGCGTTCCGGGGGAAAGAGGACGGGGCGGTCAGGGGGCTGTAGCCAAGCCGGGAGTAGTGGGCTAAGGCATTGGGTAAGCGATGGAAAACAGTGATTCGGTGAATGTGTGGCGGCGGCTTGGGAGGGTTACGGGGTGACGGATGGGGAGCGATTGCGACGGCGACCGGTCAGCGGGTCGTGCAGGTCAAAGGGCGCTTCGTGGGAAAGAGGACGACGGTCGTCGTAGGTAAGCGCCGCGGTTGTTGAGGGCATTGAGAGGCCCTGGGTAGGCGTCGCTGGGGTGGTACCGGGCCGTAGCGGCGCGCGAGGGCTCGGCCGTGGACCGCGGAGCGTGGGAAACAGGACGGTGCTGCGGTAGCGGTGGGCGGCGGTGCGGTCCACTCTGCCGGGCGCAATCGGGCGGCGGCTTGGTTGGTTGCGTCGTTGCGTGGGAAACAGGACGGGGCCTGAACCTCGAAAGGGCCGTTCTCAGGCCAAGGCGCCAAGCTCGCCGAGGTGCTCCAGTACCTTATCTGCGTCGGCCATTCACCTGGCGGGGGATCTGGTGACGTTGCTTACCCGATGGTATTTCCGGGCGTCTTGGCGTGACCAACCGCGGGATTCAGGTGCCATGGATGGCCGGGCAGTTACTTGCGGCGAATAAAGGTCACCGCGAGCAGCCAGGGTGTGCGCCGACCGGTGCCGGTAATGGCGAAGCACTCGAGGAACTGAAGGGTGATGAGCTTCTGCAGCTGCGGGATGGCCTCGCGCTTGCGGTCGCGCAGTTCGCCGAAGGCGCCGATGCTGGCGAAAAACTCCGTCAGTGGGATCGAGAAGGTGCGGTTGCTGCGTTGGCTTGCGAGGGAGCGGTGCATGGCCTTGCCAAGGGGCGAAAGTTGGCGTCGGATGTCGAAGTCCAGGAAGGTGCGGTATTCCTCCAGCCACTGGGAGACCAAGGGGTGGAACTGAACATAGTAACAGGCGTCTTCGGCGGTGGCGACGTACTCGATGAAGATCAGTTGAATCGGTTTCCCATGGAAGGCGTCGCCGCCCTTGGGCTTCTGGAATTTCAGGGTGATCGCGGCGAGGTTTTCCATGCTCTCGCGGCGCTTGGTGATTGCCCGCCCGCCCCAGCCGCGCGGCGGTGTGTAGCCCTGAATCACGGATTCCAGTTGGGATACCAGGCAGTAGAGGGCGTGCACGCGCACTGGATTGCCCGGCGCCAGGCCACTGAGCGCGACGCTCGGCGGGGCCGGTATGGGTAGTCGGTCGGCAGGTCCGGTCATGCCCTGCTGGCGCATGTTCATCAACCCAAACAGGGTGTCTTCGTCGTAAACCGTCAGTGCCGGGCCGGCCTTGTAAACGCCGCCGCCGTCCCAGCGAGACTCCAGGGCGATCCAATCTGCCGCGGCGGCCAGTTCACGGGCGGTACTGCGTTGAACCGGGGGGAAGAGCGGCAGACGCGTCAAGGGTGTCGGGTACTCGGCTGAGGGGAAGAGTTCAAACTGCTCGATCCCGCGCTCACGCAGAAAGCGTTCGAGTCGGGCATTGGCCTCGGCGATTACCTTGGGTCCAGGTACGCCGGCATTGGTGCGACGCAACGCCTTGGTGCGGGGTGCGGGGCTGGTCGGCGCGGCGGCGGGCGCGTCGCGTTGCTGCTTGACCGCGCGCTCCCGGGCCTGGCGTTCCAGGCGTTCAAGGGTTCGCTTGAGGTCCCTGGGTGCGGCGTCTGGTTGGTCGTCTTGCATGGGGAGGCACGAAAAAACATCGATTTTCAGTCACCAAGATAGACATTGAACCATGGTTTCGTCAAGTCAGGATTGGCCAAATGCGAAGATAGTGTTGTAATTGGGCCAAATCGATCATCAGAGGAGACGAAAACAATGCGCGCCAAGCGTTCCATTGAAGACCTGTTGGGGCGGATCCAGGGGGTGCGGGACCGCCTCAAGGATTACAACCTGGCGCCGGATCATGTCAAGCGTGACACGCGCCTCTATGCGATGCGGGAGGCGGCGGAACTGATCGGCAGGAGCGACCAGACGATCCGTGATGCCGAGGCGGAGGGCAAACTCTCGACACCGGAAATCGGTCGCAACGGAAAGCGGATCGGCTATACCCTCGCCCAGATCAATGCTGCGCGCGAGGTTTTGGGTACGCGCCTGAGGCGAGGGGCGGACGAGGAGCCGGTCGTCATCGGGTGCCAGTCCTTCAAGGGTGGTTCCGGGAAGACCACGACGGCGGTGCATCTGACGCAATACCTGGCGCGGCAGGGTCTACGGGTATTGTTGGTGGATTGCGATCCGCAAGCCTCTGCCACGGCAATCTTCGGCTATGTGCCGGAGGCCGACCTGAGCCCGGATGAGACGCTCTTGCCGTTCCTGGAGGGGGACCGGGCCGATCTGGCATACGCGGTGAGACCAACCTACTTTGACGGTGTCTTTCTGGTGCCTTCCAATCTGCACCTGTATCGCTCGGAGTACACCCTGGCGGCGGGCACCGCGAAGTTGGATCGGCTCAAGGACGGCATCGACACGATTGCGGTGAATTTCGATGTGGTAGTGATCGACCCTCCCCCCTCGTTAGGCATGATCAGCCTGAACGCATTGTACGCGAGCAACGCGTTGATCATCCCGATGTCCCTTGGCCTGCTGGACTTCTACAGTACCGTTTCGTTCATCCAGATGCTCAACGAGACGCTGGACGTGATCGAGCGCCGCGTCGGCACGGTGCGATCGAAGTTCGTGAAGGTCCTGATGACGCGGGTCAATGAGGTAAAGCCCGTGCACGTCCAGTTGGCCGATCATCTGCAGGCGAGTTTCGGCACCTACCTGATGAAGGCGCGAATGCATGACTCAGCGGCTGTGGATAACGCGGGCGTCATGATGAGAACGGTCTACGAACTGGAGAAGACCGCGGCGAACCGCAAGACACTTCTGCGTGCGATGATGCTGTTTGATCTGGTGAACGCCGAAATCCTGACGCTGGTGCGGTCCACCTGGCCGAGCCACCACAAGGCGCTACGGGCACAGGGGTTGATGTAATCAGTTGGTGGGAGGAGATGACGATGGCAGCGAAAGGTTCGACCGGGGAGATGTTCAAGGCCCTTGCGAGGGGTACGCAAAGGGTGGAGGAGCCGGTTGATCCCGGCGGGTCGGCGCCGACGGGACAGACACCGCCAGCGGCACCACCGACAGGGATTCTCGCGGGGCGGGAAGGTGCGATCTGGGAGGTGTCATCCGGGAAGAAGATCACGCGGGTCGTGCGGCGCGTTAATCCTGATCGCTGTCGCATCTGGGTTCGGCACAACCGCCGCTATGACCTGCTCTCGCCGGAGTCCTGTGCGGATCTGATCGAGGGCTTCAGGCAGCAAGGCGGCCAGGAATTTCCGGCCGTGGTACGGCGGGTGACTGATGGCGGTCCCTATGAATACGAGGTCATTTCAGGTGCCCGCCGACATTGGACGGCGCGATTCCTCAAGTACGATTTTCTGATCGAGGAACGTGATCTCACCGATCTGGAGGCGTTTCGGCTGTCCGACATCGAGAACAGACACCGGGAGGATCTGAGCGACTACGAGCGGGCGGTGGATTATCTTCAGGCCTTGAACCTCTATTTTGACGGAAGTCAAAAGCAGATGGCGATGAACCTTGAGCGCTCCGAAGGGTGGCTGAGTCGATACCTCGACCTGGCGAGGCTGGACCCGATCATCGTGGATGCGGTGCGCGACGTGCGGGAGATGACCGTCAATCAGGCGCGCGTGATCAAGCCGCTGCTCAATGGCAAGACCCGTGGCCTGGTGATCGAGAGGGCGACAGAACTCGCCGCGTTGCCGGAGAAGCCGACGGCGGCAGACCTCTTTCGCGTCCTGACGAGCGCCGCGGCAGAACCGAAGGCAGCAAGGCCCAATGCGCCCCTTGAGACGGCGACAACCAAGGAGACGGGCAAGGTGTTCGCGGTCGCACGCCGTCACGGACGGGGCGGATTGATTATCCAGGTCGATGGCAATAGTGGGGCGGGAAAAGAGGAAGCAGTGGCCGCGGTGACGGCCATGATGGAGCGTTACTACGCGCCGTCAAAGTAGCGCAAGAGGCTTGAGCGGGCGAATTGTCAACTGACAATTCGCATATAACACAATGTAAAACAGAGAGTTTATCTCGCGTTGGCAAGGTTGCGCCGGGTCTGGCCAGGGCGCGGCAGCAGCGGCCCATTCCGCCATGCGCGAAGCCCCCGAACGCCCGGGTATAGCGTCGCCCCCGCCGACCCCCGCGATTGTTCGGTTTCAAGCGTCTTCAGTCCAGGCAACTGAATCAAGACATTTGCGCCTGATGGTACCAGGCCGAGCGTCGGCAGCCCGAAGACGGATCTCTTAAGGTGCGGATGCACCAAACGCTATCGCTTATTGTCAAGATGAACCTGCATATTGTCACGTGACAACTATCGCCGGGCGATCCCCTTGCCGCGTTGTCCTTGACTCAAGCGCGCGTCCTGCCCGGTACTCAGACTCAGCGCAACGAGCGGCCTTACCGCGCAGTTGTCACGTGGCAATAACAAGCCGCAGGGGTGATCTCTGGTGGCCGATTTCTTTTACCAACGCCGGTCCGGGAGGGCATACAATCGACCGGCAAAAGTGCCGGCCGGGCAAGCGGCGGGAACGCCGCCGCGCCGGTCCTGCCCCGGTCGCGGGAGTCGGTCGCGGGGCAGTGCCCCAACCTCGCGCAAGTGAGCAGCGTTTGCCCACGGCGGATGACCATCGAGTAACCCAAACGAGAGAACACCTATGTCGGAGAATACCCATGTCGGAGAACTCTAAGCGGGCGGGCGCGGGCGGCCACCTGGGCGCCGCCGCCATGGCACGATTCGGGGCGGGGGTTTCCCGCGCCGATTTTTGGATCTTTGTGATCCTCTTGGTGCTTGCGATCGGCGGCTCTGCCGTGTCTCAAGCAGAGGACACCGGTGGACGCTATTACTGGTCGGTCCTGGTGTTGGTCTATGCGGCCGCCAGTATCGGCCGGAGCTGGTTGGAGGCGAAAGGGCAGGGCGGCCCGGTGTGGGACATGATCCGCTCCCAGGTCCTGCACTGGCTGGGTGCGCTGGCGGCGATCCAGATCGTCCTCTTCTTTGAGTTTGGGGGTGTCACCGACCGGGGCGCGGCCGCGGATTACTCGCTGCTGATGCTTGCCTTAAGTACCTACCTGGCCGGGGTGCACTTCAATTGGACCTTCCTGCTCTTAGGCTGCATCCTGGCGGCGACGGCCGTCGGTCTCGGTTTTCTGGATCAATTCTCGATCTATCTCGTGACCATCCCGCTGGCCGTCCTGGCGCTGTGGATCGTCTATAAGCGCAAGTTTGGTTAGATCCGTCGGGCGATCGGACGCGACGGGGAAGGGCGGCTGGAGCCGCGACGCTGCCCGGCCGGCCGCTCGCCCCGTTGCCCGGGAGTAGGGTTACATGAATGCCGTGCCGGCCGGGGTTGTCCGTGTGCCCTGGAACCGCCTCCTCATCTGGGGACTGTTGGCGCTCGCCGTCTTTGGGCTGCGCGATGTCTTCTTCATCGCCTTCCTCACCTTTCTGCTGTCGTACCTGATCCGGTCCATCGTGGTCGCCCTCGCGCGCCGGCTGTGCTTGGGGACCGAGCGGGCGGGCTTGGAGCGCCGGCTGACGCTTGCGACGAGAAGCAGCGCTTGAGGGATCAACTCCTGCGCGGCGGGGCCGCGAGTGGCCGCTTCGAGGGCTGGTTCCTGCGGGTCAAGGCGCCGGGTCTGGTGGCCGCGCAACGCTCGGCCGATCTCGCCTGGCGCCAAGCCGCGCAACCGCCCGGCGTGGCGGCCGTCCCGCCCGCCGTGATCGACCGCGAATTGGGTGCGCTCGCCCTGGCCCTCTATGCCTTGTTGGGCATCGCCGTCATTCACGCCATCGAGGCCACGGTGTTGTCGCCCAGGATCGTCGGCAAGATCCTCCATCTGCACCCGGTGCTGGTCATGGTCGTCCTGATTCTCAGCGAGCACCTGGCGGGCATCTGGTCCCCGTGCCCTAAAGTCGGTCGGCGGCCACGCGGGCCGTCACAGCACATGGTCCCAAACTTTTTGTATCACGACGATCAGAAAGGCGGTCGAGCACCCGAACATGAGCAGGCCGTTGATGGCCATCAGGGGTCCCAGGAGACGCCAGGGTGAGGCCAGCACGACATCCCCGTAACCTAGTCCGGTGATCGATGCGGCCGAAAAATAGATGGCCTCCGTCAGATTCGCCGACAGGCGTTGGTGCCAAAGAAAGAGGCCCCAGGCCACCGCCTCCATGAAGTGCAGGCCGAACAGGACGGCGAAGCAAACGAAAATGATGACCTTGGCCGCCAGCGCTTGGCCGAGGTGCTGGCTAAGCCAGGGGTCCGCGCCCAGTATCCACCTGGCGGCCTCGAAGATCACCAGGATGTGGAGGCCGAACTGGGCCACGGCGAGCAGGAAGGCAAGGCTGAAGTCGCGGCGCACCAGGTGCTCGGGCGGCGTGCCCGCGACGGGCCGACCCACCATCAGCGTCGCCCACCGAAGCGGCCGCCGAAGCCCCCGCCGCCGAAGCGGGCGCCGACGTTGCCGCTGAACAGGTCGCCGCCGTCCAGCCGGTCGCCGCCGACGCCGTCCCCGAGCCCCTCGGTGCCGACCCGCGGCACGCCCAATCCGCCGGCGCCGAAGCCGTCGTCGCCCACACTGTCCTCACCGCGGGTGCGCGCCTGTTGTTCCCGGTCCGCCCAGCCCGTGTCAATGGTCGGCTCCTGCCAGCCATCGGTGCCGCGCTGTTGCCAGCCGTCATCGGTGTGGCGGTAGACGGTGCCGTCCGACCCCGCGTAGAGGCTGTCGCCAACTCGAACGCTGTCCACACTGTCGACCGCTCCGGTGTGGGCGTTGTCGAAAGCGGTCTGGTGGACGGTGGCGGTCGCGCCTGAGGGTCCCTGGATCGTTGCCGTATCCCGGGAAATGGAATCGCCGCCCGGGCCGGTGGCGGTCTCCCGTGCGGCATCGGATTGGATGCCGGTCACAGGGTTGTAGCGCGCCCCCGCGGCGACCGCTCCGGTGGCGCCGTCGGCCGTGTCGAAGGTCCGCCCGTAGCCGCCCTGGACGGCGCCGGTCGCCAGGTCGACGCTGCGTCCGGCCGCATAACCGCCGGTGGTCCCGGTGCCCAGGTCGACATAGTCCCCGCGGGCGCCGGTGCCCACGGCAGCGCCCGCGCCGTCGTACCAGGTGCGGGTGCCGGCGGCCACCGTGTCGCCCCAATGGCCGTAAACCTTGGTGCCGGTGCCGAGACAGCAGCCGCGGCCCGCGACCCCGGGCCGATAGTCGGCCCCGCCCCAGTAGGCGTCGGCCGCCGCCTCGGTCGCAAGCCCCTGACCGAAGCCATAGCCATAGCCGAGCCGCGGGTCATAGAACGGTTCGGCGGCCAGACCGAAGGTCTCGGGCGCCGCATACCAGTCGTCACCGACCCAGGGCTGGTAATCGTAGCCGGTGCCGTAGACGACCACGTCGTCGGTGGTCGCGACCGTTCCCAGGTAACCCGGGGTGTAGCCGTCGTAGACGACCTCCGGGGTCGACCCATACACCCGCGCATAGGTGATGTAGTGCAGGGGGGAGGAGGGCGGGATGCCGTAGACCGCGCTCGGGACCGAATCGGCGACCGCCCAAGGGCCATCTAGGGTGGCGGATTCAAACCAGACGCCGGCCTGCAGGGCGTAGTAGGTCGCGCCGCCGACCCGCACGATGGGGGTCTCGGAGTTCACCACGTACTCCAGGTCCGTGCCCGCGAGCAGACTCACGGTGGCAGGGCCGTCAAACACGGGTTTGAAGGTCGGCCCACCCCGGCGCCGCACGGCGGCGGTCTGGGGGATGGCGTTGGCGATCAGGGCCTCGCGCGCCTGGGGCGTTCCGGCCACCGTGGCGAGTACCACGCCGGCCGGCGAGTTGACGGGGATTTGTTTGAAGTCCGTGGGTAGGGCGGTGCTCGCCACAAAGGACCAAGGCCCTTGCAAGTCGGCGGCGCGATACCAGCGCCCGGCCAGCAGGGCGTAATAGCTGTTGTCACTGGTGTCGACGATGACCTGCGCGCTGGCGTTGGCCGCCCACTTAAGCCCGGTGCCGGCGATCGGCACCAGCTTGGGCTGGCCCTTGAAGACGATCAGTTCGGCCGGGGTTTCGGTGACATAGACATCCGGGATGCCCGCTGCCAGCAACTGCATGGTCGGGATGCTGGGGCGGCCGTTCAGCAGGTCGGCCTGACCGGCGGCGGCGAGCCGGCTGGCGATGTCGTCCATGCCGGCCGGGGTGATGGGCGCATGGGTCCAGGGTCCGGCCAGGGACTGGGCGCTGACCCAGCCGTCGAGCAGGTGCAGATAGTAGGGGCCGTCGGCGCCCTCGGTCAGGATGACCGCCCGGGTGTTGATGACCCGCTGGAACTTCGTGTCCGGGATGCCCTTCAGCACCGGTTGGCCCTGGATCGGGATCAGGATGGCCGGCTCGAAGCTCGGGATGATCCGCGGCACGGGATTCTTGACCGCCACCCCCGCGGCCGGCTGGATCGGGGTCGCGGCGAGCGCGGCCTCGAAACGGTTCAATGGGATCACCCGGACCTGGGCGCCGAATTGCCGGGCCACCGCGGGCGCCAGTGAGCCGGCCAGCGCGGGCACGGTAGGGAAGTCGGCCTTGGTGACCTTGAGTCCCTGCAAGACCAGCAGCCGCTGCACCCGGTCCACCTGGGTCTGGGCCTGCGCCTCGATCACGCCGAAGGCCTCGTCGCCTTGGCCCAGCGGCAGCACCGCCACCGCGGCGCGCAGCACCAATTGATTGCCGCTCCAACTGACTATCTGGGGTTGATAGACCAACAGGGTTCGATCATCGACCTGGATCTTCCGGGGCCAGGGATCGGCGGGGCGGGGCGGGGGTGCGAGGACCTGGGGCGGGGCGGTCGCGGCCAGGGTAGCCGTGGTGGTCAGGCTTGGAGCGGGGGCGGGGGCAGGCGCAGGAGCGGCGCTGGGGGCGAGCGCAGGGGGCGGGCCGGTAACGACGGTGGTGACGCCGGTCGGCGCGGTGCCCGCCGCCGGGGCGCTTGGCGCGGGGTTTCCCACCAGCAGCTGGTGGCCCACACCGATCTGCGTCGAGGTCAGGCCGTTGCGCTGTTGGATCTGGGCAATCGGGGTGCCGAAGCGCGCCGCGATCGACCCCAGGGTATCGCCGCCGACCACCGTATAGACTCCGGAGGCGTAATCGAATGGACCCCGGGCGTGGGCCCCGGGTCCGCTATCTGTCGCCCAGGCGGGGCCGAGACAAAGGGCGGAAAACAGGAATAAGGGGAGGGCGCGGGGCTGCATGTTCGGCGACTCCAAGTCAGGTGGTTCAAGCGTGCAATTCGGTGTGATGATATTGGCAACAGCGCCTAGCTTAGCGCTGTGCCGGGTGCGGTGCACCGTCCTGGGTCCTTTACCGTGAAAGGCAGGCCAGGATCCGGTGGGTCGCGAGTTCGGCAAAACCCTCGGAGCCGAGTTGCATCGGTCCGTCCAGGAGGGCCTGGCCCGCCATCGGGTTATGCCCGCCGTCGCGGGCGGGTTCGCCTGGCAGGTCCCGGGCACGGGGCTGACCCTGGCCGGCTATGTCCATCAGTCGGGCGACCTCACGGTGTTGGAGTTGGAGCCGCTGGCGGGCGATGATCCCGAGGGGGCGGCGGACCCGGCGCCCGCCATGGCCGAGCTGCATTGGGTGCGCGCGGAGTCGGGGCTGGAGGCGAAGGCCCAGTCTGCTGTTGCAGCAGTTCCCCGGCTTCGACCGGGTGATGGTCTACCGCTTCGACGCCGACTGGCATGGGGAGGTTATCGCCGAGTCTCGCGGCCTGCCCCAGGAGTCCTATCTCGGCCTGCACTATCCGGCCTCGGACATCCCGGCCCAGGCGCGTCGGCTCTTGGTGCCCTCTGGGGCCTGATCGCCTGCCACCACGGTCAGCCCCGGCGGCTGGGGCGGGGGCTGCGGGAACTGCTGGGCTGGATGGTGCAGGACCTGGCCACCCAGCATGTGCCGACGGCGGCGGACCTGGCGCCGACCGCGGCCGGGTTGGCCCTCTTCCCCCTGTCGGGGCCCCCGCTCGTCAAACTGATGTGGTTTCGTGGCGAGCAGGTGCGCCGGGTGGCCTGGGCCGGCAATCCGGAGAAGGCGACGACCCTGGCCCCCGACGGTCGGCTCGGTCCGCGCAAGTCGTTCGCGGCCTGGATCGAGACCATGCGCCAGCGCAGCCTGCCCTGGACCGCGGAGGAGGTGGAATCCGCCAGACACCTGACGGCCCTGGTGGACATCGAGCTGCACAAGACGGTCGAGGACGTCCTGCGTGCCAGTCTGGCCGATGTCCAGCGTCTCGAAGAGGCCCTGCGCGACCAGGCCCTGCGTGATCCGCTGACCGGACTCTTCAAACCGCCGCTATCTGGACGCGACCCTGCCGCGTGAGATTGAACGCCGTGGGCGCTGTGATGAGCCCCTGGCAGTCGCCGTGCTGGATCTCGACGGGTTCGAGGCGTTCAACGACACTCACGGACTCGCGGCCGGGGACCTGGCACTGCGCGCGATTGGCGGTCTGTTGCTCCGCTCACATCGCCTGCCATTCCGGGGGCGGGGAGTTCACCCTGCTGCTGCCGAATGCCACCCTGGAGTACGCCCGCGGCCGGCTCGAAAGGCTCCGCCAGGCGCTTGCGGTGTTGCCTCTGCGTGGCGGCGGCGAGGAACTCCCGCCCCTCTCGGCGTCGCCTTGGCGGGGGGCGAGGACCGGGCCGCCACGGCCGCGGCGCTCCTGGCCCGGGCGGACGCGGCCCTGAATCAGGCCAAGGTGCAGGGGCGCAATCGGGTGGTTGTCGCGCACTAGGGCACGGTGCCCCGGGTGGGGCAACGCATTCGCGCTAACGCCGGACCGGCCGGGCACCGGCCTGCACTACCGAGCAATAGGATTGTGGCACTACTAATAGGGCGCTTGGACTGCCAATACGACCAACTGTATTAGTAGGACTCGCCGCGGGGAAGCGCGTCGCGGCTCGCGGTCGGCACGCGCGGCCTTGGGCGCCAGATCCCGAGAGTGAAACAGATTCAGACCCCAGTCGTCAAACGGGGCTGCAACCGGATGGCGAGTCGTGCTAGCCTTAGCGAGGGCCGATGTCAGGTCCGCGGTTCACCCTATTGTAGAGGTATTTTATGCAGACGAATCGTTACGGCTTTCTCCGGCGCATTTTGCATTGGGTCGGGGCCTTGTCGGTCCTCGGTCTTCTCGCTGTCGGCATGTTGTTCTTTTTCTTCGGTGTCGAAGGTACTCAAAAGCTGTTCGGGCCCGACCTTCTGAAGTACCACAAGAGTTTCGGCGTCGTGGTGCTGATCGTGGGGGTGCTGGTCCTCTTCATGCGTCGCAGTAGCGGCATCCCGCCCTACGATCCGCCGCTGACCTTCCTGCTGCGGTGGCCGAGCAAGTTGGTCCATTGGCTCATGATCCTGGCGCTGATCGCCATGCCGATCCTCGGTTGGCTCGGTACCGCCGCCGCCGGCCATGAGGTTCAGTTCTTCAACTGGACCCTGCCCGGCATCATCGGCAAGAACGACGTCTGGGCCAAGACGCTCTTCCAGTACCACCTCCTGGTGGGTTGGGTGCTCATGGGCCTGGTTGGTGTGCATCTCCTGGGGGCCTTTGTGCACGGGAAGGTCGCGCACGACAATATCAACTCGCGGATGAGTCTGCTGTAAGGGGTCAGGTTGGACCCTCGGGTCGAGACCCGAGGTCCGACCTGGGGGGGCGCTGCCTGAGTCGGCGTCTCCCCGCGTTCCTGGCGACTGCTGCGGAGGGCAGCCGGGATGATCTACCCTCCCCGATGTCCCGGTGCTGGGCTTAAACTCCCCCCTCGGATTGACCAAACAGGCACGGAACGTGCGATATTGCTGGTCCTGAAGACTGACGCCCCGATGCCAGATCAGCACTCAACGGCAACGTTTTTTTTCGGCGTATCTGAGTTAAGAACAGGTCCAGAAAGGGGGCGGCGCTGCCTGGTGGGCCGCGTCGCTCACAGATCGGCCCGGCTGTCGATCCGGTCCTGCGCGACGTCGCGTAGTATCGCCTTGATCAGCTCCCGGCAGTCGTCTTCACGATCAAATGACTTGCCGCGCCGCGCCGCGCCGAAGAAGCGTGCCAAGTCACGCTGTTGTTGCGTGCTCAGGGACTCGGTGAAGCCCTTGGACGGGATCTCCTTGTCCGGTACCCGGTCGGGCGCTGCCTCATCGGCCGCCTGGCGGCCGTGCGCCCAGTTCATGGCCCGGGCGCTGTAGAGGATGATCCGATCGAGCAGTATGAACGGGAACTTGGGGTTGGTCACCGGACCCACGGTGAAGCGCTGGGTGCCGGCCGCCTGTTCGATATCGAGCTTGGCCAGGGCATTACCCCCCATGAATCCCAGCAGGCCCCCGGCGGCAGCCCCGAGAAAGGCCGCCGCACCCAGGGAACTCCCGGCGGTGGCCAGATCGATGGTAGCCCCGGAGGCAGCCCCCGCGGCGATCCCGGCCAGGGCGAGTTGGCCGCGGGAGATCCCCAGTGACCTGCTGACCTCCTCGGACAGCAGGTCCTGGTCCAGGATCGAACCCGGGGCCAGGTTCCAGACGTTGTGCCGGAAGTTGGCGCGGATCTGTTCCTGGGCCCTGACCTCCAGGGCCCGCAGGCCATCCCCAAAGGCGGCCATCACGGCGTCTTTGGCCCGCTCCTGGCCGCTCTTGAAGACCAGCTTGTTGTTCTTGAAGCTCTCGCTGTAGCGAAAGGAGAGGCTCTCACGCAAGAGGTCCAAGATGGTGGTGGCGGCCTGGTCGATGCGCCGCTCCCAGTCCCGCGCGAAGGCGTCGATGGTCTGCTCCAGGCGGGGCTCCCAGCGCTGGTCGATGCTTTTGAGTGCGCTCAAGAGCTTGAGGCGCTCGGCGTAGGTGGCGCGATGGGCATTGAACTCACGTACCGAGTTGAAGGCCTTGCTCAAGGCGTCCTGCCACTGTTCCATGTAACGGGGTTGCTTGGTCAGGTTGTTCAGGATCGCCATGCGCGGGCGGGCGGTCAGGCGCAGGAGTTCGATCTCGATGCGGTCTTTCTCCTTGATGCGCTTGGAGCCGTCCACGACCAGGATGATACCGGCCCCGGCCCCGACCGGTTCCAGCAGGGCGCAGTCGTGGGCAAACAGCGGATCGGCGCGATGGGCCAGGACAAAGGCCCCGGCGAGGTCCGACTGGGCGCTATGGGCCTGGAACCACTCCAGGATCGCGCTGGGGTTCTGGAAGCCCGGCGTGTCGATGAACTCGATGACCGTTTGGCCGTCGATGATGACCGGATAGACATCGGATTCGGTGGTGGTACCGGCCCGTTGGTCGATGGCGATGCGGTCGTTTTCGGTGAGGGTCGCGACCACGGAGGACTTACCCGCGTTGGGGTGTCCCATAATCGCCAGGCGTGGGATCTCAAGCGCCATCAGGCATCTCCGTCATCGCCCCCGGGGGCCAGCATGTCCAGCCGCAGATAGGGGTCACCCAACTGGGCGATCTTGCGCTGCCAATCGGTGAAGTCGAAGGCGCGCACCGGCGGCAGGGGGTCGTCGTCCTGGGGGTCGCCGACCAGGGCCAGCAGCACCTGCGCCTGGGTGCCGGCGGCGGCGCGCAACTCGCGCAGGAAGCGCAGGTTCTCGGTGATCGGCGGCTGGGAGCCGTCCATGATGACCGCGACCCGTGCCGGCGGGGCCTGCCAGCGTTGGCCCTCGACCCAGTTCACCACCCCGGCGGTCATGGCGCTGCCCGAACCAAAGGACGCGGACGCGGCGACCCGCCAGCCGGTGAGGGTTCCGACCAGCTCCGCCACGCGATGGCGCTGCGCGCTTTCAATCACTTCGTCCACATCGAGTTGCACCAGCACCAGGCAGGCGTCGGCGGCGATGCCGCCCGACACCTCGGTCCCACGGGGTTCCAGCGGCGCTGCCGTGGGCGTGGGTGCGGGCTCAACCGCAGGTTCCGGTTCGGGCTCCGGTGTCGGTGGTGCCGCTCGTTCGGGTCGGTGTGCCGGCTCCTCCGGGCTCGGTTGCGGCTCCAGCGCCGCCGCCGACTGCGGCGCCAGTCCCGCGATGGGCTGGGGCGCCGGCTCCCGGTCGGGTTGGGTCTGCGGCTTGCGCTCGGGTTCCCGGATTGCGGCCGGTTCGGGGGTGGGTGGAGGTGCCGGCAGCGGCCTTGGGCGGTCCGTAACCGGCGCGGGGGTGCTCTGCGGTGCCGCAACCTTGGGCCCCGGCACCGCCACCTGGTCGGTCGGGCGTGGGGGCATCGGGGGCGTCGGGGGGCGGGTTGGGGGGGCGGCGATCGGCCGTGCCAGTGGACCCTGGTGCGTGACGGGTGCCGGGATCGGCATCGCGGTTCCATGCCCGCTGCCGTGGGTGGCCGTCTCGACCGTGGGGGTCAGCAGGCGGGCATAGAGGGCCTGGGTGCGGCCCTGGGTGAAGGGCAGCCGCTCCAGCAGGTGCCGCTGGGTCAGAAGCGAGGCGCCAAGCAGCAGGAGTCGCGGCAGGAGGCCGTAGGTGCAGACCGCCAGGACCAGGAACCAGCGCCAGGAGCGCAGATGGCCGGCGTCGAGCAGGGACAGCGGGTCTTTGAGCAGGATGCGGGAGCCCGCGACCTGCTCCAGCGACGGATAGCCGATCCCCTCACCGAACAGCCAGCCCCAAGGCGTGGCAACGAAGCGGGCCAAGTCATGGATGAACTGTGGGCTTAAGTCCAGCGCGGTCTGCCAGCCGAAGGCCAGGTCCGTGAACCACTCCAACCCGATCGTCGTCAGGATCACGCCCAGGTTGAAGGCGACGCCGAAGACCTGCGCCGGGATCAGCATCGGCAGGAAGGAGACGGGTCCGTAGAGTGCGAATTGGGAGCGCAGGCGTCCGACCTGGGTCGCGGTGCGGTCGTTGACCTCCTGGCGAGTGGCGGGGAGATGCTGGCGCAGCAGCCAGTGGCTCACCCGGGTCACCAGGGGCCGGATCAGGCGTCCGAGCAGGCTCAGATCCCGGACCGCTTGGCCCACCGGCCGGGCGCGGCGCACCAGCCAGGCGACCGAGGCCCCCCCCACCAACAGAAATTGGACGAAAACCAACACAAAGAGATAGAGGGCAACATTGATCGGGCGATGACCGTCGTAGCTCAGCAGGGCGGAGGCCGCGCCGACGCCGATCAGGAACCCGAGCACCGCCAGCCCGAGCGCGGTGAGTCGCTGCGCCTGGGCGAAGGTGCGCCCGGGCAGCACCAGACGCCGTTCCGGGCGTTCCGCGGCGCGGCGCTCGCGCAGCCAGTGCCGCAGGCTCAGGCGCCGATGCAGGGTCGTATGGGGCAGGGTGGTGGCGACCGCCGGGGCGATCCGGTCTAGATAAAGGGTGCGGTCGCGTTCCGTCAGTGCGTTGCGGGCCGCGGTCCCTTCGTGCAGCAGTTGCTCGTCGGCGCCCA
Source organism: uncultured Thiodictyon sp. (assembly GCF_903828115.1). Lineage (GTDB taxonomy): Bacteria > Pseudomonadota > Gammaproteobacteria > Chromatiales > Chromatiaceae > Thiodictyon. Next base: position 3,177 of record NZ_CAIKKU010000190.1, on the reverse strand, counting down.
GGAAATATTCCAGGTCGATGAGGTCAGCGACCGTCCAGCGATCGGTCTCCCGGGCGTCGTCGTCTTCAGGAGGGTCGGTGTGACCGATTTTCATGGCGGTGATGTCGCACTCTTTAAGGTTCGGGTGCGGCCAACGGCCGCGTCGCAGCGGTTACCAGATGACTCGCGGCATGCGAAACGGCAGCAAGGCCCGGACCCACCCCGAGGAGAAACGATCCAGGCTCAGGCTCTCATGGAAATGCATTGACTGGGTGGCGGGGAAACGTCTATTTTACATGATCAACTCGGGCGTCAATGAAGATTTCACTATTCCGATTGGCCGAATGAACGGAGACCCTGACGAGGTGCCGGTGGTGCTAGACTTCGGGCAAAGGCGGCGTGGGCGCGAGGTAAGGCCACGGCCAAGTACCGCGTGGGGGCAGTTTCTGATGGTGCTTGCAGGGTAAAGATGCGGGAGCCCGCGGCGGTGTGGGTGCCGTAACTGATTCGCCGGGCGATCACCCAATGACTGAGGGCGCGTTCGACCTCGTTGTCGATGGGGACGCGGGAGCGATTACCGGACGAGAAGCGGTGTACGGCAGCAGGTGCCGAGCCCGATCCGGGGGGGTGAACTTCAGGCGGATGCTGAGCGAATCAACCGCCTTCCTCTTGTCGATCGCTATAAGAACCAAAACAATACGACACCCTATCAACCAGATAGTTGCAATTGTTCGGTCAGATAAACTATTAGTATTGAAGTACTTAGCAGGCAGGGTACGGGGAACACGATCACCACGACTCAGAAACCCGAGCCGTGGCGACTGACCGCTAAAGGCCGCCTGTTACTTGGCGACAGGCGCCGGGGCAACCACGGCGACGGGAGCATGAAGCTTCGCGACGGAATCCTTGAAGCCATAGCCGGGCAGGGAGAGGGCATAGCTGTGGACCATCCACATCTGGACCATCAGCACGATAAACCACGGCACCATCCAATTGGCCGGATTGATCACGGTCCAGATCTTCCAGTCGTCTTCCGGATGCTCGATCTTGACGATGGTTTCATCGGCCAGCAGATACGGAACTTTCATTTAAATACCTCGTTAGTGTAAGATTTGGATCAGAGCAGAGAGGAGCGGATCAGAACCAGGGCTGATAGGCCCAGGTCACCAAGTGGACCGCGGATGCGATCATCACCCAACTCCACACGCCATGCTTCCAATGCTCATGAAACTCCTTCGCCTGCTCGTTGGTCAGACCCGAGATGTTGCCAGAATTCATTTTCGTAACCTCTTAAGAACGTTTGGATGATGTGCGATCCCGCCCGTGAGGGTGAAGAATCACTTACTAGACCGCGGCGCTTGGACCCGCGGTCGCGAACCGGGACTGGACCCCGGGGGCGAGCTTTACTGAGCGACAGGCGCCGGTGCGACCACCGCGACGGGTGCATGAAGCTTCGCGGCGTGATCCTTGAAGCCATAGCCGGGTAGGGACAGGGCATAGCTGTGGACCAGCCACATCTGGACCATCAGCACGATGAACCACGGCACCATCCAGTTGGCCGGATTGATCACGGTCCAGACCTTCCAGTCGTCTTCCGGGTGCTCGATCTTGACGCTTTCATCGGCCAGCAGATAAGGGACTTTCATTTAAATTACCTTAGTTTACGTTTAAGCCTGGGCGAGGCCGAATCAGAACCAGGGCTGATAAGCCCAGGTTACCAGGTGGACCGCGGATGCAATCATCACCCAGCTCCACACACCATGCTTCCAGTGCTCATGAAACTCCTTCGCCTGCTCGTTGGTCAGACCCGAGATGTTGCCAGAATTCATTCTCGTAACCTCACATCGTGTTGTTAAAACCAGTGTCCCTTTGCCGGTGGCGGGGACACGCTGCATAGATCACTGGATCGTGGCGCTTCACTTCCGCTTGTCGCGTTTCTAACTTCCAGAGCCCCAACGATCTCGGCACTAGTTTAACCCGTCGGCCGACCGTGTCAAGACTAACTGACATTTATTTGTGTCAGGGCCAGTTTACATAAGGCGGACTGCAAGACAATATCGCCGCGGATACAACCAAGCGGACGGGTGACGGCCGACCTCGAGCCGGGCAGGGCTGAGGAATCCCTTGGGGCCTGTCAAGGGTCAGGAGCCCGGCACGGTCCGTAGTCCGGCGGAGCCTGGGGCCGGAGCGACGGCCGACGAGTCGCCGACGCGCGAACAATCATTCCGATCGCGCCGCGGACACGCGTGCGTCGCAGAGCAACCGGGTTGCGGGGAAGCGACTCACCTAGAACCAGGGTTGATACGCCCAGGTCACCAGATGAACGGCCGCGGCGATCATCACCCAGCTCCAGACGCCATGCTTCCAGTGCTCGTGAAATTCTCTCGCCTGCGCGTCGGTGAGGCCCGACAGGTTCGCGGTCTTCTGCCCAGTGGACTTCGCTGCTCCACCAACGAGGCCCGCCTGGTTCGGGGTCTTCTGCTCAGCGGGCTTTGATGGCCCGCCGACCGGGGCCGCCTGGTTCGCGGTTTTCTGCTCAGCGGGCTTCGCTGGTCCGCCAGCGAGGCCCGGCGATTTGGGCGTTTTCCACACAGCCATTTAATTTACTACCTCTATCAGGGTTTAGACGAAGCCACATTTCAAGGCGCGCCCCGGGTGTTGGTGCCGCACAGCAGCGATTCGGAGAGTCGCCCAGGGCGACGCTGATCGGTCACCGCGTAGCCGTAGCTAGTGTAGCTTGACATAGCTTCGTGTCAAGGAGCATTGACAGCGAGGCATTTGCACTGTTAAGCAAACCGCCGGCAACCGTTGTCTGCATGGTCGCGGTTGACCACGACATGTGGGCGCGGCGCAACTGGCTCCGAATCAAATTTATTTGACTGGGCAGGGGAAAGCGTCTATTTTTGCCGATTCACTCGAGCGTCAGTCACCAACGACATGCCGACGCTGAAACGGCACACCAGAGGGATTAGTATGGACCCGATGCAGTATATCGAACCGGCCGTGGTCCCCGGCGGGTGGGTCGCGGGCTGGCATCGCCGCTGGCTCGACCTGCGCAATCGGCTCCTGGCGTCCTCGCGCTTCCAGCGCTGGGTGGCCGGGTTCCCGCTGACCCGGCCGCTCGCCCGGCGCCGGGCGCGACACCTGTTCGACCTGTGCGCGGGGTTCGTCTACTCGCAGATCCTCTTTGCCTGTATC